>NZ_PJAY01000061.1:0-253569 GCF_002836635.1 Stenotrophomonas sp. Bg11-02
ACGACAGAGGGGACGAAGACGCGTAAGAGCGTCGGCAGCGTCGGATGGATATAAGGGACAGGGTGTTGAAGGTGTGGCCTGGGGGAGGGCGTGACGACTGACAGTCGTCACCCACCAGGCCGGATCACCCACCAGCCTGGATCACCCACCAGCCCGGATCACCCACCAGCCCGGATCACCCACGCAGGCCTGCTGCTTACCAGACCTTGACGCGCTTTTCCGGTGCCAGGTACAGCTTCTGGCCTTCCTTGACCTCGAAGGCGGGATACCACGCATCCAGGTTGCGCACGGTCAGCGCACGGAACTGCCCCGGCGCGTGCACGTCGGTCAGCAGGGAATTGCGCAGTGCCTGTTCGCGGCTCTTGCTGCGCCATGCCTGGGCAAAGCCGAGGAAGAAGCGCTGGTCCGGGGTGAAGCCTTCCAGCGTTTCGCCCGGCTTGCCCTGCAGCGACAGCTGGTAGGCATCGTAGGCGGTGCCGAGGCCGGCCACGTCGGCGATGTTCTCGCCCAGCGACAGGCGCCCGTTGACGTGCACGCCGGGGAACGGCTCGTAGCTGCTGAACTGTGCCGCCAGCGCGTCGCCGGCCGCGTTGAACTTCTCCAGGTCCTGCGGCGTCCACCAGTTGTGCAGGCGGCCGGTTTCATCGAACAGTGCGCCGGCGTTGTCGAAGCCGTGGCTGATTTCATGGCCGATCACCGCACCGATGGCGCCGTAGTTCACTGCATCGTCGGCCGCACCGTCGAAGAACGGCGGCTGCAGGATGGCGGCCGGGAACACCAGGCGGTTTTCCAGTGGCACGTTCATCGCATTGATGGTCTGCGGCAGCATCGCCCACTCGCCGTGGTCCGGCGCCTTGCCCAGCTTGGCCAGATTGCGCTGGTATTCGAACTGCTCGGCGCGCTGCGCGTTGCCGAGCGGATCATCGCGCTTGATCTCCAGGCCGCTGTAGTCACGCCAGCTGTCCGGGTAGCCCATGCCGACCTTGAGCCCGGCGACCTTGGCCTTGGCGCTGGCCTTGGTCTGCGGAGACATCCAGTCCAGTGCATCGATACGCTTGCCGAAGGCGGCGATGATGTTCCTCGCCATCTCGTCGGCACGTTCCTTGGTCTTCGCATCGAAGTGCTTTTCCACGTAACGCTTGCCGATGGCCTCGCCGATGGCATGGTTGGCATCGTCCACCGCGCGCTTCCAGCGATCGCTCTGCTGCGGGGTGCCGCTCAGCGCGGTGCCATGGAAGGCGAAGCGCGCATCGGCGAACTTCTTCGGCAGGTAAGGGGCTGCGCGGTCAAGCGCGTGGAAGGTCATGTAGTCCTTCCAGGCCTCCAGCGGCTCGGTGGCGACCAACCGCGACAGGCCGGCCACAGCCTTCGGCTGCCACACGATGAAGTCCTGCTGCTGCGACAGTCCGGACGCTTCGAGGAACGCAGCCCAATCCATGCCGGGTGCCTTGGCGCTGAAGTCTTCGCGGCTCCACGGATTGGCACCCTTGGCCACGTCGTTGGTTTCTTCCTGGGTGGCGTGCGCCTTGGCGATCTTGGTTTCCAGGGCGACGATGCGCTGCGCCTTGGCACCTGCATCGGCAACGCCGGCCAGGGTCAGTACCTGGCCGATGTATTCCTGGTACTGCCGGCGCAGCTCGGCCATGCGGCCATCGCCGAGGTAGAAGTCACGGTCCGGCAGGCCCAGGCCGCCCTGCACCAGGTAGGGCGCGGTGCGTGCCGGCTGCAGCAGGTCCACCGATACCCACAGGCCGAACAGGCGGTCGGTATAGAAATTGGTGGCATTGAGCAGGTCCACGTCGGCGCGCACGTCGGCACCCAGCGCCCGCGCCAGGGCGGCCTTGTCGGCCAGTGCGTCGATCGCCTGCAGCTGCGGCTGCACCGGCGCCAGCCCGCGCTGTTCAATCCCGGCTTCGTCCATGAAGGCGGCGTAGTAATCGCCGATCAGCTTGTCTTCGCCGCTGGCCTGGGCGTTGTTGGCGGCGCCTTCCAGGATGGCGCGGGTGTCGGCCTGGGTCTTCTCGGCGATCACGTTGAAGCTGCCGAAGCGCGAACGGTCGGCCGGGATTTCGGTGTTCTTGACCCAGGTGCCGTTGGCGAAATCAAAGAAGTTGTCGCCGGCGGCGATGCTGCGGTCCATGCCGTCGGCGTCGAAACCGAAGCTGCCCAGCTGCGGCCTGGGCGCCTGCTCGGCCGCTGCCTGCTGTTGCGCAGCGGGCGCGCTGGGCGGGGTGTCGCCGCTGCACGCAGCCAGCGAAAGGGACAGGCTGGCGGTGATCGCCAGCAGCAGGGGAGCGCGACGCAACGTAGGCATGAAGTACTCGGGCGACGGGAAACCGCCAGTCTAATCCCTGCTGGTGGGCCTGGTTGCAACGTCAACCGTACCGAAACCGGGCGCGGCGTGTGCCGGACCTGGCTGAACAGGCGCGGGCACTCTTCCTGTCGTCATCGGCCTGATGCATGCTGCACGACGGGGCCGGGAGGAAGCGCGTTCGACGTGGTACCCCCGGAGAGTGGACAGCACGGTCAAGAAAGCCGATCCGCGGCCGCTTAGGTCTGGATCACAGGAAAACGTTAGCGAATGAGAGCACCAGGCCACCACAGCCGACGTTGCCATCGATGGCCGCACTGAGCCGCATGCTGGTTCGGCCGCAGCGTGCCCTGTTGTGGGGTGGAATGCTGCTCGGCCTGCTGTTCGCCGCCGGACTGGCGACGATGCTGGCCAGTGACTTCCAGCGCAGGCAGGACGTTGCCCAGCGCCAGAGCCGCACCTTGGCCGTGGGCAGCCAGCGCCTGCTGTGGCTGGAAATGCGCAACCTGGAACGGGCGATGCAGGGCGTCGGCGCAGACGCAGCGCAACTGTTCCGCAGCGTGCCCGGACAAGCACCGGAGCTGCTGGACCAGAACATCGCCGGCGTGCTGCACCGGCATGCCGAGCTGGACAGCATCGTGGTGGTGGACCAGCACGGCCGCGCGCTGACCAGCGGCGTCGGCGACCTGCAGCTGCCGCTGTGGGTGGACGGGCAACGGCGTGGCAGTGGTAGTGACCTGTACCTGGGGCCGCCGCAGCGACGCGACGGCTTGAACTGGGTGCTGCCGTTGGCCCTGCAGCTGGAACAGGACCGCTGGCTGCTGGTGCGCCTGCATACCAGTGAGCTGCAGCGGATCATCGGCGGGCTGGATATCGGCACGCGCGGGGTGGTGTCGATCAGCGATGTGGAAGGCCATGTGCTGGCGCGCTCACCGATGGACGGCAACGTGGTGGGGCAGCGCTTCGGGCTGGCCCACCGCGAGGCGCTGGGCAGTGACGCGGTGCGTTCGCTGGGCGTGGAAACCAGCCCGGTCGACGGGGTGGCACGCATATCGGCGATGAGCACGCTGCATCAGTATCCGCTTGCGGTGTATGCCGGGCTGGGCCATCGCGAAGTGCTGGCCGCATGGTGGCCTTATGTGTACGCCTCGGTGGCGATGTTCCTGCTGTACTGCGGGCTGCTGGCCGGCCTGGTGTGGGGCGTCGGCCGCGCAGCGCGGCGCCAGCATGTGCTGGCCGAGGAACTGCGCACCGGCCACGCCGAGCTGCTGCTGGCCCATCAGGTGGGCCATGTCTGCACCTGGCACGTGGATGAAGATGCCTGCCAGCTGCACTGGTCGCCGCTGGCTCGGGAGATCTTCGGCGTTGACGTCGATGCGCTGCCGTTGTCCGAGTTCTTCCAGCGCGTGCACCGCGAAGACGGCGTGCGCATGCAGGCGGCATTCGACCGGGCATTCGCCGGTGATGCGGTGCTGGACGAGGTGTTCCGCATCGTGCTGCCGGGCGGCGACGTGCGCTGGGTGTCCGCACGCGGTCGGCGGGTGATGATCGGCGATCGCCAGCGTCGGATGATCGGTGCGATGACCGACATCAGCGAACGCTACCTGGCACGCGAGCGCGCCGACCAGGCCGAACGCCAGTTCCGCCTGCTATTCGACCGCAATCCGGCGCCGTTCTGGGTGTTCGACCCGGATACGCTGCGCTTCCTGGAGGTCAACCAGGCCGCGGTCAGCCAATACGGCTATGCGCGCGAAGAATTCCTGGCGATGAGCATCCTGGACATCCGGCCGCGCGAAGGCTGGGAAGAGATCCGCAGGGCGATCGCTGAAGCCCGCATCGGCGAGGTGCAGGACGCGAAAATCCGCCTGCACCAGCGCAAGGACGGCACCGTGTTCGAGGTGCGGGCGCATCTTTCGCGGCTGGATTTCGATGGACGCGCGGCCTGTCTGGTGCTGGCTGAAGACGTGAGCGAGCGGCTGGCCTACGAGCGCGAGCTGGCCTACCACGCCAGCCACCATCCGCAGACCGGCCTGCTCAATACGCGGGCGTTGGCCGAAGCGCTGGACGAGTGCGGCGAAGGCTACACGGTGGCCTTCATCCAGTTGCGTGGGCTGCGGCTGATCTCCGATGCGTTGGGCAATGACATCGGTGATGCGGTGCTGCAGGCGATGGCCACGCGGCTGGGCGGACTGGGCGCGCGGTTTGGCTGGTTGGCCTTCCAGCCGGCTGAAGACTTCGTGTTTGCCTTCAGCGATGCCCACGATGCGCAGAACGCGCTGGATGCGCTGGTGCAGATCGTGTCCGAGCCGGTGCGCGGGCAGGACTCGCTGCACCAGTTCGAGCCGAGCATCGGCGTGGCCGTGCACGCGCCGGGTGATGGGCTGCTGGCGGCGCAGGTGGTTGGCATGGCGGCGCAGGCCGCGCACAGCGCGCGCGCCGAAGGCGATGTGCTGGCGCGCTTCGACCCCAGCGTCAATGCACGCCTGGCCGAGCGGCTGCGACTGGCCGGCCGTATCCACAACGCCATCGATGCTGAATTCGAACTCTATTTCCAGCCGATCTGCCACGCCAGCGACGGTACGCCGGCCGCGCTGGAGGCGCTGCTGCGCTGGCCACAGGCCGATGGCAGCTTCATCCCGCCGGGCGATTTCATCCAGCTGTGCGAAGACACCGGGCTGATCCTGGCGCTGGGGCGGTGGGTGATCCGTGCTGCCGCGCAGGCCCAGCGGCAACTGGTGGATGCCGGCTGGGCCGACCTGCCGATCGCGGTGAACGTATCGGCGGTGCAGTTCTTCAATAGCGACCTGGTCGGCGAGTTCGGCCGCGCGATGGAGGAGTTCGGGCTGGCACGCGGTGCGTTGCAGGTCGAGCTCACCGAGAGCAGCCTGATGCGCAAGCCGGCCCAGGCGATGCAGACCATGCAGCGGTTGCACGAACAGGGCATCTGCGTGTCGCTGGATGACTTCGGCACCGGTTTTTCCAGCATGTCCTACCTGCAGCACCTGCCGCTGGACATCCTGAAGATCGACCGCAGCTTTGTCGCCGATGTGGAGATCAATCCGCGCAATGCCTCGATCTGCCGCGCGCTGTTGTCGCTGGGCCACAGCATGGGCCTGACCATCATCGCCGAAGGCGTGGAGACGCCGGGCCAGCTGCAGTGGCTGGCCGCGCACGGCTGTGACCAGGTGCAGGGCTACCTGCTTGGCCGGCCGGCGCCGCTGAAGACGGTGATCGAGCGGCTGGACGCGGTGGAAGTGGTTCTGTAGCGCCGGGCGATGCTCGGCCGAATGCCTGCACCGCGCGGAGCGCTCGCCGAGCATGGCTCGGCGCTACCGTTCGAAGCTGGCCGCAAAGGTGTCCATTGTTTCCGTTCCTGCAACAAACCGGCTCGGTGCAACGTATTTTTCGCGCGGGCCGCTGGCACTAAGCTTGAGCGATGTCCTATCAGGAGTCCGCCGTGCGCCGCCTGCCCAGCCTGTACATCTCGCATGGTTCGCCGATGACCGCGCTGCAGCCCGGACTGGTCGGACAGCGGCTGGCCGAACTGGCGGCCGATCTGCCACGCCCACGCGCCATCGTCATCGCCAGCGCGCACTGGCTGAGTACGCAACCGCTGGTGGGCGCGCATCCGCTGCCGCCGACGATCCATGATTTCGGCGGCTTCCCGGAGGCGCTGTATCGCCTGCAGTACCCGGCGCCGGGTGCGCCGGAGCTGGCGGCCCAGGTGCAGCAGCTGCTGCTGGATGCCGGCCTGCCGGCGCGCCTGGATCCCAGCCGCGGGCTGGATCACGGCGCCTGGGTGCCGTTGCGTTTCCTGTTCCCGGACGCTTCCATCCCGGTGGTGCCGCTGTCGCTGCAGCCGCAGCTGGGTCCGGCCCATCAGCTGGCGCTGGGCAGGGCGCTGGCACCGCTGCGCGAACAGGGCGTGCTGCTGGTGGGCTCGGGCAGCATCACCCACAACCTGCACGATTTCCGCCGTTACCAGGACGGCAAGGAAGCGCCCTACGTGCGGCCGTTCATCGGCTGGGTGGAGCAGCGCCTGGCCGCTGACGACGTGGATGCCCTGCTCGATTACCGGGCCCAGGCGCCGGGTGCCGTGCAGGCACATCCCAGCGATGAACATCTGCAGCCGCTGCACTTCGCCATCGGCGCGGCAGGGGAGGGCGGACTGGGGGCACGGCGCATCGATGCGGGCATCGATGCAGGCATGCTGGCGATGGATCTCTACCGCTTCGACGGGGCCGGCGGTTTGCTGTCGCCCCGCTGAGTCCGCTCGATGCAGGCGTGGGCCTGATCGCCGTGGTGTGCTAGTTTTTTCCGGTCACTGGCGCCTTGGCCGCATGGCCATCCTTCCCCCGTTGGCGCCGTCATCTGGATGATGCATGCACACCATTGAAGTGGTCCTGGCGATGCTGGTCGCCGTCGTGGCCAGCGGTTACCTGGTCCGCGTACTGCCGTTTTCGTTGCCGTTGCCGCTGGTGCAGATCGCGCTGGGCGCGGTGATCGCCGGTGTATTCAACCGCGGGCACGCGCTCGACCCGGACATGTTCTTCCTGCTGTTCCTGCCGCCGCTGCTGTTCCTGGACGGTTGGCGCATCCCCAAGCAGGGGCTGTTCCGCGACAAGGGCGCCATCCTGGAACTGGCCTTCGGGCTGGTGGTTTTCACCGTGATCGGCGCCGGCCTGCTGATCCACTGGATGATCCCGGTGATGCCGCTGGCGGTGTGCTTCGCGCTGGCGGCGATCATTTCACCGACCGATCCGGTGGCGGTGGGCGCGATCGCGTCGAAGGCGCCGATCCCCAAGCGGCTGATGCACATCCTGGAAGGCGAATCGCTGCTCAACGATGCCTCCGGCCTGGTCTGCTTCCGCTTCGCGGTGGCTGCGGTGATGACCGGTTCGTTCTCGCTGGCCACCGCCTCGATGACCTTCCTGTGGGTGGCTGCGGCCGGGCTGGCGGTCGGCGTGGCGGTGACCCTGGGGGTGTCGACCTTCCAGCGTTGGCTGTGGCGCCGCTTCGGCGAGGAGCCGGGCGCGGCGATGCTGGTCAACCTGCTGATTCCCTTCGCGGCCTATCTGCTGGCTGAAGAGGTCAACGCATCGGGCATTCTCGCGGCAGTGGCGGCGGGCATCACGATGAGCTATGTGGAGCTGACCGGCCGCGTGTCCGGCAGCATGCGCGTGCAGCGTTCGGCGGTGTGGAACATGCTGCAGTTCAGCTTCAACGGCATCATGTTCGTGTTGCTGGGTGAACAGCTGCCGGGCATCGTGGAGCGTGCCGTGGCCACGATGAGCGAGAGCGGCCACCAGAGTCCGTGGTGGCTGGCGGTGTACGTGATCGTGATCAACCTGGCGCTGATCCTGCTGCGCCTGCTGTGGGTATGGCTGTCGCTGCGCTGGAACCTGCTGCGCGCGCGGCGTCGCGGCGACGAGCAGCGCCAGGCGCCCAACTGGCGCATCGTGGTGGCGACCTCGGTAGCCGGCGTGCGCGGGGCGATTACCCTGGCCGGCGTGCTGACCCTGCCGTTGTTCCTGCCCAGCGGCGATCCATTCCCGGCGCGTGACCTGGTGATCTTCCTGGCCGCGGCGGTGATCCTGTTCTCGCTGGTGGGCGCCAGCGTGGCCTTGCCGCAGTTGTTGAAAGGCCTGCAGTTGCCGGCCGATTCGGGCGAGCGCAAGGAAGAGGACGTAGCGCGCAAGCTGGCATCCAAGGCGGCGCTGGCCGGGGTGGAGCGGATGCGCCAGCAGCTGGTGCAGAACCAGACCACCGACAACGTGCAGCTGTACAACGATGCGGCATCACGGGTGAGCCTGCTGTACCAGCGCAACCTGGAAAAAGAGCATGGCCCGGATGCGGATCCGGAAAAGGTCAGGCGGATGGAACGCGGCTACCGCCAGCTGCGCGGCGCCGGGCTGAACGCCGAACGCGAGGAGCTGTTCCGGCTGACCCGTCGCGGACTGATCTCCGATGAGATATCACGCAAGCTGATCCGCAACCTGGACCTGCTGGAATCGCGGCAGAGGGAGTGAGGGGCATGCTGGCGGTAGCGCCGAGCCATGCTCGGCGGCTCTTGCCGCGGTGCCTGACACAGCCCGCCGAGCATGGCTCGGCGCTACCGCAGGCCCGTCCAGCAGGCCTCAGGCCTGCGGCTTCAGGTCGAGGTAGCGCACTTCGACACTGCCCTTGATCTTCAGCGTCATCGGGTTGCCGCGACGGTCGCGCGCCTTGCCCGCCTGCACGCGGATCCAGCCTTCGCTGACCGAATATTCTTCGACATCGGTGCGCTCGACATCATTGAAGCGCACGCCGACGCCGCGCTCCAGCGCCTGCGCATCGTGGTGGGGGCTGGCCGGGTTGATGGCCAGGTGGTCGGGAGGCGTATCGCTCATTTCAGCTTCACTGTGACGGCCACCAAGGCCGGCTTCATGGGGTGAAGGATACCTGTACGCGGCGCGCGACCCAACGCCGATGCTTCCGGCGGCGGCCGCAAGGCCTCAGAATGCGTGCCACAGCACCGTACCCGCAGGACCACGACCATGCCCGACAACAGCGATTATTTCGACTTCGAAGAAGACGCCCACGACTACGACGAGGACGATTTCGAGGCGCGTGCATGGAACCTGCTGGTGCTGATCAATCCCGGCGACGAAGAGCTGGCGCTGGCCCAGTTCAACCGCTGGCGCGAGCTGCTGGCCGAACAGGGCGAGCCGTTGGAGCCGGACAGCGACTGGATCCCGCCGTTGTTCACCGCGATCGGCTGGCAGAGCGGCTTCGAGGTGGAACGCGATGACCTGGAATCGCTGATGTCGGCGGTCAACGAGCTGTCGGCGCGCTTCAACCTGCAGGTGGACTGGGGCGGCGACCTGGACGACGAAGACTTCAGCATCGGGCTGGATGGCGTGCAGCTGATGTCCACCGCCTTCGACCGCCTGCGCGAGAACAATTACACGCTGTGGAGCGTGGATGCCGGCAGCGACGGCTTCACCGGCTGGATGGCGCTGACCCGCGACGACGACGCGATGCTGGCGCTGTGTTCGCTGCTGAACGTTGAAGTGCGGCTGGGCAGCGATCCGTTCTGACCGGGCCGGATCCTGTGCTCGCTACTCGGGCTGGTACTGCGCGCGGGCGTTGGCGATCACCGCCTTGACCCGTTCGCGATCGGTATGCCGGGAAATCGGCTGCGCGCCGAGCGCGATCGCCTGTTCGCGAAGGGCCACGGTGACGTCGTAGTGCGCGCCGCTGGACTTGTTCTGGAACGCGCGACGCGGGATGCCGAGCTGCGCCGCCATGGCATGCAGCTCGGCCAGGGTGTCGGCCATCAGGTGGGCCCAGCGCTGTCCGCGCCAGGCCTGTACTGCGTCGTCGACGTAGACCGTCACCGGGGTCCGGAGGCCCTTCAGGCCTTCGGCTTGTCGTCAGCGTCGGCGTCGGCTTCGGCTGTGGTTTCCGCTTCTGCGTCTGCCGGGGCCTCGGTGGCTGCCTCGGCGTCGGTGACGTCCTGTGCAGCCTCGCCTTCGGCGGCGTCTTCGGCATCGATGTTGTCGAACTCGGCGGCCAGCTGGTCCAGGTACGCATCGGCGTCCAGTTCCTTTTCGGCAGCCATGACCTTGATCAGCTCGCCCAGGCCTTCGGAGTACTGCAGGTCGACCTTGCGGCCTTCCTTGCCCTGCACGTTGGCCAGGTGCTTGAGCATGGCCAGCATCGGCATCGGATCATCCGCGTTGCCCATGGTCTGGCCGCCGATCGACAGCAGCCACTGGCGGCCCTGCAGGCCGATGGCCGCGACCACCTGGCCTTCTTCGTTGGTCAGCACGGCGTGGTTCTGCACCTGCTGCTGGTCGCTCAGGCGGGCGAAGGCGCGCTTGGGCTGCTGCTTCTTGCGCTTGTCGCGCTTGGCTTTGGAGAGCTTGGACATGGTGGGAGCCTGCAAAAAGGGAAGACCGCCATTGTAATGGCCCAGCGCAGGGCGCGCTTGGCGCTACGGCGCGGCGTCACCCACCACGGCCGGCACCTGCGCGGCCTGCACGTCCGGATCGGCCACTGCGGGCGACAACGCGACCGGGGAGCCGGCGCCTGCCAGCGCAGAAGCTTCGGCATCCCGGGTCATCACCACGATGCTGATGCGGCGGTTGATCGGGTTGGCCGGGTTGGTCTTGTCGAACAGCACCGAAGAGGCCAGCCCGACCACGCGGGTGACCTTGGCCTCATCCAGTCCGCCGTCCACCAGCGCGCGGCGGGCCGCGTTCGCGCGGTCGGCGCTGAGTTCCCAGTTGCCGTAGCCGTGCTGGGTGCTGTACGCGGCGGTGTCGGTGTGGCCGGTCAGGCTGATCCGGTTCGGCACGTGGTTCAGGTAGTTCGCCAGTTCGCGCAGGATCGTCTGCGTATACGGCTTCAGTGCCGCCCCGCCGAGGTCGAACATCGGCCGGTTCTGCTTGTCCACGATCTGCACGCGCAGCCCTTCCGGGGTCAGGTCGAGCAGCAGCTGGTCCTTGAACGGTTCCAGCGCCTGGCTCTTGCTGATGGCCTCGGTGAGTTCCTGCATCAGCGCTTCCAGCTGTTTCTTTTCCTGCTGGCGCGAGTCGGGGTCGACGGCCTTGGGAATGCTTTCCTGCTGGTTCTGGAAGGGATCGTTGCTGGTGCCACGGCTGACATCGGCCGCCCCGCCCAGCTTGATCATCGAGGTGCTGGCGCCACCCGGCCCGGCCATGCCCGGTGCCGGCGTACTGCTGGTGCCCGACAAGGGGCTGGGATTGCGGAAGTATTCTGAAATGGCGCCGCGCTCGGGCTTGCTGGTGGACGCCACCAGCCACAGCACCAGGAAGAAGGCCATCATCGCGGTGACGAAGTCGGCGTAGGCCACCTTCCACGAGCCGCCGTGGTGGGCGGCGTGGCCCTTCTTCTTGACCCGGCGGACGATGACGGTGGGCTTGGTCTCGCTCATGGCTTACTTGACCGTCTTGAGGTGCTGCTCGAATTCGGAGAACGCCGGGCGCACGTCGGACGGCAGCGTCTTGCGGGCGAATTCCAGCGCGATCTTCGGGTTGTAGCCGCGCAGGCAGGCCAGCAGAGCGGTCTTCACCGATTCGTAGATGCGGCTGTCCTGCTCGGCGCGCGCTTCCATTGCCGCGGCCATCGGGCCGACGAAGCCGTAGCCCAGCAGGATGCCGAGGAAGGTGCCGACCAGCGCGCCGGCCACGTGCGCGCCGACTTCTTCGATCGGGCCACCGATCGAACCCATGGTGATCACGATGCCCAGCACCGCCGCCACGATGCCGAAGCCAGGCAGGCCGTCGGCCACCTTGGTGATGACCTGCGACGGCGCCAGCGCTTCGGCATGGTGCTTGTCCAGCTCCAGCTCCAGCAGCGGTTCCAGTTCGTGCGGTTCGATGTTGCTGCCGATCATCAGGCGCAGGCAGTCGGTGATGAAGTCGACCAGGTGGTGGTCGGCCTGGACCTTGGGGTAGTTGGCGAAAATGGGACTTTCGCCGGGCTTCTCCACGTGGTCTTCCAACGACATGAAGCCTTCGCGGCGGGCCTTGTTGAGCAGCTCGTACACCAGGCTGAGGACGTCGATGTAGTCCTGCTGCTTGTAGCGCGGGCCCTTGAACACGGCCACGCTGGCCTTCAGGGTCTGCTTGACGGTCTTTGCCGGGGTGCCGACCAGGAACGCACCCACGGCGGCGCCACCAATGATCACCAGCTCGTAGGGCTGCCAGAGCGCGCCCAGTCGTCCGTGGGCGCCGAGATAACCACCGAGCACGCTGGCGATGACGACGAGGAAGCCGATGAGGATGAGCATGGACGCGACGCAGGGAGAGGGGGTATCTCCCTAACGGCGCGTTCACGCGGTTTCTGAAGAGGCAATATGTGAAATCCGTCGGCGGGCCTGCCGCCGCGGATCAGCCGGCGGGTTCGGCTTCGGCACCGCCCCGCTGCAGTGGATCGTCATAGGACGCGCCGTTCTCCGTGAACGAAAGTGAGACGGAGTTCAGGCAGTGGCGCTCGAAGGTGGGCGGCGGGCCGTCCGGGAAGACGTGGCCGAGGTGGCTGCCACAGCGGGCGCAGGTGATCTCGGTGCGGATCATGCCGTGGCTGATGTCGCGGATCTCGCGCACGTGTTCGGGGGCGAACGGGGCGAAGAAGCTGGGCCAGCCGGTGCCGGAATCGAACTTGGTGCTGGAGCGGAACAGTGGCAGGGCACACAGCCGGCAGCAGTAGACGCCATCGCGTTTGTTGTCGAGGAACACGCCGCAGAACGGCGCTTCGGTGCCGTGCTGGAGCAGCACGCGGGCTTCGTCGGGGCTGAGCGAGGATTCCAGTGCCTGGCGCTGCGCGTCGGTCGGGGGCGTGAGGTCGAAGGCGCTCATGCGGTATCTCCTGGGGGATGCCTGCGGAGATGGGGGCGTGGGGCCGGGCATGCAAGCGGGGTGGACAGCGCACGGAGTGCCTGCTGGCGGGGCGCGGCCGGTTGGCGGGGGCTTTGTTCATGGCAGGCACACGGGAGGCGGCGCACGCTGCGCTGAACTACTACCGGGGGGCTGCCATGAAGCGTTCATTGATCCTGCTGTCTGCGTTGCTGGTGCCGGCGCTGGCGTCGGCGCAGTTGGCGTCGCCGTCCAGCCCGACGGCGACCCGCAGTGCGACCACGGTGCGGCCGCCGCCACCGCCGCCGGCTCCACAGCCGCCGCGCGTGGTGCAGCCTTCGCCGCCGTCGCCGGTGCAGGCCCCACGACCGATTGCCAGCCCGCCGCCAGCGGCGGGGCCGATCCGCAGCACCGGGCCGGCGAAGGTGGTGGCGCCGCCGGCGAGCACGGCCCCGGCGAAGGTGTATGACCGCGACGGGCGGATCATTCCGGGGGTGAAGCCGGCGGGGCCGAACCGGGTGTTCGATTCGCGCACGGGGCGGTATCACGACAGCGTGCCGCAGGGTGCTGACGCCAGGATCAAGCCGTAGGGTTGGGTTTGTTTGTTTGTTTGTTTGCCGGGCTGCGCCCGGCATTTGCCTTTCAAGCCAGAGCCAACGTCAACGTCAAGAGCTGCAGGGCTGCTGCGTTGGCGGGGCGGGGTGGGTTCGTGGGAATCGCCGCAAGTACGTCCCTGTAGGCTCGCCATCCGCATCCATGCGGATGAGCGTTCCCACGAACCCACCCCGCCCCACCTTCGACAGGTCCATGGCGGCCATGGAACCTTCGGTAGCGCCGACCCATGGTCGGCGGCTTTGGGGGGAGGGATTTGATGGTTTCCGCCGACCATGGGTCGGCGCTACCAGAGCGCCCGTGTGGTGTCGGGTGGAGGGAGCCCCTGAGTCAGGGGCGGCCGCGAAGCGGCGGGGTGTGGGTGTCGGTGAGACGGGGCCCACGGTTTGCACAGCAAAGCGTGGGAGCGGCAGCGCGAATGCGATGACGTGTACCCGCGCCATGGATGGCGCGAAACGAGGCCCGCATGGATGCAGCTTCTGCCGTCCCCCGCACAGCCCCACCGCCCGGCCCAACCCAGCTGCGGCAACAAACAACACCCGCGAGGGGGCCTCACCCGTTCGACCGCTCAGTCCGGGATCGGCAGGCTCCAGGTCTCCTTGACCTCTTCCATCACGATGTAACTCTTGGATTCGCGCACGTGCGGCAGGGTCAGCAGGGTGCTGCCCAGCAGCTTGCGGTACGAAGCCATCTCACTGATGCGCGCCTTCAACAGATAGTCGAAATCGCCGGAGACCAGGTGACATTCCAGCACGTTGGGCAGCTTCAGCGCGGCGCGTCGGAACTCTTCGAAGATGTCGCCGGATTTGTAGGCCAGGCTGATTTCAACGAACACCAGCAGGCTCGCTTTCAGTGCGCTCGGATCCAGGTGGGCGTGGTAGCCGGTGACCACGCCTTCACGTTCCAGGCGGCGTACGCGCTCGGTGCATGGCGTGGTGGACAGGCCGACGCGTTCGCCCAGCTCGGTGAAGGAGATCCGGCCTTCGGCCTGCAGGATCCTCAGGATTTTCCTGTCAATTTTGTCCAGTTCGCGGGTGCGGGTGGCCACGGTGTCGCCCTGTGCAGATGGTTTTCAGTGAAATATGCTGCCCCGCTTTCATAAAACGCGCAAATTCGCTGGATCAGGCTGACTATACTTGTCTGATTATGGTCCCGGCGTGCTCCTGCGCAGGGAATTGATCGGGTTGGAGAGGTCTCATGCGCGTTCTCATCCTCGGCAGCGGCGTCATCGGCACCACCAGTGCCTGGTACCTGCGCCAGGCCGGTTTCGAAGTCACCGTGCTCGATCGCCAGCCGGGACCGGCACTGGAGACCAGTTTCGCCAATGCCGGGCAGCTGTCGTTCGGCTACACCTCGCCGTGGGCGGCGCCGGGCGTGCCGAAGAAGGCGATCGGCTGGCTGTTTGAAAAGCACCCGCCGCTGGCGATCCGTCCGGGCATGGACCTGGCCCAGTACCGCTGGCTGTGGCAGATGCTGCGCAACTGCACGCAGGAACGCTATGCGATCAACAAGGCGCGCATGGTGCGCATGTCCGAGTACAGCCGCGACTGCCTGAACCAGCTGCGTGCCGAGACCGGCATCGACTATGAAGGGCGTGACCTGGGCACCACCCAGTTGTTCCGTACCCAGCAGCAGCTGGACGCTTCGGCGCAGGACATCGAGGTACTGGCGCAGTATGGCGTGCCGTACGAAGTGCTGGACCGTGCCGGCATCATCGCCGCCGAACCCGCGCTGGCCCACGTTGACGGGCTGGTCGGCGCGCTGCGCCTGCCGCGCGACCAGACCGGTGACTGCCAGTTGTTCACCCGCCGGCTGGCCGCGATGGCGGCCGAGGCCGGCGTGGAGTTCCGCTACGACGTGGATATCGCCGGGATAGAGCACGAAGGTGACCGCATCACCGGCGTGCGCGTGGACGGCAAGCTGGAAACCGCGGATCACTACGTGGTGGCACTCGGCAGCTATTCGCCGGCGCTGGTGGCCCCGCTGGGACTGGACCTGCCGGTGTATCCGCTGAAGGGCTACTCACTGACCCTGCCGATCACCGACCCGGCGATGGCGCCCACCTCGACCATCCTGGACGAAAGCTACAAGGTGGCGGTCACCCGCTTCGACAACCGCATCCGGGTCGGTGGCATGGCCGAAGTGGCCGGCTTCGACCTGTCCCTGTCGCCGCGTCGCCGGCAGACGCTGGAGCTGGTGGTGCGTGACCTGTACCCGAAGGGCGGCGACCTGTCGCGAGCCGAGTTCTGGACCGGACTGCGCCCGGCAACCCCGGACGGCACGCCGGTGATCGGCGCCACGCCGTTGCGCAACCTGTTCCTCAACACCGGACACGGCACCCTGGGCTGGACCATGGCGTGCGGGTCCGGCCGTTACCTGGCCGATCTGATGAGCGCGCGCCAGCCGCAGATCAGCACCGAGGGCCTGGATATCTTCCGCTATGGCGGCAAGCGCGCTGCGGACGCGCACGCGGGGCGCCGCTGATGCGCCCTGCACGTGCGTTGATCGACCTGGATGCGCTGCGTAGCAACTACCGCCTCGCGCGCGAGCTGGGCGGTGGCAAGGCGTTGGCGGTGGTCAAGGCCGATGCCTACGGCCACGGTGCGGTGCGCTGCGCGCAGGCGCTGCAAAGCGAAGCCGATGGCTTCGCGGTGGCGACCATCGAAGAAGCGCTGGAACTGCGTGCGGCCGGTATTTCCGCCCCGATCCTGCTGCTGGAAGGCTTCTTTGAAGCCAGCGAGCTGCCGTTGATCGCCGAACACCGGTTGTGGACCGCCGTGGGTTCGCCGTGGCAGGTCGAGGCGCTTGCCGCCTTCGACAGTCCGCTGGCCCTGACGGTATGGCTGAAGCTGGACAGCGGGATGCATCGGCTCGGGCTGGACGTGGATGCCTTCCGTGCCGCACATGCACGCCTTTCCGCGCTGCCGCAGGTCGGTCGCATCGTCATGATGACCCACCTGGCGCGTGCCGATGAGCTGGACAGCGGACGCACCCACGAACAGGCGGCGGTGTTTGCAACGGCCACGGCCGGGCTGGCCGGCGAGACCAGCATCTGCAATTCGCCTGCGTTGCTGGGCTGGCCGGATGTGCGCAGTAATTGGGTGCGTCCGGGCCTGATGCTGTACGGCGCCAACCCGTTGGCGGTTGATTCCACGGTGACCGCGCGCCTGCGCCCGGTGATGAACATGCGTTCGAAGGTGATCGCCGAGCGCTGGATCGAAGCAGGCGAGCCGGTCGGCTACGGCGCACGCTTCGTGGCCAGCCAGCGAACCCGGGTGGGCGTGGTAGCGATGGGTTATGCCGACGGCTATCCGCAGTTCGCGCCGAACGGCACGCCGGTGGTGATCGACGACCAGCCGGGTGTGCTGATCGGCCGGGTGTCGATGGACATGCTGACCGTGGATCTCACCGCACTCCCGCAGGCGGGCGTGGGCAGCGAGGTGCAGCTGTGGGGTGGGCAGGCGCTGAGCCTGGCCGAGCTGGCGCCGCGTTGTGGGGTCAGCGCTTACCAGCTGCCGTGCGCGGTGAAGCGCGTGCGCCGGGAGTATGTTGAGGGGTGAGGGGAAGGGGAGAGCGTAACGACCAACGGTCGTCACCCTCATCACCCACCAGGCCTCGGCCGTCACCCACCCGCCTGGATCGTCATCCAGCGGATGGGGTGGCGGCGATCCGCTTGGCCAGGTCGCGGCGCACCCAGTCGTCGATCAGCTTCTTCTCGTAACGCAGTGGGTCACTGCTGCTCTGCATGCCGGTGCTGCCGTGCAGGAAGCCGGAATCGCGCAGCGCGGCTTCGCCCTGGTCCAGCACCCGGCCGCCCGCGTCCTTCAGTGCGTACTGCAGGGTGATACGCGGCGGGTAGATGTCGCGCATGATCCGGATATCGCTGGCACGCGGACCGTGCCACGGTTCGAAATCGCCTGCGCGCTTGATGTCGACGAAGGTGATGTCCAGCGTCTGGCCGGGCTGCAGGGTCTTCTCTGCGGTTTTGCGCGCGTACTCGGCCAATTGATGAACCCAGTTGCCGCGCTCGGCCTCGAAGCGGTTGGTGCTGTTGCGCAGCTCGGTGAAGGTTTTGGGGTCGTTCCACTGCACGCTGACCGGGCCGGACGCTTCAAGCGCGCGCGGCGCCTGCGGATCGGTCACGGTGCGCGGGGCGGCCAGTGCGGCACCGGCGGAAGTGGCGAGCAGGACTGCCAGCAGCAGGCTGCGTAGTGAAAGGCGGCTCATGGCAGGCTCCTGCGCCGTGTGGCAGCGCTGTAAGTGTGGCCCCCAGTGTGGTCCTGCCTGGCGCGCCGGACAAGCTGCACTCCAGCACGCCCGGGCATGCGCTTACGGGAAGTTCATCACGCCGGACATGACGCCCGGCGCTTGACGCTGCGAATACGCAGTCTGGACCATGCTGTATGTATTGCTACCCAGTGGCCCAAGCCCTTGTCCCCTGTGAATTCGACCCTGGAAGCCCTGCCCGCACACGCCGCCGCAGGTGGCGCAAGCCTGTACCAGCACGCGCTGGAGCGCATGCACGCGGGCTTCTGCGTGATCAAAGTCCTCTTCGACGAGCAGGACCATCCCGTTGACTATGTGTTCCTGGAAGTCAATCCGGCGTTCGAACGCCATACCGGGCTGGTGGATCCGATCGGGCGGCGGATGAGCGAGCTTGAACCCAACCACGAGAAGGACTGGTTCACCATCTACGGGCACGTAGCGCGTACCGGTGAGGCGACGCAGTTCGAACTGGAGGCCAAGGCGCTGGGCCGCGCCTATTCGGTCGATGCCGTGCGGGTGGGTGCCGAGGGCGATGACACGGTCGCGGTGCTGTTTTTCGATGTGAGCGCACGCAAACGGATGGAAGGCGAGCTGGGCGAAAGCGAGGCGCGCTTCAGTGCCCTGGCAGACGGCCTGCCGATGCCGGTCTGGGTGCTGGATGAGCAGGGTCACTCGCGTTTCGTCAACAGCGCCTTTACCGAGTTCTTCGGCGGTGATGAAAACCGCGTGCCGGAAGATGTCTGGCGCGGGCTGGTGCATCCCGATGATGCTTCGGTGTTCGAGCACGAACTGCGCGGCGCGTTGAGTGCGCAGCGCTCGATGAATGCCCTGGTGCGTGCCCGGCGCGCCGACGGCGAGTGGCGCTGGCTGGAAATGAACGCCCGGCCGCGTTTTTCGCGCAATGGGCACTTCGTCGGTTTGGCCGGCAGCAGCCCGGACGTGACCGAACGACGCGATATTGAATTGGCACGCGAAGAGCTGCTGCAGTCCGAGCGCACCGCGCGCGCCGCAGCGGAAAACACCGCGCGGCTGAAGGACGAATTCCTGGCCACCCTGTCCCACGAGCTGCGCACGCCGCTGACCACCATCCTGGGCTGGAGCGAGCTGCTGCTGCAGCGGGTGGAACCGGACAGTCCACTGCGCAAGGGCCTGGGCGTGATCGCCAGCAGCGCCAATGCGCAGAAGCGGCTGATATCGGACATGCTGGACCTGAGCAGCATGCTGCTGGGCAAGGTACAGCTGGAAGTGGAAGTGCTGGACCTTGCCGAGCAGCTGCGCCAGGCAATGGGCGCACAGGAGCTGGTCGCCGAGGGCAAGGCGCTGGACGTGACCGTGGACGTGCCGGACCGTCCGTGCCTGGTGCTGGGCGATGCCACCCGGATGCAGCAGGTGCTGTGGAACCTGCTGTCCAATGCGATCAAGTTCACCCCGGCCGAAGGCTCGATCATGCTGCGGCTGGAGGACCTGCCGGAGGGCTGGCAGGTGACGGTGCAGGACAGTGGCGATGGCATCGCACCGGAGTTCCTCAATCACCTGTTCGGCCGCTTCCGCCAGGCCGATGGCACCACCACCCGCCGCCATGGCGGGCTGGGGCTGGGCCTGGCCATCGTGCAGCAGCTGGTGGAACTGCACGGCGGCACCGTGGCGGCGGCCAGCGAAGGCCATGGCTGCGGCGCGACCTTCACCGTGCGCCTGCCGCGCTACTCGCCCGACCAGGGCTCACGACCACTGCGAGAAGTGATCAGCGGCGGCCCGATCATCGAGCGCATCGTCGAACCGTACCCGCTGCGCGGCCTGCATCTGCTGGCGGTGGAAGACCAGGTGGAAGTCCTTGAGTACCTGCGTCGCATGCTGGAAGAGCAGGGTGCAGCGGTCACCTCGGCATCGTCTGCCGGCGAAGCGCTGGCGCTGCTGGACGAGAACCGGCACCAACGCTTCGACGTGCTGCTGACCGATATCGGCATGCCCGGAATGGACGGTTATGGACTCATCCGCACGCTGCGCGAGGACATGGGCGTGGACGCCGATGCGCTGCCCGCGGTGGCGGTAACCGCGCTTGCCCGCGCTGATGACCGGCGTCGCGCACTGGCATCGGGTTTCCAGGAGCATGTGGCCAAGCCGTATTCGGTGGCCCAGCTGGTGGCGGCGGTACGCCACGTGCAGGCCAGCGGCGAACGCACCGCCCTGCATTGACCTGGCTGAAGCAGTGAGCCGGGGACCGCCCGGCCCACGCATGAATCAGTGTTCGAACAAGGAAGCCTCGGCCTCGAAACGGCGCTCGTAGGCACGTTCATCGGCGACCCGGCTGACTTCCTCGTCCGTGATGTCCGGAGCCCCGTAGACCGCATAGGCCACGGTCCCATCGCGGGTCTTGCCGACCTGGTGCAGCCGGTAGCGGGAGTGGCCGCCACCGGTGTCCTCCGGGTAGTGCACCGGGGGCTGGCTGCCCTCCAGGTCCATTTCGCTGTTGTCGACCACGCCACCGACGAACAAGGCACGCATTCGATATCTCCAGAGCTGGGATGGGTCCTCTTACCCTGACCGCTGGGACGTTCGGGCGGCATCAAGGGGATGTTCGGTTTTCGCAAAGCGGTCCGGCACGGGGGCGGTGGCGCCGAGCCGGTACAATGGACGCCCCCTGAAGATCCCAAGGCTTACGTGCCCGATGGCCGCCCGCGACGACGCTCCCCTGCAGACCCTGTTCCTGCCGCTCTCCCAAGGCCTGCTGCGCTGGCCGGAAGGCCCGGTCGCCTTCCTGCGGGCGCGTGACGGCTGGCCGCTGCGCGAACAGGCGCAGGGCCGCGAAGTGGTCTGCGAGCAGAGCTTCGCCCCGTTCGCCAAGGCGCTGGAATCGGCCGGGCTGGAGGTGTCCGCCGAGCTGGGCGCTGACCAGGCGGGCCGTTTCGGGCTGGTGCTGGTGCTGCCGCCGCGCCAGCGCGACGAAGCCCGCGCACTGTTCGCCCGCGCCCTGCAGCTGGTGGCGCCGGGTGGCACCATCGTCGCCTGCCAGCACAACGACGAGGGCGCGCGCTCCGGCGAGGGCGACTTCAAGCAGCTCACCGGCCTGGGCGGCAGCCTGACCAAGAACCACTGCCGGGTGTACTGGAGCGCGCCGGCGCAGGGCCAGCACGATGTCGAACTGGCCAGCCGCTGGGCGAGCCTGGACGCCCCGCGCAGGATCCTCGGCGGACGCTTCACCAGCCGTCCGGGCGTGTTCGCGTGGGACCGCACCGACCCGGCATCGGTGCTGCTGGCGGAAAACCTGCCAGCCGACCTGGCCGGGCGTGCCGCCGACCTCGGCGCCGGTTACGGCTACCTGTCGCGTGAGCTGCTGGAGCGCTGCCCGAAGATCACCGCACTGGACCTGTACGAGGCCGAAGGCCGCGCGCTGGACCTGGCACGGGTCAACCTGGCCGAGCCGCCGCGTGCGCTGCCGCTGCAGTTCCTGTGGCAGGACGTGACCGCCGGGATCGAGCCCGGCTACGACGTGATCATCAGCAATCCGCCGTTCCATACCCCTTCGCGCGAGAACCGCCCGGACATCGGCCAGCGCTTCATCGCGGTGGCGGCGCAGGCGCTCAAGCGCGGCGGGCGCCTGTTCGTGGTGGCCAACCGCCACCTGCCGTACGAGAACGTGCTCAACGACAGCTTCGGCACGGTGCGGGTGCTGGCCGAACGCGATGGCTTCAAGCTGCTCGAGGCGGTGCGCGGAGGCAGCCGGTGAAGCTGGTCAAGCTGATCGCCAACCTGGGGTACGGCAGCCGCAAGCAGGTGCAGTGGATGTTCCGCGAAGGACGCATCACCGATGCCGATGGCGAGGTGCTGTATGCCGACGACCAGGTGGCCCATGAAGCGATCCGCGTCGATGGCGAGCCGCTGGATCCGCCGGTCGGGCTGACCATCGCGCTGTACAAGCCGCGCGGAGTGACCTGTTCGATCAAGGACAAGGGGCGGCTGGTCTACGACCTGCTGCCCTCGCGTTTCCGCGACCGCGACCCGGTGCTGTCCACGGTGGGCCGTCTGGACCGCGATACCAGCGGGCTGCTGCTGATGACCGATGACGGTGGCCTGCTGCACCGGATCATCTCGCCGAAGTCCAAGCTGCCCAAGGTGTACGAGGTGGAGCTGGCCGAGGACCTGCGCGGTGACGAGGTGGCGCTGTTCGCCAGTGGCACGCTGATGCTGGAATCGGAGAAGACGCCGCTCATGCCGGCCGAGCTGGACGTGCAGGGGCCGCGCAACGCGCGCCTGGTGCTGCATGAAGGCCGCTACCACCAGGTGCGGCGCATGTTCGCCGCGACCGGCAACCACGTCCAGGCCCTGCATCGCAGCGGCGTGGGTGGGCTGGGCCTGGAAGGACTGGAAGAAGGCCAGTGGCGCCAGTTGGCGGCTGCCGACCTGGAGACCCTGTTCGCACCGTGAGCACGATCCCTGCCTTGCCGTTCCGCCCGGATGCGGTGATCTTCGACATGGACGGGCTGATGATCGACAGCGAACGGGTGTCGATCGCGTGCTGGAGCGAGGCGGCGCTGACGCTGGAGATCGCGTTGCCGGAAGGCTTCTTCCTTCACATGGTTGGGCTGGGCGAGCGGGATTGCCTGCAGCTGCTGCAGCGTCACATCGACGACGGCGCGCGCATCGATGCGCTGCTGGCGCACTGCCACGCGCTGTACGACGCGCGCACGCATGACGGCCTGCCACTGCGTCCGGGCATCCTGGAACTGCTGGAACTGCTGAAGGAGCACCGTGTACCCCGCGCGGTGGCTACGTCGACGCGGCAGCCGCGCGCCAGCCGCAAGCTGGCGGCCAGCGGCCTGCTGCACTACTTCGACACGGTGGTGACCAGCAGCGACGTGCAGCATCCCAAGCCGGCGCCGGACATCTACCTGCTGGCCGCACAGCGGCTGGGCAAGGAGCCCACGCACTGCCTGGCACTGGAGGATTCACCGACCGGGACGCGTGCTGCCTTGGCCGCGGGCATGACCACCATCCAGATTCCCGACCTGGTGCATCCGGATGCGGCGGTGCGCGCGCTGGGGCATCGCATCGTGGAGTCGCTGCATGATGTGCGCGCGCTGCTGCTGCCGCTGTTGAGGTAGCGCCGAGTTCTGCTCGGCGAGCGCAGCGGCGAGGCTGACGGCCAGCGGCCGTCACCTACCGGGGCAAGAGCAACAGCATGACGGCCAGCAGCCGTCACTACATCATCCGGCCGAACACCAGCGCGGCGTTGGTGCCGCCGAAACCGAAGCTGTTGGACATCACCGTGTCCAGCTTCTGCTCGCGGCTTTCGCGCACGATCGGGAAGCCTTCCACCTTCGGATCCAGTTCGGTGATGTTGGCCGAACCGGCGATGAAGCCATCGCGCATCATCAGCAGGCAGTAGATCGCCTCATGCACGCTGGCAGCGCCCAGTGAATGGCCCGACAGCGCCTTGGTCGAGGACAGCGGCGGGATCGATTCGCCGAACACTTCGCGGATCGCGCCCAGTTCGGTGACATCGCCCAGCGGCGTGGAGGTGCCATGGGTGTTGAGGTAGTCCAGCGGACGGTCGACCTTTTCCATCGCCATCTTCATGCAGCGCACCGCGCCCTCGCCGGACGGGGCGACCATGTCGGCACCGTCGGAGGTCACGCCGTAGCCGATCAGCTCGGCGTGGATGGTGGCACCGCGCGCGATGGCGTGGTCGTAGTCTTCCAGTACCAGCATGCCGCCACCACCGGCGATGACGAAGCCGTCGCGGTCCTTGTCGTACGGACGCGAGGCGGTGGCCGGAGTCTCGTTGAAACTGGTCGACAGCGCGCCCATCGCATCGAACATCACGCTCATCGACCAGTGCAGGTCTTCACCGCCGCCGGCCAGCATGATGTCCTGTGCGCCGTGGCGGATCAGGTCGGCCGCCGCACCGATGCAATGCGCGGAGGTGGCGCAGGCCGCCGACAGCGAATAGCTCAGGCCCTTGATCTGGTAAGCGGTGGCCAGGCAGGCCGAGACCGTGCTGCACATCGTGCGCGGCACCATGTACGGGCCGACCTTGCGCACGCCACGGCTGCGCAGGATGTCAGCCGCTTCCACCTGCCATTCGCTGGAGCCACCGCCGGAACCGGCGATCAGGCCGGTACGCGGGTTGCTCACCTGTTCCGGGGTCAGCCCGGCATCGGCGATGGCATCGCGTGCGGCGATGTAGGCGAAGGCCGAAGCATCGCTCATGAAACGCTTCAGCTTGCGGTCGATCTGCGCATCCAGGTCCAGGTCGACGCGGCCGCCGACCTGGCTGCGCAGCCCGGCTTCGGCGTGGTCTGCCAGGTAGGTGATGCCGGCCTTGCCGGCGCGCAGGTTGGCCGACACCGTGTCCAGGTCGTTGCCCAGGCACGAGGTGATGCCCATTCCGGTAATGACGACGCGACGCATCAGAAGTTCTCGGTGGAGGTGAAAAGACCCACGCGCAGATCCTTGGCGACGTAGATTTCGCGGCCATCCACCAGCATGCGGGCGTCGGCCTGGGCCATCACCAGCTTGCGGTTGATGACGCGGGTGATGTCGATTTCATAGCTGACCAGCTTGGCGTCCGGCAACACCTGGCCGGTGAACTTCACATCGCCACAGCCCAGCGCACGGCCGCGGCCGGGTGCGCCCAGCCAGGTCAGGAAGAAGCCGGTGAGCTGCCACATCGCATCCAGGCCCAGGCAACCGGGCATCACCGGATCGCCGATGAAATGGCAGTTGAAGAACCACAGGTCCGGACGGATATCCAGTTCGGCGCGTACCATGCCCTTGCCATGCGGACCGGCGTCGTCGCGGATGTCGGTGATGCGGTCGAACATCAGCATCGGGTCGTTGGGCAGGCGCCCGGCGCTTGCGCCGAACAGTTCACCGCGGGCGCTGGCCAGCAGCTGGTCGCGGTCGAACGCGTGGAGACGAGTCATGGAAAGCACGATCCTGGAAGCGAAGAACGGAAGATCAAGCGCCCGAGGATGCATGACAGCACAGGTCGCGATCAAACTTTTCCACCGTACGCCCGCGTAGTGTCTGCCGCTGAAAACGCGCATCCTGTTGATGTGCAACGACCATACTTCGGCGTGTGGCCCACCCGGGCCGAATGCCTTCTTACCACCCATGATGAGGACTATGCGCAAGATCATCCACGTTGACATGGACGCCTTCTACGCGTCGGTGGAGCAACGCGACGATCCGTCCCTGCGCGGCCGGCCGGTGGTGGTGGCATGGCGTGGCGCGCGTTCGGTGGTGTGTGCGGCGTCCTACGAGGCGCGGGTGTTCGGCGTGCGTTCGGCGATGCCGGCGTTGCGTGCCGAGCGGCTGTGTCCGGATGCGGTGTTCGTGCCGCCGGACTTCGCACGCTACAAGGCCGTTTCCCGGCAGGTGCGCGAGATTTTCCTGCGCCATACCGACCTGGTGGAACCGTTGTCGCTGGACGAAGCGTACCTGGATGTCACCGTGCCGAAATCCGGGATCGCGCTGGCGACCGACATCGCGCGCGAAATCCGCGCGCAGATCCGCGATGAAACCGCGCTGACCGCCTCGGCGGGCATCGCGCCGAACAAGTTCCTGGCCAAGATCGCATCGGACTGGCGCAAGCCTGATGGCCAGTTCGTGGTGACCCCGCAGCGCGTGGATGCGTTCCTGCTGCCGCTGCCGGTGAAGAAGGTGCCGGGCGTGGGCAAGGTGATGGAAGGCAAGTTGGCGGCGCGTGGCATCGTGACCTGTGGTGACCTGCGCAGCTGGTCGCTGGCTGCGCTGGAAGAGGCCTTCGGCAGCTTCGGTCGCAGTCTGTACAACCGTGCCCGTGGTATCGACGAACGGCCGGTGGAGCCGGACCAGCAGGTGCAGTCGATTTCCTCCGAAGACACCTTCGCCGAGGATGTTCCACTGGACGCACTGGCGCCGGCGATCGCCCAGCTGGCGGAGAAAACCTGGAACGCCACGCGCAGGACCGACCGCACCGGGCACACGGTGGTGCTGAAACTGAAGACCTCGCAGTTCCGCATCCTCACCCGCAGCTACACGCCGGAACGCGCACCGGAATCGATGGAGGAACTGCGCGACATCGCCCTGGCGCTGCGCGAGCGCGTGGAGCTGCCGCCGGACACGCTGTACCGCTTGGTGGGCGTCGGCCTGGGCGGCTTCCGCGAGCGCGAACCGGTGCTGCAGGGCGACCTGTTCCAAAAAGGGGACGGAGGGAATTAAGCGAACTTAATTCCCTCCGTCCCCTTTTTTGGGTTTCAGTACGCGGCGGTGATGATCTGGCGCGGGTGGGCGTGGGTTTCCAGTTCTTCCACGAACGCGGCGGCGTAGTCGGCGTAGCTGATGCGGCTGTGGCCTTCGGCGTCAGCGAGGAAGGTGCGGGCCTGCACGCGATACTGCGCGCGCTCTTCGCCCGGGCCGATTTCCGCGGCCGGCGAGAAGAACGTCCAGTCGATGTCCTGCACGGCCTGGAGCTTCTTCAGCGCCTCGCGTGCGGCCAGTGCAAACGGCTTGTAAGCGGCCGGGAAATCCGGGGTATCCACCAGCTGCACCCCCGGTGCGACTTCCAGGCTGCCTGCACCGCCCACCACCACCAGGCGCGGCACGCCGGCCTGGCGCGCGGCTTGGAGCAGCTGCCCGGCAACCACCGCGATCTGGCCGATGTCATCGCCCGGGCGCGGACCGTAGGCACTGGCCAGCACATCGTGGCCGGCAATCACGGCCGCCAGCGCGGCACCGTCATCCAGCGGGGCGATGGCCAGCGCGGCGCCGTCCAGTTCGGCGGGCAGCTGTTTCTCACTGCGTACGATGGCGGTGACCTGATGGCCGTTGGCCAGCGCATGGCGGGCGATCTGGCGGCCGATGTTGCCGGTGGCACCGACAAGGGCGATCTTCATGGGGGGGCGTTCCGTAGCGGGGTGAGCGGTCACTGTAGGCGCCCGTACATGATCGAAAAACAGCGTATAACGATCATGTTTGTTGCATGGATCGAGCAGATGGACCGACTGACCGCCATCGATGTGTTCATTGAAGTCGCCGAGCGCGGCAGCCTGACCGCAGCTGCGGAGGCGCTGGACATGTCGCGGCCGATGGTCACCCGCTACCTTGCCGCGCTGGAGCAGTGGCTGGGTGCGCGCCTGCTGCACCGGACCACCCGCCGGGTCGGGCTGACCGGGCCGGGCGAGATCGCGCTGACGCGGTTCCAGCAGATGCGTGGCGTGCGCCAGGAGCTGGAAGACGAGCTGGCCAGCCAGGATCCCGAACCCCATGGCGTGCTGCGGGTGACGGCCAGCGTGTCGTTCGGCCAGCTGCACCTGGCCCCGGCCGTAGCCGACTACGTGAAGCGCTACAAGCAAGCGCGTATCGAACTGTTGATGGTGGACCGCATCGTCAACCTGGTGGAGGAGCGGATCGACCTGGCGGTTCGCATATCGCGGCAGATCGACCCGGCATTGATCGCGCGTCGGCTGGCCGATTGCCGTTCGGTGCTGTGCGCCGCGCCGGCCTACCTGCAGCGGCAGGGCACGCCGAGCAGCGCCGAACAGCTGGCCACGCACAACTGCCTGACCCACCATTACGTTGGAAAGGGCGTATGGCGCCTGCAGCGGGATGGACGCGAGGTGGCGGTCAGCGTGAGCGGCAACATCAGTGCCAACGATTCGTCGCTGCTGCTGGAGGCGGTGCGCAGTGGCACCGGCATCGCGATGCTGCCGGCCTACCAGGTGAATCCGCTGTTGGCCAGCGGTGAGCTGGTCGCATTGCTCGCCGATCATTCGCTGGAAGAAATGGGACTGCATGCGGTGTATGCCTCGCGTCGGCAGCAGTCCACCCTGCTGCGCAGCTTCGTCGATTTCCTGGTGGAACGGTTCTCCAGCCCGGCGTTTGCCGCGTACTGCTAGCCAGCCCCGGTCAATGAAGTGGCCGTGGGCGGCCGTTACACTGCAGGCTCCCCCGCATGACATGGCAGGCCTGTGAGCGACGTAGCGACGTACCCGTATCCGCTGGTGGTGTTCGACCTGGACGGCACGCTGGTGGACAGTGCCGGCGACATCGCCGAAGCATTGAACCGCACGCTGGAAGACTGGCAGCTGCCGCGGGTGGCCGAAGCCACCGTACTGACCTGGATCGGTGACGGCGTGCGTCGGCTGGTGGAGCAGGCGTTCACCGCGGCAGGCAGCACGATCGACCTGGATCGGGTGATGCCGGGCTTCATGGTGCACTACCGCGAGTGCCTGCTGCGCAGCCCGCGGCTGTTCGATGGCGTCGCCGAGGCACTGCAGCAGCTGCAGGAACGTGGTGTGCCGATGGCGATCTGCACCAACAAGCCGAGTGCGCTGGTACAACCGCTGCTGGATCACCTGGGCATCGGTGATCGGTTCGCGCTGGTACTGGGCGGCGATTCGTTGCCGCAGCGCAAGCCCAGTGGCGAGCCGCTGCGGCATATCGCCGGCCACTTCGGTGCTGCGCCCGGCGAGTGCCTGATGGTGGGGGATTCGTTGACCGACTACCGCGCCGCGCTTGATGCCGGCATGCCGGTGGCGCTGGTTCGTTACGGCTATCCCCGCGGGCTGGACCTGCAGCACAACGCGGCGGTGGCGGTGGTCGACGACCTGCGCCAGTTGCCGGGCTTGCGCGCGGGCTGAGGGCCCGCTGCGCTCGCCGACCATGGGTACGCCGGTCGTCCTGACCGGCACCCCACGGGCCGTCGCAAGCGACGTTGGCAGCGGCTCCTGCCGCTGCCTTCGGCGCGACCGATGACGGGCCGTGCGCGTTACTTCGGCTGGTAACGCACGCTCAGCTGGTATTCGCGGCCTGGCTGGTTGTACCAGGCGACCGTTTCGTAGCGGCGGTCGAACAAGTTGGCGGCCCTTGCGAGCACCGACCAGTCATCGCTGAGCGCGTACTCCAACCGCAGGTCCAGGGTGCCATAGCCCGCGAGCTTCACCGTGTTGGCGGCATCGTCGTAGCGCTTGCCGGCGCCGAAGCCGGTCAGGCCGACGCGCAGGTCGCCGAAGCGGCGGTCCAGGTCGATGCGAGCGGTCTGCTGCGCACGTCGCGCCAGCCAGTTGTCGTACTGCGCACCGACGGTACGGTTGCGCGGTGCGGTGTAGCTCAGCTGTGCGTTGAGGTCGAAGCCGGCCAAGGTGGTGGCGCCGGTCAGCTCGGCGCCGCGGATGCGGGCCTTTTCCACCTGGGTCATGCCGAAGGTGGCCGCGTCGTAGGTGATCAGGTCATCCACGCGCGTCTCATACACATCCAGGCCCCAGCGCCAGCCCTGGCCCTGCTGCGCGATGCCGATGTTGCTGCTGCGTGCCTTTTCCGGATCCAGCGTGGCCACCCCGCTCCACGGGTCGTACAGATCGCTGAAGGTCGGCGCCTTGAACGCGGTGCCGTGGCTGGCGGTGAGCTTCCAGCCCGCGCCCAGTTCCAGACCCCAGGCCAGTGAACCGGTGGTGTGGTTGCCGAACTGCTGGTTGTCATCGTTGCGCACGCTGGCCTGCAGCTGGTGCCGGCCGAAGCGACCCTGGTACTGCACGAACACGCCGGTGTTGTCACGGCTGTCGACCAGGTAGCCGGCGCTGCTGCCATCCAGGCTGTCATCACTCCAGTCCACGCCGCCGCTCAGCAGCTGGTTGTCGGCCAGGCTGGCGTCGACCTGCAGCGAGGCGCTGTCGCGATGGGTCTGCGCGCTGCCAAACGCATCGAACGGTCCGCTGTTGTCCGATTCGTTGTCGCTGCGGCCGATACTGGCAGTCACCGCCAGGCGCTCGGACGGGGTGTAGCGGAGCTTGCCGCCGAGCACCTGCTGCAGCGTTTCAGAGTAGTTGTAGTAGCCGTCGTAGTGGTTCTCGCCTTCGGCGCGCAGGGCGCTGCCTTCCACGCTCCACTGTGGGTTGAAGGTGTAGCCACCACGCGCGCTCTTGGAAAGATTGCGGTAGCCATCGCGATCCGGCTCGTCCGCGCCACAGCCCTGGAAGGTCGCCGCCGAACCGCGGCACGCATCGATGCCATCGCTGTGCTGGTAGGCGATGTCCAGGCCGAACCAGCCACGCTCGGTACCGCCGCCGATGCCGCCACTGGCCTGGTGCAGGCCGTTGCTGCCGCCGCCCAGTTCCAGGTGCGGTGCGAAGCCGCCGCTGCCACGCCGGGTGAAGATCTGCACCACCCCGCCGATCGCATCGGCGCCGTACAGGCTGGACTGCGGGCCGCGCACGATCTCCACGCGTTCGATCTGCGCCAGTGGCAGGTCCTGCAGCATGGCCAGGCCGAAGTCACCGGTGTTGATGCGCACCCCATCGACCAGCACCACGGTGTGCGAGGAATTGGTGCCGCGCAGGAACAGCGACGTCTGCTTGCCGAGTCCGCCGGTGTTGGCCAGGTTGATGCCGGCGCGGCCGCGCAGCAGGTCCTGCAGCGAGGTGGCCTGGCTGGCCTGGATGGCGCTGCGGTCGATCACCTGCGCCGGGTTGAGGCTGTCGGCAAGCGCGATCGGGGTACGCGTGGCGGTGACCAGCACCTGGTCCAGCGCGGTGGCCGCGTCCTGTGCGCCAGCCATGCCAGGCAGTGCGGCCAGCACGGCCAGGGAGAGGATTCGGGACTGCAATGTCATGGGGTAACTCCAACTGCCGCGCACGCCCGCGCGGACAAAAAGGGAGCTGCAACGCGGGGACAGGGCGATGCGCACCGCGCAGGACGCGGTGGCCGTCGCCGATGCCCACCGCATCGCAACCTGGTGCTTCCGGGCCGGTCTCCGGGCTTGCCGTCGGTGGAGGTCCACCGGGCGGACGCCTTCCCATGCCCGGGGGCACAGTGGCGTGAGGTCCGCTTGTGACGTGCTTACCGTTGCGGGGGCAGCGCCGGAGTGGCATCACCTGGATGCGTCACCGGCTTCCCGTTTCAACCTGCCAGCCGACGCCGCAGGTCACCTTGAAGTGCGCGCAGTCTAAGCCATCGCGTGCGGTGATGCAGGCCGCGTGCGTCGGTGCACTAGAATGGCCCCTGTTTCGTTCCAGATCTGCCCATGACGTCCATGCCGTACTGCGTTGCCCCCTTGTCCCAAGGCCCGGGTGCCTGCCCGCTGATCCCGGACCGGTGCAGCGGGGCCAAGCGATGATCCTGGACCTGGTCCGCCACGCCAGCACCGGCCGCGACACCCACTTGGACGGTCGCACCGATCCGCCGCTGCTGCCCGGGGCGCACGATGCGCTGTGCGCGGCTTACCAAGGCCATGAGTGGGAACGGGTGATCAGCTCGCCACGCCTGCGCGCGCTGCATACCGCGGTCGCGCTGGCGGTGCCGCGCGGGCTGGACGTGCAGCCGGATGCAGAGTGGGAAGAACTCGATTTCGGCGACTGGGACGGCCTGGCGATCGAGGCCCTGCCGGAACAGGAACTGCTTGGTTTCCATCGCGATCCGCATGCGTTCGCCCCGCCGAATGGCGAAAGCTGGGGTTGCTTCGAGCGCCGCATCGCGCGCGCGCTGGACCGATTGTTCGATGAGGAAGAAGAGCAGGACGCGGCACCGACGCTGATCGTCAGCCATGGAGGGCCGCTGCGGATGGTGCTGTCGCAGGTGTGTGGCCTGCCGGTGGCACTGTGCTGGGCGCTGCGCATCGACCACGGCACGCGCCTGCGGCTGCGGGTGGAGCGCGGGGACGCGGGGCTGTGGGGCGAACTGCTGGAACTGCAGCAGCCCTGATGGGGGGCGCCGGCGCCGAAAGCGTGACGACCAACGGTCGTCACCCACCACGGCCAGCGGTCGTCACCCACCACGGCGAGCGGTCGTCACCCACCAGGATCAAAAGCCGTCAGTCGTTGTTGTCGTCGAAGCGATGTTCGCGTACCGGGCCGGAGGCAGGCCCCGGCGCTTTCAGCGGCTGCAGGGCGATGCGCGCTTCGTAATCCTGCACCAGCGCGCTGCGCTGGGCTTCGGTCAGGTCCTGCCAGTGGCAGTCCAGCAAGGCGCCTTCCAGCGAATACAGCAGGTTGAGGCTGGGCTTGAAGCCGGCCCTTCGCACCTTGACGAAGGCCCCCACCGAGCCGATGGCGAGCAGTTCTTCGCGGCTGCGCAGGCCGACCTGGCGCAGCCATGCCGCGCTTTTCGGGCCGATGTTGCGCAGCTGCAGGGTGCTCATCGCAGTGCGTCGATGAACACGGCGGCGATGGCTTCCAGGCCGGCCTGGTCGTCGGCATCGAAACGCGCCAGCAGCGGGCTGTCGAGGTCGAGCACGCCGATCAGGGCGCCATCCTTGACCAGCGGCACCACCAGTTCCGAACGCGAGGCCGAATCGCAGGCGATGTGGCCCGGGAAGGCGTCGACGTCGTCGATGCGCTGGGTCACGCGTTCGGTGGCGGCCGCACCGCACACGCCCTTGTGCAGGGGAATGCGCACGCAGGCGGGCAGGCCCTGGAACGGGCCGACCACCAGCTCGGTGCCGTCGAACAGGTAGAAGCCGGCCCAGTTGAGGTGGGGCACGGCATGGTAGATCAGCGCCGAGAGGTTGGCCGCGTTGGCGATGCGGTCGCTCTCGCCATGCACCAGGCCACGGGCCTGGTCCAGCAGCTGGGCGTATTGTTCCGGCTTGCTGCCGGTCAGCGAAGAAGTGGCGAACATGCCGCCAGTCTAGCAAGGCACGGCGGTGCTGGCGGCCAGTGCCGTGGCCAGCGCCCCGATCCTCGCAATGCCCGCCATGTAACGCGCATCCAGCTCCTGGCAGCAGGACAAGCGCAGGCAGTGGCGGTAGCGCGCGCCGCGCGAATAGATCTGGCCGGGCATGAACACGATGTCCTCGGCCAGTGCCTGTTCGAACAGCTCGCCGGTGTCCACGCCGGGAATCTCCAGCCACAGCAGGAAGCCACCGGTGGGTTCGGTCGCCCGCGTGCCGGGCGGGAAATGCTGGGCAACCAGCTGCCGCACCTTGCTGGTCTGCTCGCGGTACAGGCGGCGCATGCGGCGCAGGTGGTGCTCGTAGTTGCCGCCTTCCAGGAAGGCGGCGACCGCATCGCCGAGCAGCCTTGATTCGGCGCCGCTGGAATGGAACTTGAGCAGCGCGATGCGCTCGATGAAACGCCCGCCTTCCAGCCAGCCGACGCGGTAGTCCGGTGCCAAAGTCTTGGAAAAACCCGCGCACACCATTACCCAGCCATCGCGGTCGAAGGCCTTCAGCAGCGGCTCCAGCGGTTCACTGTGCTGCAGTTCGGCGTACACGATGTCTTCGATCACCGGCAGGCGGCGTGCATTGGCCAGTTCGGCCAGGCGCTGCTTGGCCGCCACCGGCATGGTGCAGCCCAGCGGGTTGTGCACCGTGGGCATCACCACCAGCGCGGCCAGTGCGGTAGTGTCAAGCAGCGCATCGAGTGCTTCCACGTCCAGGCCCCGCTGCGGGTGGGTGGGCAGTTCGATCGCCTGCAGGCTAAGGCTGGCCAACAGGGGGTAGAGGTTGAAATACGACGGCGCTTCGATGCCCACCGCATCGCCCGGTTCAGTCACCGCGCGCAGCGCCAGTTGCAGGGCCTCCATTGCCCCATGGGTGAGCGTGATCCGGCCGGGCACGGTGTGCAGGCCCATCCGCGGGCCGCGCTGCACGATCTGCCGGATCAGGGCCTGTGAACCGTCCGGGCGCGCATATGTTTCCACCGTGGCCAGGCTGCGGCGCAGCACCTGCGCGGTGGCCCGCTGCAGCTGCACGCCGGGATAGAAGGCGCGCCCGCGCGGGCCGGCGAAGGCCAGGTCCAGCACTTGTGGCCGCTGCTGGGCGGCAAGCACCCGCGCCAGCATCGCCGGCTGGCTCGGCGCAGTGGGCTCGGAGGGTGCATCACGCAGCGATCGAAGGGGAACCTGCAGGCGGGCGGCAACTTCGAAGCCGGACCGCGGCAGCGGCACCACCAGCCCGGCATCTTCGAGTTGCCGGTAGGCGCCGATCACGGTGTTCAGGCTGACCTTGCGCTGCTGCGCCATCTGCCGCAGCGAGGGCAGGCGCGCACCGCTGGGCAGGCGACCGGCGTGGATCGCCAAGGACAGCTCATCGGCCAGTTGCTGGTAGCGGGGCGGGACGGCCAGGGTGGCCATCTGTATCCAACCAAACAGGGGGAGCCTGCCACTGTAACCCTGTTTCCCTTCGCTCTACGATGCGCCTTGCTGGCATCAGCTCCGGCATTTCCCCCACGCACGCCCTTGATGGACGTGCGTTTTTTTTGCACGCTTACTTCATCGGCACCAGCACCGGATCGCGGCGGTACAGCTGCGGGAAACGCTGCTGCAGGGCCACCAGCTTGGGTGCGTCGTAGTAGCGGATGTAAGCGGCCTGCGGCTTCCGCTCCAGGTAATTCTGGTGGTACGCCTCAGCCGGGAAGAAGCGCTTGCCGCTGCCCAGCTCGGTCACCACCGGAGACGAGAACGAGGTGCCGATCTGGCCCACGTAGGCACGGTTGGCGGCCTGTTGTCGGGCATCGTCGCTGAAGATGGCGGATCGATACTGGGTGCCGTGGTCCGGCCCCTGGCGATTGAGCTGGGTCGGGTCGTGCGCCACCGAGAAGAACAACTGCAGCAGCTGGCCATAGCTGACCTGGCGCGGATCGTAGTCAACCCGTACCGCTTCAGCATGGCCGGTACGACCGCTGCTGATGGTCTCGTAGCGTGCCGTCGATGCGTCGCCGCCGATATAGCCGGAGACCGCGTTGCCCACGCCCTTGACGTGCTGGAACACGCCCTGCACGCCCCAGAAGCAGCCGCCAGCGAATACCACGCTGGCCTGCGTGCGCTCGTCCTTGAACGCCGCCGCTCCCGCCGGCGCGGGCAGGGCGCGGCTTTCTTCGGCGGCGCGCGCCGGCCCCATGCCGGCGCCGTTGGCCGGTCCTGCATCGACCGCGAACACCACCAGCGCCCCGACCACCAGCGCGGCCACTGCCGCGGCGATACCTTGTTCCAGTGAGAGTTTCATAAGACCTCCTCAGCCAAACGTAAACGCGTAGGCCTGGACACCCGGGTCCAGGAACTCGATCTCGAACAGGTGCTCGCCGATGTCCGTGCGCTGGCGCACCAGTTGGTACAGGCGATGCTCATCGACCACGCCGGTGCCGTCGGGCTGCACATCGCCACCGGCATCGGCGGCCTGCAGCGGCTTGCCATCCAGCAGCACGCGGAAGCGGATCGGCTTGCCGTCTGCCGCAGGCGCCAGCACCAGATGCAGGTCGCGGGCATGGAAGCGGAAGGCGATGCGTCCGCCTGCCGCCGCCAGCGTGGCCGACTCCTGGTCGACCGACCACCGGCCCTGCAGCGCCCACTGGTTCAACGCCCACTGCTGCGGAAGGTCGTAGTCGAACGCCTGATCTTTACGGAAGCCACCGGGTGAGGCGAAGTGCTCCGCACGCGCATGGCCGAGGTAGGTTTCCGGCGAACGCAGATTGCCCATGTCGGCCTGCTCGGCAACGCCTTGCAGGGTGGCGGCGGTGGGGTCGGCCGGTGGTGGCAGGTTGGTCTGGCCCGCTTCCTGCAGCAGCCGGCGGATCACCTGCTCGGAGTGCGCATAGTTGCCCTCGCCGAACTGGTGCGCGCGGATGCGGCCCTGCGCATCGACGAAATAGTGCGCTGGCCAGTAGCGGTTTTCGAACGCGCGCCAGATCGCATAGTCGTTGTCCAGCGCGACCGGATAGGTGACCTTGAGCTGCTCGACCGCACGCATCACGTTGCGTGGATTGCGCTCGAAGGCGAACTCCGGGGTGTGCACGCCGATCACCACCAGGCCGTGGTCGCGATAGCGCTCGGCCCATTCGTGCACGAACGGCATCGCGCGCAGGCAGTTGATGCAGGAGTAGGTCCAGAAGTCGATCAGCACCACCTTCCCGCGCAGTTGTTCGCGGGTCAGCGGCGGACTGTTGAGCCAGCCGGTGGTGCCTTCCAGGGCAGGCAGCTGGCCTTCGACCGGCAGCGGCACATCAGCGGCGGCCGCGCCGGTGCTGGTCATTGCCACACCGCCCGGCTGCGCGCCCGGGACGGCGTCCAGCAGGCCCTGTTCCAGCCGCGCCGTGCTGACCGCGGACAAGCGGGTGAGGACCCCCGTGTCCCAGCCCATTGCGATGGCGACCACCGCCAGCAGCGCCGCCACGCCGAGCACGCGGCGCAGCACGTTGCCCAGCCCCAGGCGTGCCTTCAGCGCATTGAAGACGCGGCCGCCCACCCACACCGCCAGCGCGAGCGCGGTGACCGCGCCCAGGGCATAGGCAAGCAGCAGGCTGCTGGTGCTGGCGCTGGCGCCGTTGAGCGCCGCTCCGGTCAGCACCAGGCCGAGGATCGGTCCGGCGCAGGGGGCCCACAGCAGGCCGGTGGCGATACCCACCAGCAGCGACGTACCGGCGCCACCACGGCCGGCATCGTCGGCGGCATCGGCACGCGCGCTGAGGCGGGCGCCGACGCGCTGGAACGGCGCCAGCAGGCGGTCGGCAAAGGCCGGCCACAGCAGCGCCAGGGCGAACACCGCCATGACCACCAGGGCGACCCAGCGGCCGATCTGGTTGGCCTGTGCCACCCACGCACTGCCTACGGCAGCCAGGCTGGCCACCACGGTGAAGGTGATCGCCATGCCCAGCAGCAGCGGCAGGGTACTGCGCAGGAACGAGCCGCCGGCACGCGCGAACACGAACGGCAGCACCGGCAGGATGCACGGACTGAGCAGGGTCAGCAGACCCCCCAGGTAAGCCAGCAGCAACAGCATCAGCGACGCTCCATCAACAAGGGAAAGGACATCAGACCGGAACCCGCCAGGCGCTGCCGGCATCGTTGGCATCGGTGCTGGCGGCAGGCTCGAAGGTCAGCGCGGCACCGTTCATGCAGTAGCGCAGTCCGGTCGGACGCGGGCCATCATTGAAGACATGACCCAGGTGCCCGCCACAGCGGCGGCAGTGGATTTCCACGCGGACCATGCCGAACAGGGTGTCGCGCTGTTCGCCGACGGCATCGTGCAGCGGCGCCCAGAAACTTGGCCATCCGGTGCCGCTGTCGAACTTGGTCGAGGAGGAAAACAATGGCAGCGCGCAGCCGGCGCAGTGGAAGGTGCCGCGGCGCTTCTCGCGGTCCAGTGGGCTGCTGCCCGCACGTTCGGTCGCCTGCTGGCGCAGCACGGCATACTGCGCCGGGGTCAGCTGCTGCTTCCATTGGGCGTCGCTGCGCATGATCTCGTAACGGCGGGCAGGCGCGGCTTCGGCGGCGGCCGGCGCGGCACGGCTGCAGGCGCCGATGCCCAGCACGCTGGCGGCAGCGGCCATGCCCCCCAGGCCAAGCAGGTGACGTCGGGACAGTGACATGGCCATCTCCAGCAGGGACGATGGGGCCATGCTGCGCCCCTGCGGATCAACGAATCCTCACAGAGAGTTCAATTTTCCGTGATACATCGGGGTCGGCCTGCGCTGACAATGCCCCCACGCTTCCTGATTGCGCTACCTCCATGACTGACGCCCAGCGTGTCCTGATCGTCGAAGACGACGTCCATATCGCCGACCTTCTGCGCCTGCACCTGGCCGACGAGGGCTATACGGTGGTGCATGCCGCCAGCGGCGATGACGGCATGCGGCTGCTGGAACAGGACGGTCCGTGGGATGCGCTGGTGCTGGACGTGATGCTGCCGGGCGTGGATGGCCTGCAGATCTGTCGCCGTGCGCGGGCGATGGCGCGCTACGTGCCGATCATCATCATCAGTGCGCGCGGCAGCGAGACCCAGCGCATCGTCGGGCTGGAACTGGGCGCCGATGACTACCTGGCCAAACCCTTCTCCATGCCCGAACTGGTGGCGCGCGTGCGCGCGTTGCTGCGGCGTGCCGAGGCGATGGCGCAGAGCGCGCGGCTGGACGCCGGGGTGATCGAGCTGGGCAGCCTGCGGCTGGATCCGCTGGCGCGCGTGGCGCTGCACGCCGGCAGGGAACTGGAGCTCACCCCGCGTGAGTTCGACCTGCTGTTGTTCTTCGCCCGCCACCCGGGGCAGGTGTTCGCACGCGCGGAGCTGCTGGACCAGGTGTGGGGCTATGGCCACGATGGCTACGAGCACACGGTCAACACCCACATCAACCGGCTGCGCAACAAGATCGAAGCAGACCCGGCCAACCCGAAGCAGATCCTCACGGTGTGGGGCCGCGGCTACAAGCTGGTCGGTGCCGCCGGAGGTGGTGCATGAGGTTGCGCCTGCGCCTGTGGCAGAAACTGGCGGCGGTGTTCGCCGCGCTGCTGGTGCTGTGCAGCCTGGCGCTGCTGGGCATGCAGATGCGGATGGCGCTGCGGCACGAGCAGGAAGTGGCGCAGCGGCTGTCGCTGGGGCTGGCCGGGCATATCGCCCAGCGCAGCGAGCTGATGGACCAGGCCGGGATGCGCGAGCCGGAAGTGCGCGCGCTGTTCGGCCAGTTGATGGCGGTCAACCCCAGCGTGGAGGTGTACCTGCTGGATGACCAGGGCCGCGTGCTCGGCCACGATGCGCCCAGTGGCCACCTGCATCGCGACCGGGTGGACGTGGCGCCGCTGCAGGCGCTGCTGGCCGGCGCGCCGCTGCCGATCCTTGGCGATGATCCGCGCAGCAGACACGGGCGCAAGGTGTTCAGCGTGGCGCCGCTGGTGGTGCAGGGCAGGTCGGCGGGTTATGTGTACGTGGTGCTGGTGGGCGAGCAGCGCCAGATGCTCGCCGACGACCTGGCCGCGAGCAGCCAGTGGCGGACCATGCTGTGGTCGGTGGCGCTGGTTGCGGTGCTGGGCATGCTGGCCGGCCTGGTGGCGTTCTACTGGGTGACCCGTCCGCTGCGGGAGCTGACCCGGCGCATCCAGTCCTTCGACATCGATGCGCCCACCGACCTGCCTTCGCTGCCCGCCCTGCGCGGGGATGAGCGCGACGAACTGCTGATCCTGGAGCATGCCCACGCACAGATGGCCCACCGGCTGGGCGAGCAGTGGCAGCAGCTGCGGCAGCAGGACCTGCAGCGTCGCGAGATGGTGGCAAATATTTCGCACGACCTGCGCACGCCGCTGGCATCGCTGCATGGGTACCTGGAAACACTGGCGATGAAGGAGGCGACATTGAGCGTGGAAGAGCGCCGCCGCTATCTTTCAATCGCGCTTTCGCAGAGTGCCAAGGTCGGCGGACTGGCACGCGCGCTGTTCGAGCTGGCGCGTCTGGAACACGGACAGGTGCAGCTGCAGTGGGAAGTGTTCGCCCTGCCGGAGTTGCTGCAGGACGTGCTGCAGAAATTCGAGTTGTCCGCCCAGGCAAAAGGCCAGCAGCTGGATGCCGGGTTCCCGCAGGGACTGCCGCTGGTGCGTGCCGATGTCGGGCTGGTGGAGCGGGTGCTGACCAACCTGATCGACAACGCGCTGCGGCACACGCCGCAGGGGGGACACGTGCACGTTGCGTTGGCGGCCGATGCGGACAACGTATGGGTCACGGTCAGTGATGATGGCCCGGGCGTCGATGCGGGGGTGCGCGGCACCTTGTTCCAGGCGCCTGCAGCGCTCGGGCCGCGGCGTGGCGAGAACGGTGGGCTCGGCCTGCTGATCGTGCAGCGCATCGTGCAGTTGCACGGCCGCCAGATCGCCCTGCTGGAGACCGCGCAGGGTGCGGCGTTCCGGTTCGCCCTGCCACGGGCACGGCCATAGGCAAAAAAAAAAGGACCCGACAGAGGGAGGGATCTGTCGGGTCCTGCGACTGCACGGGGGGAGGGACCCATGCAGTGTCCTGGCGGTCTGCGGCTCCGGAATCCGGTGATTCGCGACCTGTTGCAGTGCAGCATACGCCTTTCGTGCTGCATTGCAACAGGGGCTGGGGAATTTTCAGCCGCGATGAAAATCGCGTTCAGGATCAATCGCTTGCTCAGCGGCTGGCGGGGCCCCGATAGCGGCAGCCGGAGGTGCAGGTCTCGTGCACCGTGATTTCGCTCAGTTCCGGCAGCACCGGCTTCAGCTCCTGCCAGATCCACGTGGCGAGGTTCTCGCTGGTCGGATTTTCCAGGCCCGGGATGTCGTTGAGGTAGTGATGGTCCAGGCGGTCGTAGATCGGCTGGAACGCGGCTTTGACGTCGCCGAAATCCATGATCCAGCCGGTTTCCGCGCCGGGCTCGCCTTCCACCTTCAGCTCCACCCGGAACGAATGCCCGTGCAGGCGCGAGCACTTGTGGCCCGGGGGCACGTTCGGCAGCCGGTGGGCTGCCTCGATCATGAAGACTTTGAAGATTTCCATGCCGCGATTGTAGCGGCCCGGGGACGACAAAGCCGTTTCATGGGAAACAACTTACTTTCCATCGCGATGAAGCGATGTTAGCTTCTCTTATATCCGTATGAAGAGATGTTATTGGCTGTACCGCAGCCATTCATGTGCTACTGCGGAACTGTTACCACCACCCACCCCACGATTTCGACATGCCCCAGCACACCTTGCTCGTGGCGGCCCTTGCCGCCGCCCTGGCCGCGCCTTTGCCTGCCGCCGCCGAAACGTCCGCCGACACCGCTGCCAGTGGCGATGCCAGCACCCTGGCCGCCGTGCGTGTCACCGGCTCCAACATCAAACGCACCGACACCGAAACCGCCAATCCAGTGCAGGTGATCGGTCGCCAACAGCTTGAAGCGACCGGCAAGGCGTCGGTCGCCGACGTGCTGCGTTCGATCTCCGCCAATACCGGCAACGCCGCCAACGAGACCTCCAACAGCGGCTGGGCCTCCGGTTCGGCTGGCATCGGACTGCGCGGGTTATCGCAGAAGAACACGCTGGTGCTGCTCAACGGCCGTCGCCTGGCGAATTACGGCTTCCCGGCCAATGGGCTGTCGGATACCTTCGTCAACCTCAATGCGCTGCCGCTGGTCGCGGTGGAACGCATCGAAGTGCTGAAGGACGGCGCGTCAGCAGTCTACGGTTCGGATGCGGTGGCCGGCGTGGTCAACATCATCACCCGACAGAACTACCAGGGCGCGGAGATCGGTGGCAGCGTCGGCACCGCCGACCAGGGCGGGCTGGACGAGACCAAGCTGAAGTTCGTCGGTGGCCTGGGCGACCTGGAGACCGATGGCTACAACATCCTGGTCAGCCTGGAAGCCTACAACCGGGATCGCCTGGACCAGGACGAGCGTGACCTGACCCGGTCCGGCATCTACAGCGACCAGCCCGGCGGCCGCTGGAACGGCTGGTCGGCCAAGGGCGCACGTTACCTGGTCAACGGCGTGTCGGTGCCGATGCTGGACGCCAACGGGCAGTGCCCGGACGGCACCACCCGCGTGGCCAGTGCGCCGATCGACGGGCTGGCCGGCGACACCTGTGGTTTCAACCAGGCGCCGTATACCACCCTGATACCGTCGACCAAGCGCTGGCAGGCCTACGCCAACGGCACCTTCCGCCTCAGCGACAACGTGGAAGCGTTCGGCGAAGTGCTGTACAGCGAGGTCAAGGGCGTGTCCTGGTTCGGCAGCAGCCCGTTTTTCACCCTGGAAAGCGGGCGCTTCGCGCTGAACTCCGATACCGGGCTGGCCGAGCCGGTGTCATCCAACCTGCCCGCAGGCAACCCGTACAACCCGTATGGCCGCGCGATCCCCATCGAATACACCTTCTTCAACCTCGGCGGCACGATCAAGACCAACCGCTCGCAGTCCTACCGTGGCCTGGTCGGGCTGCGTGGCAGCAGCGAGCGCTGGGACTGGGAAGTAGGCGCCTTCGGTGCACGCAGCAGCGAGCGCGAGACGGTGTCCGGTGGCTTCGCCAACCGCTGGGCGCTGGCCGATGCGCTGGCCACCGGCAGCTACAACCTGTTGGATCCGTCGGCGACCCCGCAGTCGGTGCTCGATGGCATCAACATCGCCACCCTGCGCCCGGCCGAGTCCAAGCTGCAGGGTATAGATGCGAAGATTTCCGGCACGCTCGGCCATACCTGGGCCGGTGACATCGGCTTCGCCTCCGGCGTGGAATGGCGCCGCGAGAAGCTGGATTCCAACAATCCGTGGCAGATCGATGCCGGCCTGCAGGTGCGCCCGGCGATCGCCGAAGTGCACGGTGAGCGCACGGTCAGCGCCGCCTACGCCGAGGCCATCGTGCCGCTGGCCTCGAAGCTGGAACTGTCGGTGGCCGCGCGCGCGGATCATTACGATGACTTCGGCGACGCGTTCTCGCCCAAGCTGGGCCTGCGCTGGCAGCCGCTGGACTTCCTGCTGGTGCGTGCTGCCGCATCGAAGGGCTTCCGTGCGCCGTCGCTTTCCGAGAACTCGGACAGCACCAGCATTTCCTACGGCAGCGTGGTCGACCCGCGTGACCCGGACCTGCCCGGCTCGCGGCAGAACCCGACCTTCTTCACCGTCGGCAACACCGAGCTGAAGCCGGAACGCACGCGCAGCTACAACTTCGGCGTGGTGCTGTCGCCGTGGGCGAACACCAACCTCAGTGTCGATTACTACAGGATCGAACTGGAGAACCTGGTCGGCACCAACAACACCCAGACCCTGGTGACCAACGACGTGCCGGGCGCGGTGCAGCGCGATGAGCGCGGCAAGATCCAGGCCGTGTACAACCGCTACCAGAACCTGAGCGACCTGAAGACCTCCGGCATCGACGTGGAGCTGCGCCAGCGTATTCCTACCGAGCGCCTGGGCACCTTCAACCTGAGTTCGGCCTATACCCATGTGCGTGACTATCGCCGCCCGACCGTGATCGGCGGTCCGCTGGTGGATTACGCCGGCAGCAACCTGGGTGCCACGCTGCCGAAGAACAAGGCCACCACCACGCTGGACTGGAGCCATGGCGACGTGCGGACCGCGCTGACCTGGTACTACACCAGCGGCTACGACCAGAAGGCCAGCGCCACCGCGCAGGCGGTGCAGGACCGCGTGGATTCCTACAGCCAGTTCGATCTGTACGTGGGGTACACCGGCTTCGAACAGCTGACCCTGTACGCGAAGATCCAGAACCTGGGCGATGAGGACCCGCCGTACGACGCCTCGTTCCCGGGCATCCGCGCACCGTATGACTTCAGCCAGTACGACCTGCGCGGCCGCTACTTCACGGTGGGCTTGGACTACCGCTTCTGAGCCGCCACGCGCGCGTCATCGGTCATGCCGGCCGGCCACTCCGCGTGGCCGGTCGGGCTGTACTGGCGCTGCAGCGCCATCATCCATGGGGAATCGTCGTGTCCTTCCATCGCAGTGTGTTGTTGTCCCTGTTCGTTGCCGCTTCGGCGGTCGTGCTGCCGGCCGCGCCGGTGCAGGCGCAGAGCGCCTACTTCTTCCCGCAGGCCACGCAGGCCACGGATTTCGATCCGGCCATCCCCACCCCGCAGCAGTTTCTGGGCTATGAGATTGGCAGCCGCTACACCCGGCATGACCAGCTGGTGGCCTACTTCAACGAGCTGGCCCGGCTTTCGGACAAGATCACGGTGCGGGAGATCGGCCGCAGCTACGAAGGCCGCCCGCTGCTGATCGCCACGCTGACCGGTGCGCAGAACCACGCGCGGCTGGAGTCGATCCGCCAGCAGCACGGCACCCTGGTGGATCCGGCGCAGCCGCGCAGCGCGGCCGGTGACAGCCCGGTGGTGGTGTGGCTGGGTTACAGCGTGCATGGCAACGAAACGTCCAGCGGCGAGGCGGCGATGCTGACGGCCTACTACCTGGTGGCCAACCGCAGCGCGGAAACCCAGCAGTGGCTGCAGAACGCGGTGGTGCTGTTCGACCCGGCACAGAACCCGGATGGCCGCGACCGTGCGGCGAACTGGCACAACGCGTATGCCTCCAGCCCCGCCTCGCCTGATCCGGCCGACAAGGAGCACGTGGAGCCGTTCCCGCAGGGCCGCACCAACCACTACTTCACCGACCTCAACCGCGACTGGCTGGCGCTGACCCAGCAGGACAGCCGACCGAAGATCGAGGTGTTCCACCAGTGGTATCCGAATGTCCAGATCGATTTCCACGAGATGGGCAAGGACAGCACGTACTACTTCGAGCCGTCGCCGAAGAGCATGCACAGCCCGCTACTGCCGGCGTCTTCGTACGAGTTCAACAAGATCTTGGCCAAGTACCACGCCGCCTCGCTGGATGCGCTGGGCTCGCTGTACTACACCGGTGAAAACTATGACAACTTCTCCCCGGTGTATGGCTCCACCTACCCGGATTTCCATGGCGCGGTCGGGGTGACCGTCGAACAGGCGAGCTCGCGCGGACGCGTGCAGGAGTCGGCCAACGGTCCGTTGACCTTCCCGTTCACCATCCGCAACCAGGTGGCCACCGGGCTGGGCACGGTGCGCGGGGCGGTCGCCGAGCGCGAAGGCCTGCTGTCGCTGCAGAAATCCTTCTTCCAGTCGGCGCTGAAGCAGGCCGGGCAGCAGCCGTTGAAGAGCTTCGTGTTCGGCGACGCGCATGATCCGGCGCTGACCCGCAAGCTGCTGGAACTGCTGCTGCTGCATCGGATCGAGGTGCATGCGCTGGCATCGGCGGTGACCGTGGATGGACGCCGTTTCGAACCGGGCAGTGCCTATGTGGTGCCGGCGGCGCAGCCGCAGTTCCGGCTGGTGCATTCGATCTTCGCCGACACGCCGCAGATCAAGGGCGATGTGTTCTATGGCAGCACGTCGTATGCGATCGCACCGGCCTACGGCGTGGCCTTCGCGGCCAGCAGGAGCCGCATCGGCGAGGGCGCACGGGTGACTGCGGTGGCCGACGCCCATGGTGGCGTGCAGGGCGGCCAGGCCGGCTATGCGTACGTGATCGACTGGCGCGATTACAACGCCGGCCGCGCGCTGTATGCACTGCAGGCCAAGGGACTGTCCACGCGGGCGGCCTTCCAGGCGTTCACTGCCGGTACCTCGGCCGGCGAGGTGGCCTTCGCCCCGGGCAGCATCGTGGTGCCGATCGCCGGCCAGCCGTTGCAGGGCGCCGCGCTGCTGGAGGCGGTGCAGGCGGCGGCCAAGGACAGCGGCGTGCCGGCCTACGCGCTGGCCAGCGGCCAGAGCCGCGGTGGCATCGACCTGGGCAGCGACAGCGTCAAGGCGCTGCGCAGACCGGCCGTGGCGCTGGTGATGGGCGAGGGTGTCAACGCGACCGAGATCGGCTCGGGGTGGTTCCTGCTGGACCAGCAGCTGCAGCTGCCGGCGAGCAAGATCGATCCTTCGCAACTGGGCAAGGTGCCGCTGGACCGCTACACCTCCATCGTGTTGTCCGGTGGCAAGTACGAGGGCGTGGATGAAGCGGCGGTCGGCGCGCTGAAGCGCTGGATCCAGGCCGGCGGATCGTTGGTGACCTACGGCACCGCATCGCGTTGGGCGATCGAGAAGAAGCTGGCTGATGGCGAGAAACTGGGCGCGGACGAAGAGGCCGCCGATGCCTCGCGCAAAGCGTTCGGCGACCAGCGCGACATCGCGGCCATCGAGCGGGTAAGTGGCAACATCCTGAGCGCGGACATCGATACCAGCCATCCGCTGGGCTTCGGCACGCCGCGCCGGCAACTGGCGGTTAACAAGGAGAACGCGGTGGTGCTGCAGCCCAGCGCCAATCCGTTCTCCACGGTGGTGCGGGTGGACGAGCAGGTGCGTGTGAATGGCTATCTGTCCGAGCGTAATCGAGCGCGGGTGAGTGGTTCGGCGTGGTTGCTGGTGTCGCCGCAGGGGCAGGGCAACGTGGTGCTGTTTGCCGATGATCCAGCGCACCGCAAGTACTGGCACGGGACGGACCGGTTGCTGGTCAATGCGCTGTTCTTCGGCAATCTGCTGAATCCTGCGAAGCCGCGGGGGTAAGGGGTGGGTTTTCCGGGCTTGCAGCCCGGCGGCCCGCTTTGAAGCAAAGGCAAAAGCCTGTAGGGCTATGTGTTGCTGGGGCGGGGTGGCTGTGCAGGACACGCCGCAAGTACGTCCTTGTAGGCTCGCTTTTCGCATCCATGCGACAAGACGGTCCTGCACAGCCACCCCGCCCCACCTTCGGCAGGTCCATGGCGGCCATGGAACCTGCGGTAGTGCCGACCCATGGTCGGCGGATGGTGTCAGGTGAACTGATAAAGAGCCGCCGACCATGGGTCGGCGCTACCGCTTTTCATTTTTTTTATACGCGGCCGGTGGCCACCGGAACCTGTCAGGGCGCCGGGTGGGTGGGCCATGCAGGACCGTCTGTTCGCATGGATGCGAACAGCGAGCCTCCATGGACGGATTCACGGCGTGTCCTGCATGGCCCACCCACCCGGCGCCAACCCAGCAATCCGCTCCTGACCCAACCGGCGCGAGGGGCCCAGCCGCTCGCAGCCTTAACAATCGTATTGCGAATCATTCGCAATAGGCATACAGTGTGCGCCGCCGGACTGGGGCCGGTGCCTTCCACTCGAGATGCCGATGAAAACCTGCCTGCTGGCCGGCCTGTTACTGGCCGCCGCCGTGATACCTGCCCATGCGCACACGCCGTACCTGGCGCCTGCGACCTTCCAGATCCAGCCCACCAGCCTGGTGACCCTGGATGCCAGCTTCGCCGAAACCTTTTTCGTGCCCGAAGTGGTGTTCGACAACAGCACCTTCGTGGTGACCGATCCGGATGGCATGCAGCATGCGCCGGACACCGTGCACCTGCTCAAGACCCGCGCGGTGGTGGAACAGCGCCTGCCGGGCAAGAAGGGTACTTACCGCTTCAGCACCGGCAACCGCCTGGGTGCGGTGTTCCGCACCTTCGAGGTCAACGGCAAGGTTGAAAGCAGCCGCGATCCGTCCAAGCCGCTGCCGGCGGGCGCGAAGATCGTCTCGCATTACCAGAGCCTGTCGCGTTCGGAGGTGTATCTGACCGCCGGCGCGCCGACCACCGAAGCGCTCGCACCGTATGGCAAGGGTCTGGAGTTGGTGCCGGTAACCCACCCGAGCGATCTGTATGCCGGCGAACACTTCCAGTTCGAAGTGCGCTACGACGGCAAGCCGCTGCCGGCGCAGAAGGTCGAGGTCTACCGCGCGCTCGGTGATGGACAGGCGCAGCCGGCACCGATCGAGCTGACCACCGATGCCGCCGGCAAGGCCAGCCTGCCGCTGCAGCATGCCGGCGCCTACCTCGCGCTGATCCGCTACCGCGGCGCGGCACCCGAAGGCGCGGCCGCACCGCAGTACGGCAACAACTACACGCTCAGCTTCCGCGTGTTGGAACCCTGAACCCTCCTTCCAAGGCCCACCCGAATGAACAAGAGCGTGATCTTCATGGCCCTGCTGGCCACGACCACCGGCGCTGCCGCACAGGCGCCCCAGACCGGCGTGAAGGTACCATCCTCCGCCGCCGCCGACTTCCTTGAGCAGTTTGATCCGCAGGACACCGGCGCGGTCAGCTGGGCGCAGTTCGAGACCTTCCGCCGCGCCCGCTATGACGCCACCGACACCAACCGCGACGGCAGCGTCGACAAACAGGAATACATCGACGAATACCTGCAGCGCTTCGACCAGCGCCTCGCCCAGGCCCGCGAAGGCCACCTGCGGCAGACCGACACGCGCTTCAAGGCGCTGGACCGCGACAACGACGGCCGCATCAGCCGCGACGAGTTCGACGCGGCCGGAGAACGCACCTGGGCCGGTTACCAGAAGAGCCAGGAAGCGACCCGTGAAAGCGCGGCGGCGACCAACCGCGATCCGCTGAAGATGCCGACTTCGCACACCGCCAACGGCATGCTGGAACTGTATGACCGCAGCGGTGACGGGGTAGTCGACCGGGCCGAGTTCGATGCCGCGCGCGCCGCGACCTTCGCCGCCACCGACGCCGACGGCGATGGCCAGCTGGATCTGGCCGAGTACACCGCTGAGTTCGCCGGCCGCCTGGACGCGCAGCGCGCCTCGGTGCGCCAGGCTGGTGCCCGCCAGGCGGGCGTGCGTTTCGGTGCGCTGGACACCGACAAAGACGATCGGATGACCTTCGCCGAGTACCAGGTGTCGGGCAAGCGCCTGTTCGAGCGCGCCGACACCAACGGTGACCGCATTGTCGACGCGCGCGACCCGGAACCGGTGGCCACACCCTGATCCACGCCGGTGCCGGCAAGCCGTCGGCACCACGGCGCCGCGACCACGCGTCGCGCGCCCGGAACCCGAACTTCCACGACCTCCCAGCCCGCACCGGCGCCACGCGCGTCGACAGCCAGGAACGGCCTACGTCCAGCCCTTTCTCCCTGCGGAGCTTTCCCGATGAACCTGTCCCTTTCCCTGCTCTCGCTGGCAGTGCTCGCCAGCCTGTCCGCGATGCCCGCCGCGCATGCCGATGCGCCGGCAGACGCCGGTACCCTCGATACCGTGCGCGTGGAAGCCGAGCGCGCGAAGAAAAGCACCTCGCGCAACCAGAACGTCACCGTCCTCAGCGCTGCCGACCTGGACGCGGAAATGGCCAACAACATGGAAGAGGCGATCCGCTACATTCCCGGGGTCAGCGTGGTCGACATGGGCCGCTTCGGTGACAACGGCTTCAACATCCGTGGCCTGGAAAGCGATCGCGTGGCGATCACCGTCGACGGGCTGAGCCTGGGCGAATCGGTGGAGACCGCGCGTTCCTACGAGTTCTTCCGCGGCGGTCGCGGCGACGTGGACATCGACACGCTGAAAAGCCTGCAGGTGACCAAGGGCGCCGACTCCATCACCGCCGGCAGCGGGGCGCTGGGCGGCGCGGTGGTGTTCACCACCAAGGACCCGGCCGACTACCTGAAGGCGGCGGGCAATGACACGCACGTCGGCATGAAATTCGGCTACAGCGGTTCCAACGATGAAACGATGGGCACGCTGACCTTCGCCAACCGCACCGGCATCGCCGAATCGATGCTGGTCTACACCCGCCGCGAAGGCCATGAGTCGGAGAGCTGGTACGACACCACGGTGGACCGCACCGGCGTCGGCCGGCGGACGCCGGACCCGGTGGACAGCACCCGAGACAACCTGCTGGGCAAGCTGGACCTGCAGTTGGACCAGCGCAACACGCTGGGTTTCATGATCGAGCGCGGCCGCGCCCGCAATGAAGTGGACAACCTGTCGCGGGTCTATTCGCCAGGCTACCTGGAGCGCCGTGGTGACGACCGCAACGACCGTGACCGCTATGGCGTGCGCTGGCAGTACCGTCCGCAGAATGCGCTGTTCGACAGCATGGAGGCGCAGCTGGACCACCAGGTCACCGAAAGCCGCGGGCTGACCACCATCCTCGCCGGCAGTGGCTGCCCGGGCCGCGCCGTGCCCTGCCTGCGCAGCGAGAACCGCTCCACCGAACAGACCCTGGACCGTGCAGCGCTGGATTTCAGCAAGGTGCTGGACAACGCCGGCGCGCGCCATGACATCGTCTACGGTCTGGCCTGGCAGACCCGCGACGTCGACTTCACCGCCGTGGATACGCGCTGGAACGCGGCCGGCGACATCGCCACCGTGGAGCAGGATCCACGCCAAGTGCCGAAGACCGATGCGCGCAACTGGAACCTGTACCTGCGTGACAGCATCACCCTGATGGAGGAGCGTCTGGTGCTCAGTGGCGGCGCACGCTATGACCGCTATGACTACTCGCCGACAGTAGACGCGACCTTCGTCGATCCGACCGGCAGCGTGCGCGACCTGCGGTTCTCCGCGCCCAGTTGGCAGCTCGGTGCCGAGTTCCGCTTCCTGCCCGATCATGCCGTGTGGGCCCAGGTCGGCCGGGGTTTCCGCGCGCCGAGCGTGGCCGATCTGTACTCACCGACCGGCAGCACGCTTGCCTTCGATGCCATCACCGGTGCCCAGGTGCAGTTCGATACGTCCTCGTCCAACCCGGACCTGGACGCGGAAAAAAGCCTCAACGTGGAACTGGGCTACCGCTGGAGCACCGACCGTGGTCAGCTGGGTTTCTCGCTGTTCCGCGACCGCTACAGCAACTTCATCGAGACGGTGACCACCGCACAGGCGTACCCCAACGGCTACCGCACCACTGCGACCGCGCCGATCCAGTACAGCTACAACGCCACCATGCCGATGAATGCCGGCAAGGTCACGGTGAAGGGCGCCGAGCTGGAAGGGCGCTGGCAGTTCAGCCACGCGTGGTCCTCCCGCATTGCCGCCGCTTACAGCGAAGGCGAGAAGGCCAACGGGGACCCGCTGGAAAGCATCGTGCCGGCCAGTGCGGTGGTCGGCCTGCGCTACGCGCCGTCACCGGTGTGGAATGTCACCGCCAACCTGACCCATGCGTGGGGCAAGAATGCCGATGATGCCTACACCACGCTGGCCAACGCAACGCGCGAGACGCCCGACTGGGTCGGCAAGGCCGATGGTTACACCGTGCTGGACCTGGTGGGTAGCTGGAACGTCACCGAACAGCTGCGGGTCAGTGCCGGCGTGTACAACCTGACCGATCGTGAGTACTACCTGTGGCAGCGCGTGCGCGGTATCTACGAGGGCACCAATACGCTGTATGGCTACGTCAACGAGCAGGGCATCGGGCGGTACAGCGAACCGGGTCGCAACGCGCGCGTGACCGTGGCCTACAACTTCTGACACAGGCCGTTGATGGCGCCGAGCGCTGCTCGGCGTACGCGGAGAATCGGTAGCGCCGAGCCATGCTCGGCGGACGCAAACGAAAAAGGGACGAAGCTCGCGCTCCGTCCCTCTTTCAATCAGGCAAGACGACCGAAATCGTCACCTGTGCATGGCGCGGATCAGACCGCGCGGCTGCTGCTACCCTGGCTGCGGCCACCGCCACCGCCACCACGGCGCTGGCCCTGGCCCTGCGCAGCACGCGCCTGGCCGGCACCACCGCCGCCTTCGCGACGACCACCGCCGGCCTTCTTCGGGCCTGCATGGGCGTGACGCGGGGCATCGCTGTGCGGACGACGGGCATGCGAGGTCTTGCGCACGCCACGGTCACCCATATCGCTGTCGGCCTTGCCCGGGGCGCTGTTGCCCCAGCGGATCGGCACCTGCAGCTCGAAGCCAGGCACGTCGCGGATGTCCATGTCGCGGCCGAGCAGGCGCACGATCTGGCGCAGCAGCTTCACTTCATCCTGGGCAACCAGCGAAATCGCTTCGCCGGTGGCACCGTTGCGGCCGGTACGGCCGATGCGGTGCACGTAGTCTTCGGCGACCATCGGCAGGTCGAAGTTGATCACCTTCGGCAGCTCGTTGATGTCGATGCCGCGCGCGGCGATATCGGTGGCCACCAGCACGGTCACGCGGCCGGCCTTGAAGTCAGCCAGTGCACGCAGGCGCTGGCCCTGGCTCTTGTTGCCGTGGATTGCAGCGGTCTTGATGCCGGACTTGTCCAGGAACGCGGCCAGCTTGTCGCTGCCGTGCTTGGTGCGGGCGAAGACCAGGGTCTGCTCGCGGCTGTCCTGGGCGAGCAGGTGCAGCAGCAGGTCGCGCTTGCGACCGCCATCGACCGGGTGCACGCGGTGGGTGATCAGTTCGGCGACGGTGTTCTTCGGCGTGACCTGGATCTGCTCCGGGTTGCGCATGAACTCCATCGCCAGCTGCTTGATGCTCTCTTCGAAGGTCGCCGAGAACAGCAGGGTCTGGCGGTTCTGCTTGGGCAGCTTGGCCAGGATGCGCTTGATCGACGGCAGGAAGCCCATGTCGAGCATGCGATCGGCCTCGTCCAGCACCAGCACTTCAATGCCGGACAGGTCGATGCTGCGACGCTCGATATGATCGATCAGGCGGCCCGGGCAGGCCACCAGCAGGTCCACGCCACGGCGCAGGATGTCCAGCTGGTTACCCATGCCGACGCCGCCGTAGATGCAGGCACTCGGGATGCGCAGGTACTTGCTGTAGCCGCGCAGGCTGTCGTGCACCTGGGTGGCCAGTTCGCGGGTGGGGGTCAGGATCAGGGCGCGCGGCTTGCGCGGGCCGCCGTTGGACACTTCCTGCGAATTGGTGGCCAGGTGCTGCAGCAGCGGCAGGCCGAAGGCGGCGGTCTTGCCGGTGCCGGTCTGCGCGCCGGCCAGCAGGTCACGGCCGGCCAGGGCGAGCGGGATGGCCTGCTCCTGGATGGCGGTGGGGGTTTCATAGCCCTGCTCGGAAAGCGCACGCAGCAGGAAGGGCGCAAGGCCCAGGGATTCAAAAGACATTCGAGAAAGCTCCAAAAACAGAGAACGCCTGGCCGAATGGCCAAGCGGGGGCAGATCGATGAGATCGGCTGACTCGGAGCGTTCCCGTGAACCGCGCTGCGAGAATTGGGTGCAGCCGGCGCGGAGAGCGCAGGCTGGAATGCGTGACGAACGGCGCCGGAGTGGGGGCGGGCGAGGGGTCGGGTGACCTGGCTCGCCGGCGATCCCGGAGGGAAACGGACGGCCGCTGCAGACCGGCGAAGTCTAACCGAAGAATGAGATCCGGCGCAAAGGTGCGTGTTCAGGAAAAGCCGGATCCGGGTGGGGGCCGGGCGGGGAGGGTTTGCAGGACACGCCGCAAGTACGTCCTTGTAGGCTGCGTCGCCGCATCCATGCGGCTCAGCGTCCTGCCAACCCTCCCCGCCCGGCCCCGCTGACAGGTTCCGTGGCGTCTGGAGAGCGGGTGGCGCCGAGCCGTGCTCGGCGGAGGGTAGGGCGCGAGCGGGGTCTCCGATCATCGGCATGCGCGGCATACACTCCTTGCCATGCGGCGGCGCAGCTTTCCGGCGTCGCGGGGGTTTGATTACACTTGAAACTTGTTTGCCACCTCAGCCGGATGTGCCCATGAAGCTTGGTTCTTTGAAGGAAGGCGGCCGCGACGGCACCTTGATCGTCGTTTCGCGTGACCTGCAGCGCGGGGTGCGCGCCACGGGCATCGCCGCGACGTTGCAGGCGGCGCTGGAAGACTGGGCGCGCAGCGCGCCGCGGTTGCAGGCGTTGTCCGATTCGCTGAATGCCGGCGACGCCGATGGGGTGTTCGACATCGATATGCAGGCGTTGGCCTCGCCGCTGCCGCGTGCGTATGAATTCCTGGATGGCAGTGCCTACCTGCCGCACGTGGCACGGGTACGCCGGGCGCGTGGCGCGGAGGTGCCCGACAGCTTCTATACCGATCCGCTGATGTACCAGGCGACCAGCGCCGGTTTTTATGGTCCGCGCGATGCGGTGAAGGTGGTCAGCGAAGACCATGGCATCGACCTGGAAGCGGAGATCGTCGTGATCACCGATGACGTGCCGATGGCCGTCAGCCCGGAACAGGCGGCCACGCACATCCAGCTGATCGGGCTGGTCAACGACGTATCACTGCGCAACCTGATCCCGGGCGAGCTGGCCAAGGGCTTCGGTTTCCTGCAGTCCAAGCCGCGCTCGGCGCTGTCGCCGGTGTTCGTCACTCCCGATGAGCTCGGTGATGCATGGCAGGACAGCAAGCTGCATCTTCCGCTGGTGACCCACGTCAACGGCGCCTGGTTCGGTGCGCCGGAAGCGGGCGTGGACATGCAGTTCAACTTCGGCCAGCTGGTGGCGCACGCCGCGAAGACCCGTCCACTGGGCGCGGGCACCCTCGTCGGTTCGGGCACCATCGCCAACGAGGACACCGGCAAGGGGGCGTCGTGTTTCGCCGAGCTGCGCACGGTGGAAACGCTGCGCGACGGCAAGCCGAGCACGCCGTTCATGTCGTTCGGCGACGTGGTGCGCATCGAGATGCTGGACGCCAACGGGGCCAGTATTTTCGGTGCCATCGAACAGCGCATCGAGCAGGCCGCCACGCCGTGAGCGGCGCATCGGCGCCTGCGCCGGGCGGGCAGGGCGAGATCGTCCTGCACACCTATTGGCGTTCGAGCGCGGCCTACCGCGTGCGTATCGGGCTGAACCTGAAAGGCCTGGCCTGGCAGGGCCAGGCGGTGCACCTGGTGCGCGGCGGCGGTGAGCAGCATCGGGACAGCTTTCACCGGTTGAATCCTCAGGAGCTGGTGCCGACGCTGCAGCATCGTGGGCAGGTGCTGACCCAGTCGATGGCGATCCTGGAGTATCTGGACGAGGTGTTCGCCGACCACGCGCTGTTGCCGGCCGATCCGGCCGGTCGTGCACGGGTGCGTGCCCTGGCCCAGCTGGTGGCCTGCGATATCCACCCGCTCAACAACCTGCGGGTGATGCAGTACCTGGAGGGGCCGTTGCAGCTGGCCGCGGATGCGCGCACGCAGTGGACCCTGCACTGGATGGCCGAAGGGCTGTCGGCCATGGAGAAGATGCTGGCCGCCAGCCCGGACACCGGCACGTTCTGCCACGGTGACCGGCCCGGCCTGGCCGATGCGTGCCTGGTGCCCCAGCTGTACAACGCGCATCGCTTCGGACTGGACCTGGCCGGCTATCCAATCCTGCGCCGTATCGAAGCGGCCTGCCTGGCGCTGCCCGCCTTCGATGCCGCCCGCCCCGAGAACCAGCCCGACGCCGCCTGACGAAAAAGGGGACGGAGGGGATTAAGTCGTTTTCGACCGGTCGGGTCGAAAACGACTTAATCCCCTCCGTCCCCTTTTTTCAGAAGCCGTGCGAGATGGTCGGCTGGCCGGCGGAGAAGTCCGCGTAGGGATCGTGCTCGCCGCTGCTGCCTTCGGACAGGCGGAACTTCAGCGCCAGGCCGTCGCGTGAATCGGCTGCGCGCAGCGCCTCTTCGATGTCGACGATGCCGTCCTTGACCATCCGGAACAGGCACTGGTCGAAGCTTTCCATGCCTTCTTCCAGCGAGGCTTCCATCGCCGCCTTGATCTCGTGCACTTGGCCGCGGCGCAGCAGGTCGCGGATCATCGGGGTGTTGATCAGCACTTCGGTCGCCGGCAGGCGGCGGCCGTCGTGGCCCTTCACCAGGCGCTGGCTGATGACCCCGCGCAGGTTCAACGACAGGTTCATCAGCACGTTGCGATGCGCGCTTTCCGGGAAGAAGTTGAGTATGCGTTCGATCGTCTGGTCGGCGTTGTTGGAGTGCAGGGTGGCCAGGCACAGGTGCCCGGTTTCGGCGAAGGCGATGGCCGCCTCCATCGTTTCCGCATCCAGGATTTCGCCGATCAGGATCACGTCCGGCGCTTCACGCATCGCGTTCTTCAGTGCGTTGTGGAAGGCGTGGGTGTCCAGGCCGACCTCGCGCTGGTTGACGATCGACATCTTGTGCTTGTGCAGGTATTCGATCGGGTCCTCGATGGTGAGGATGTGCCCGGTCGTGGTGCTGTTGCGGTGGTCGATCATCGACGCCAGCGAGGTCGATTTGCCCGAGCCGGTGGACCCCACCACCAGCACCAGGCCACGCGGGGTCATGATGACGTCCTTCAGCACCTGCGGCAGGTTCAGCTCTTCGATGCTGGGGATCCGGCTGCGGATGGCGCGGATCACCATGCCGACTTCGCCGCGCTGCTTGAACACGTTCACGCGGAAGCGCCCGGTGTCGGCCAGGGCGATCGCCATGTTGAGCTCCAGGTCGCGTTCGAACTGGGGCACCTGGCCTTCGTCCATCAGCGAATAGGCGATTTTCTTGACCATCCCCGGCGGCAGGCCGGTGTTGCCCAGCGGGTAGAGCTTGCCTTCAATCTTGATGTACACCGGCGCGCCGGTCGTCAAAAACATGTCCGAAGCGTTCTTTTCGGTCATCAGCTTCAGGAAGTAGCCGATATCCATCGCGTTTTTCCCCAAAAACGAGTCGCCGACGGCTCAAGTTGCAAGCATGGCGTCGGCATGACGACAATGGCCGTGCACAACAACCGGCACGGCCTCCCCAAATGAATCGACGTAGCTTCGCACAAATGCGCCATGGCCTGTATGTGATGGCGTTGGCATTCGCACTCTCCGCCCCCGCCACGGCTTTCGCCCAGGACGGTGCGCTTGAGTTGTCCCAGGCCCGCCAGGCGGTGGACCGGGCCACCCAGGCAGACGCCGACCAGTACGCGCCGGACCTGATCGGCATGGCCCGGCAAGGGCTGCAGCAGGCCCAGCGCGCCGCCGACGACCGCCGCGAGCGCAAGAACGCGCCAGCCATGGCCCTGCGCGCTGCCGCCGACGCCGACCTGGCCCGCGCACGCAGCGAGGAAGCCACCGCGACCTCGCAGCTGCAGCTGCGCCGCAATGAAGTCAACCAGCTGCAGCGCCAGCTCGAAACCGGGGAAAACCGCTGATGCGTGCACGTTCGATCTATCTCGCCGCCGGTCTTCTGGCCCTGCCGCTGCTGGCCGTCGCCGCCGATGACCCGCTGGTGATGCAGCTCAACCAACGCCTCATGGCGATCTCGGCCAACCCGGACACGGCCAACCTGGGCGCCTTTGAACGGATGCACGCACAGCAGGCGATCAGCACCTTCAGCAACGCCAAGCGCCGCGACCAGGAGCTGACCCGCTACCTGGCCGAGCGCCGGGTGGAGATCGCCGAGACCGCCGTGCGTGCCGCCCTGGCCCAGCGTGAAGTGGACCAGCTGGAGCGCACCCGCAGCGATCTGCTGATCGAGGCCAGCCGTCGCGAGGCGGCGCGCGCGCGCCAGGAGGCCGAGCGCCTTCGCGTGCAGGCACAGATCCAGGCTGAAGAGTCCGAGCGCCTGCGCATGGCTGCCGAAAGCGAAGCGCTGGCCCGCCAGGACGCGGAGAACGCGCTGACCAGCGTAGCCGGCAAGCAGCAGCAGCGTCTCAGCGCAGCCCAGCAGAATGCCGCCAAGCTGGCCCGCGAGGAGGCCGAACTGGTCTCCGGGCAGAAGCTGCCGGGCAGCCGGTTCGACAGCCGTGGGGAAGTGTTCACCCTCGGTGGCGATGCCTACGCCAATGGCCAGGCCGCCCTGTCCAACGCGGCAAAGAACCAGGCCAAGGCACTCGGCGAGTACCTGAACATCGGTCGCAAGGGGCGAGTGAGGATCGAGGCCTATGACAGCGCCAACGGTGTGGGCCAGCGACGTGCCGAGGCGCTGCGCGACGCACTGGTCGCGGCCGGGGTTGCCAGCAACCGGATCCAGGTCGCCGGCAAGAAGGCGGCGTCCACGCGCGCCCGTTCGGCAGAGGTGATCGTTTCACCTTAAAGTATTGTTTTCGTTAATAAATGGGCGTCCGGTCTCACTTGCCTGAACCACTCGTCGCCGCAAGAGGTTTTTTTGTCGCATGGGGCTTGTAGCCCCCCTCGGGCAAGCGTAGGGTCAATCGTCCGGGACGCATCGTGCGGACCGGACGACGGGAGGGCCGGGCCGATGCAATCTGGGCACGAACCGAAGCAGGCAATCATCCACGGGCCAGTGTGGAATGCCGGACGGAACGCCGCCCTGTGCGCCGACCGCGCCCTTCTTCTCCCGACAGACGCCCCGTGCCGCCAGGCCGGGGCGTTCGTGTTTCTGCTGAAGGAGGTACATCATGTTTGAAGATCAGTCCCAGAGCGAGATCGAGGCCCGCCGCGCGCGCGATCCGGAGTTCCGGACCCTGCATGACGAACACCGGAAGTTGAATCGCCAGTGCATGGATGCCGAGCTCGGCGTGTTCGCCGTAAGTGATGTCACCCTGGGCCGGATGAAGCGGGAAAAGCTGCTGGCCAAGCAACGTCTCCTGCGCATGCTAGAGACCGCCCCGCAATCGCAATCCTCCCCCTCGCATTGACGCATCCGCGCCCCGCCGGGCGCTCCGGCCAGTAACGGCCGTCGTGTCGGCGCGCCGTTGAGGCCGCCACCGCCCGGGCACCGCAGGCCGTGGTGCCCGGGCTGCTCCAACCCCGTTCCCTGTCGCGGGCGGCGTGGACCTCCTCGTCGGTCCATGTCGTCCGCGCCACTTGGCCCCGGCGCATTCTTCGAGCGCGTGGCCGGCCGGCAAGGCCTACCATCTTCACGCCCATACAGCGGATAATCCACTGTCCGGCCCTGCGCGGCGCGAATCGAAGTTCCCCGAATGCCCATCCATGCTTCCGTCCTCGACCTCATTGGCCAGACCCCCATCGTCAAGGCCCAGCGCCTGGATACCGGTGTCTGCGAGCTGTTCCTGAAGCTCGAAAGCGCCAACCCGGGCGGATCGATCAAGGATCGTATCGGCCTGTCGATGATCGAGGCGGCGGAAAAGCGCGGCGACCTCAAGCCCGGCGCCACGCTGGTGGAAGGCACCGCCGGCAATACCGGCCTGGGCCTGGCGCTGGTGGCCCAGCAGAAGGGCTACAAGCTGGTGCTTGTGGTTCCCGACAAGATGAGCCGGGAAAAAATCTTCAACCTCAAGGCGATGGGCGCCGAAGTGCGGCTGACCCGTTCGGACGTGGCCAAGGGCCATCCGGAGTACTACCAGGACCTGGCCAAGACCATCGCCGACCAGATCCCCGGCGCCTATTTCATCAACCAGTTCGGCAACCCGGACAATCCGGCAGCGCACGAGTTTGGTACCGGCCCGGAAATCCTCGAGCAGATGGGAGGCGAGCTGGACGCGATCGTGTTCGGCTGTGGCAGCTCGGGCACCATGACCGGCCTGTCGCGCGCGTTCTCCACCCTGTCGCCGAAGACCGAGCTGGTGCTGGCCGATCCGGTGGGCTCGATCCTGGCCGAGTACATCAACGACGGCGTGCTCAATGACAAGTCCGGCAGCTGGCTGGTGGAAGGCATCGGCGAGGACTTCCTGCCGTCGATCTCCGACTTCAGCCGGGTCAAGAAGGCCTATGCCATCACCGACGCCGAAAGCTTCCATACCGCCCGCGAACTGCTTGGCAAGGAAGGCATTTTGGGCGGCTCGTCCACCGGTACCCTGCTGGCGGCGGCGCTGAAGTACTGCAAGGAACAGACCACGCCGAAGCGGGTGCTGGTGCTGGTCTGCGACACCGGCAACAAGTATCTGTCCAAGATGTACAACGACTACTGGATGCTGGACAACGGCTTCCTGGAGCGCCCGCAGCACGGCGACCTGCGCGACCTGATCCTGCGCCCGTACGGCCAGCGCGACACCGTGGTCATCGGCCCGAACGACCTGCTGACCACCGCCTACCAGCGCATGAAGCTGTATGACGTGTCCCAGCTGCCGGTCGTTGACGGCGACACGCTGGTCGGCATCGTCGATGAAAGCGACGTGCTGCTGCATGTGTACGGCGATGAAGCGCGCTTCCGCGACACCGTGTCCACCGCGATGGTCAGCAAGCTGGACCGGCTGGACGTGAAATCGCCGATCGAAGCGCTGTTGCCGGTGTTCGACCGCGGCCAGGTGGCGATCATCATGGACGGCGATACGTTCCTGGGCCTGATCACCCGGATCGATCTGCTGAACTACCTGCGCCGTCGCGTTCAGTAAGGCGACGTTCGAAGTTTTTACACATTGAATCCGCGTTTATCAGGGTCAAAGGTCGTTAAGGCCGCGCTGATAGACTCCCGAACCTTCAACGGCGACCACCTTGGGCGCCCAGCAGGAAACCCTTATATGTCTGACTCTTCAAGGCCGGCCCACGAGCGCGCGCTTTCGCTGGCCACGCTGGCCATCCACGGCGGCCAGTCGCCCGATCCCAGCACCGGCGCGGTGATGCCGCCGATCTACGCCACGTCCACCTATGCGCAGAGCAGCCCGGGCGAGCACCAGGGCTTCGAGTATTCGCGTACCCACAACCCGACGCGCTTCGCCTACGAGCGCTGCGTGGCCTCACTGGAAGGCGGCTCGCGTGGGTTCGCGTTCGCCTCGGGCATGGCCGCCACCTCCACGGTGATGGAACTGCTGGATGCCGGCAGCCACGTGGTGGCGATGGATGACATCTACGGTGGCACTTTCCGCCTGTTCGAGCGCGTGCGTCGCCGCACCGCTGGCCTGGATTTCAGCTTCGTCGACCTGACCGACCTGGCCGCGTTTGAAGCGGCGATCACCCCGGCCACGAAGATGGTCTGGATTGAAACGCCGACCAACCCGATGCTGAAGATCGTCGACATCGCCGCGGTCGCAGCTGTCGCGAAGAAGCACGGCCTGGTGATCGTGGTCGACAACACCTTCGCCTCGCCGATGCTGCAGCGCCCGCTGGAACTCGGCGCGGACCTGGTGCTGCACTCGGCCACCAAATACCTCAATGGCCATTCGGACATGGTCGGCGGCATGGTGGTGGTCGGTGACAACGCGGAATTGGCCGAGCAGATGGCCTTCCTGCAGAACTCGATCGGTGGCGTGCAGGGCCCGTTCGACAGCTTCCTGGCGCTGCGTGGCCTGAAGACGCTGCCATTGCGCATGAAGGCGCACTGCGCCAATGCGATGGCGCTGGCGCAGTGGCTGGAAACCCAGCCTGCGGTGGAGAAGGTGATCTATCCGGGGCTGAAGAGCCATCCGCAGCATGAGCTGGCCACGCGCCAGATGCACGGCTACGGCGGCATCGTATCGATCGTGCTGAAGGGCGGGTTCGAGGCGGCGAAGGTGTTCTGCGAGCGGACGGAGCTGTTTACCCTGGCCGAGTCGCTGGGCGGGGTGGAAAGCCTGGTGAACCATCCTGCGGTGATGACGCATGCTTCCATTCCCGTTGAGCGGAGGGAGACGCTTGGGATCAGTGCGGGGCTGGTGCGGTTGAGTGTCGGGGTGGAGGAGTTGGGGGATCTTATGGTGGATCTGGAACGGGCGCTTTCGGGCTGACTGCTCTCGTTCAGTTGAAACCACGTATCTCGCCCTCCGTTTGGGAGGGGCGACGCCAGCAATTCAGGAAGTCAAGAATGTTCAATTCAAACCAAGCGATGAGCCTGGCCCCGACTACCGCGATCCGCTCAATAGTGCATTACCGCGTCTTGATTCTGGATATGATCAAGCGAGAGGTAGTCGGCCGCTATAGGGGTTCGGTCATGGGCCTTCTGTGGTCCTTCTTTACGCCCGTCTTGATGCTGGTCGTCTACACCTTTGTCTTCAGCGTCGTGTTCCAGGCCCGTTGGACAGGTGGTTCGGGCTCCAAGACAGAATTCGCGGTAGTTCTATTCATCGGCATGATGATCTTTGGTTTGTTTGCGGAGTGCATGAACCGTGCACCCTCACTCATCCTGTCCAACGCGAACTATGTAAAAAAGGTGATTTTTCCATTGGAGATCCTTCCAGTGGTAGCGCTCGGTGCCGCGCTGTTCCATTTCGCAGTCAGTATGCTGGTATGGCTGCTTTTCTACGGTGTCCTGTTTGGTGTCCCGTCGATGCAGGCCCTCTGGCTGCCGGTCGTGCTTCTGCCGTTGGCGTTGATGTGTTTGGGCATCTCCTGGTTACTTGCTTCGCTCGGCGTGTATCTTCGCGATGTGGGACAGGTCATCGCCGTCGTCACCACCGCCATGATGTTCATGTCACCTGTCTTCTTCCCGGTGGCTGCGATGCCCGAGGCGTTCCGACCATACCTCTACCTGAGCCCGCTGACCTATTTCATTGAGCAGTCAAGAGACCTGCTCATATGGCATGGCAGCATGCATTGGATGACATGGTTCCAGATGCTTGGACTGTCACTGGCGATGGTTGTCTTGGGCTTTGCTTGGTTCCAGAAGACCAGAAAGGGTTTCGCAGATGTCATCTGAGAACGCCATTGAAGTAAGTAACCTGAGCAAGTGCTATCAGATCTACGACACGCCTCGTGATCGTCTGATGCAGATGTTGTTTGGTGGTGGAAACAAGCGTTTCTACCGTGAATTCTGGTCGTTGCGTGAGATTTCCTTCAGCATTCCGAAGGGAAAGGTATACGGGATTCTCGGCAAGAACGGCGCCGGAAAATCGACGCTGCTGCAGATCATCTGTGGCACGTTGGCGGCGACGACAGGTGAGGCGAGGGTGGCTGGACGTGTTTCGGCGCTGCTTGAGCTGGGCTCGGGATTCAATCCCGAATTCACTGGTATAGAAAACATCTACATGAACGCCCAGTTGCTGGGTCTCACCCGCGCCGAAGTGGACGGAAAGCTTGATCAGATCATCGCCTTCGCCGACATCGGCGATCATGTGCATCAGCCAGTCAAGACCTACTCAAGCGGCATGTTCGCGCGACTGGCGTTCTCTGTCGCCATCCATGTGGACCCGGACATCCTTATTGTCGATGAGACGCTCAGCGTCGGCGATGCATGGTTTCAGCATAAAAGCATGGCGCGCATGCGCAAGCTCATGGAGAGTGGCTGCACCGTGCTGTTTGTCAGCCACTCGATTGATGCGGTCCGAGCTCTGTGCGATTACGCGATCTGGATCGATGGCGGTACCCTGAAAATGCAGGGAAATGTCACCGAGGTGACCAATGCCTACATGAATGATGTATTCGTCGAACATAACAGGCTTATTCTTGAAGCAAACGACGTACCCATCCACGATGAGCTCGACAACGTAGCGGTGGCAGGCCCAACGCAGGTTGTTGCAAACGTTCAGGAAGAAGCAACGCCGATCGATGCGGAAATGCCTTCCGACGGTGCCGTTCTGCATGTGCAGGCGGTGCAAGTACTCAACGCTGATGGCAAACCGGTTGATCGAATCGAACAGCGGGACGAGCTCTCGTTGGCCATTGACGTCAAGTTCCACAAGGCATTGAAAAACGCCAGCATTGGTTTCCTCATCAAGGATCAGTTCGGTCAGGAATTGACGGGGGAAAGCATTTTCAACAGCTTCCGCAAGGGCGTGGAAGTGCATGCGGGTCAATTGTTGCGTGTCAGATTCAGGGGGGCGAATCTGCTGAGAGGGGGGCAATCCTACTCGGTTGCGATTCGTATCAATCAGGTCAGCCGATGGGACCGCAGCGACAATGTCGTCATCTATGCCGACGAATTGGCGGCGGTCTTCGATGTGTTGACAGACAACGACGAACCCATGTGGTTCAAATTCAGAATGCCCTTCAAGGTAGAATGCCAGTGAGCCGTATGGAAGTGAGCGTGGTGTTGAACCTGCATCGGGAGTCATTACTCCTGACGCCTACCCTTTTGTCGCTTGAAGCGTGCGCGCACGAAGCCAGGAAAGCGGGGATTTCGGTCGAACTGATAGCGGTTTTTGACCGGACAGACGGCGCCACCCGGGAGGCGTTCAACGCGCAGCGTCTCGAGGGATTTTCCCGTATCGAGACGGTTGAAGTGAATGTGGGCTCACTTGGGTTGGCGCGAAACGCAGGCATCGAGCGAGCCACGGGTGAGTACATCTGGACCTCGGATTCCGATGACCTGGTTTCATCCAACGCCATCGTCGCCTTGCTGGAGACCGCCCGCAACAACCCAAATCCGGACGTGGTCGTTTTCATTGAATATCTCTGTGCCTTCGGCGACCGGTACCACAACGTCCGATACTTCGACTCGAAATATCTCACTGCAGGGGATTTCGCCCTTCATCACCCCTACATTTCCCGTATTTTCGTGCGGCGGGCCGCGTTCGACCAGTGCGGCTACGACGATTTGAGGGTGGCGTCAGGGTTCGCCTATGAGGATTGGCATCTCAATTGCAATCTTCGTGCCCGCGGTTACGATATGGTGGTCGCGCCCGACACGGTCATCTTTTATCGGCAGCGTAACGGCAGTCTGCTCCGGCAGGCGGATGCCGCGTCATCACGCCTCATCCCGCACGGCCCGTTGTTTGATCGCAAGGTGTTTCTTGCCGACGTCCAGCGTTCGCGTTCCCAGGGCGGAGATTGGGCGAAACTTGTGCGGGAGCGGCAGGAGATCGCCTCGGCGGACAATACCGCACTGTTTACTTCCTCATCAAAGCTGATGGGCTATCTGCGCGACGCCGTTGAACTGGAGCCCGAGATCGAACCGTACCGGGTCGAGTCGGCGGGAAGCTATAGCCCCATGCCGTGGAGCCCGGCACATTGGGGAATGCAGCTGGAAAATCTCTACCGGATGATCGGGGGGGAGACCTTCACCGATATCGTGCTGTTGCCTTGGCTGCGTCCAGGCGGTGGCGAAAAATACATCATGCAGGTGCTGGACAGGATTGCCGAGCAGGCGCCTGATTCGCGTCTGCTGGTCGTTGCGGGGGAATCCGCGCCGCGGCACGAATGGGTGTCACGTCTCCCGGCCGGGAGCGTATTCCTCGATATCTGCAATGCGTTCCCGGCCCTGAACGAGGTCGAGCGGGATGCCATGACCATCCGAGCCTTGCTGGCGGTGTCTTCCGACGGCGCGCGTCTGCACCTGAAATCTTCTGGGTTTGCGCATCGGCTGCTGGACTCGTTCGGCCCGGTAATGGGTGCCAGTTTCCGGATTGTTTATTATCGTTTCTGTGATGGCACGTACAGCTGGCAGGGCAAGATCAGGCGTGGTCCCTGGGGCATGAGCGTGATGCGCAAGCATTTGCCCGGGTTCTGGAAAGTCGTGACCGATTGCAACGCCGTTCTGGACGATGATCAACGCTTTCTCGGCCCGCTTCCCAGCTACGAGGTGGTCTATGCGAAATGTGACGTACCGCGCGTGGTAGACGCAGGGCGGGCGGTACAGAAGCGGCTGCTGTGGGCATCGCGCGTGGATGTGCAGAAGCGGCCTGAGCGTCTACTGCAGATCGCCACAGCATTGAAGACCGCCGGCGTCAATGTCGAGATCGACGCGTTTGGCTCGGCCGACGCGGGCGTTGATGTGAAGGCGATCTTTGGTTCGGGCACCGGCCTGGTTGGCGCTAAGGTGAACTATCGTGGCGGTTTCTCGTCCGTGTCGGATTTGCCTATCGAAAAATATGACGCATTCATCTACACCAGCGACTTTGATGGACTTCCGAACGTGCTGCTCGAGATGTTGGGCGCTGGACTGCCTGCGATAGCGCCGGACATTGGCGGTATCCGTGAGGTGGTGATTGACGGCGTGACCGGAAAACTGGTGAACAGCGTTGATGAGGCCTCTCTGATAGCCGCGTATGTCGATGCTGTGAAAGAAATCTACGGCGATTGGGAGGCTACGCTGCAACTGGGGCTTCGGGCGCGCGAACTGATCGCTGCGCAGCACGGCGCGGATGTTTTTGCAGAAAGGGTTGCCGGGGCCCTCGATCTCGGCTGGCTGGACTCCCGTAAGGTTTCTTGATGTCGACAATGCTCTTCTACGCTGACGCGGAAAGTATCGAAGTTCTGCGATCCGGTCGCCCCAAGGCGGTGCTGCTCGGCAGCGACTTTGGCTATGGCAATTTCGGCGACGTGTTACAGCACGTCGGTGCGGTTTCGCACTTGCAGCAGACGTCGGCGCTGGATCTGGTTTCGATCTTCGCCCTTGAGGCCATCTCCAGATTCGTTGGAGTCGATGCGCTCAGGCGGGTTTACAAGGTCGATGCGTTGATGTTCGTCGCGACCGAGCCCCTGAACGACGAGGATCTGGCGCGCTTGGGGCTTCACCAGGTGCTGGTGGTCAACGCCGTTTCTCTGGTCCATCTGTATGGCGGGGGATTCCTCAACGAGATGTGGGGCGATTTCTCTCTCAGCATTGCCGAGGAACTCCTCCGCCAGCTCCCTGGGACTACTTACGTTATTTCGGGGCAACAGGTCGCTGCCGGCTATTCAAAACGAGTAGCCGAGCATGTCGCGACCTACAGGCCGCGTCTCGTAGGTGTGCGCGACCGCGACTCCCTGCGCAACGTTCAGGAGCAGGGCGTGTCTGCTGAGTTCTCCTTTGACGATGCCGTGGAGCAGTTGCAATCGCTCTCTAGGCTGTATCAGTTTCGCCGGGGGGAGGGGGCTTTCCTTCACCTCAACTCCTCCGGCTACACGGGTAATGACACCGCATTGCTGGAGATGACGCATCATCTCTCATTGGTATCCGCCCGTATGGGCGGCTCGCAGCTGCCTGTCCTGTTCCAGGCGTTCCAGGATGGTCGCGAACAGGTGATCGACTCTTTGGAAACGGTCAAGCGGCTTGAACGGGCATTTCCATTTGCCGGCGTCCAAGCTGCGCTGCTCGTGGAGGCCATTCTGGCTCCGCCGGGAACGCGGGAGCCGCGCGTGCTGGTAGGTCAGTTCGGCTACTCCTGTTCCTACCACGTCACCATGTGGTTGCAGCTCAACGGCATTCCTTGCTGGTTGCGTGGCAGCAACAATTATTATGACCAGAAGCGCCGGTCGTTGGGAGTGGAAAATAGCTTCGAGTCCTTCCTGGAGACACTTCCGCTGGTTGAGCATGGAGCCAATCTGGAAGCGCGAAGCCGGTGGCTCGGCAAGCTTGATGCCGTAGTCGACAGCGCGGATCGCCAGGGAGGAGTGTTGATGTGGGAAGCGATCGCTCCCGGACGGCGCCAATTCCATTTCAAGGGAGAGCCCCGCCTGGAGACGCTGCTGGGTGACAGTTGGCAAACGGTCACCCAGTTGCAGGAGGAAAAGGGTCAGCTACTGGAAAAGCATGCTGCGGATTCAGCCGACAGCCTGCTCAAGGAAGAGCAGCGACAGGAACTGGAGGCCAAGCTTACACAGATGCATGCGACGCTGAGGGCTGTGGAACAGGGTCGAGATGAGCTCTCGCTTCAGTTGCAGTCTGCCAGCGAACGTTGCGAGACCATGGATGCGGCGCTTCAAGCGGCCAATGCCGCTGCCGCCGACGCCAGCGCCCGCCTGGAACGTCTGTTTGACACATCGCTGCCCGCCGGCGAACGATTTGGCCACTTGGACCAGGTCCGGCGATATGTGCTCGAGCAACAGAGGATGACTGAGGATCGTCTTCTGGCGTGCAACGAGCAGCTCACCGCGGTCGGCTTCGAGGCTCGCCGCTACCGTCTGCAGGCCGAAGCGGAGCATGACGCGAGCGTGTATCACAGGGCAAGAGACGAGGCCAGCACCAAGCTCCTTCAGGAGATCATGGCCAGTCGTTCCTGGCGGTGGGCACGGCCGCTGCGGGTGGCTAACCGCTTCGCAAGAACCCGTCGTTTTGACGCCTCCGGGAACGTCGGGCTTTTCGAAGCGGCGCGTCTGGTAGGGAATCGCCTGCCAATTGCTTCCTCACTCAGGACGCGTATTGGCGGATGGCTTAGACAGCTGCGCAGGAGCTGAGCTACTGCGGCAGCCGCTGTCACATGTCCGCGTAGCCCTCTATCCGACGCATGCCATTGGCAAATGATTGCCAAGTGAACAGGGCGACGCGCTCGTCCTGCTCACGCAAGCGCTGTTGCCGACTAACGCTGTTGGCCTGCAGCCCCTCGAGAGCCTGTACATAGTCCGCAGCGTCGGCATTCGCGGCGAGCAACCACCGCGCAGGCACCAGGTCGCGGATTCCACCCACATCTGGCGCCACAATAGGAAGGCCAGCTTGCGCGGCTTCCAGCAGCACGTTTGGCAGACCATCCCAGGCGCTGGTGTAAACGTAAGCTAGATGCTCCGCAGAAACGATGTCACGGAAGCTGTCAAACGGCCCGTGCAACGTGACATTGTTCAAGCGGCGCAGTTCCTTGTGCACCTGATCGTCGGCGGCCAGGGCAGTTCCGTGGACGTCCCAGTGCAGGTGCTTCATGCGGGATGCAAGCTGCAGCAGCAACTCCGGTCTTTTCTGGCGTTCGAGACGACTGGCCCACAATACACGGTTGCCTGCTGCATCCGCACGTGCCGCACGTGCCGCGCGTGTCATGTGTGGCGCAGGGAAATGAACGACCTTGAAAAGATCGTGGTTGATTCCCAACATGTTGCTCCAGCTCTCTGGAGAAGCGCTGTTGTCTGTGATCACGGCATCCAGCAGGTGAGACGTAGTGGGGAGATGCCGCTGTGCGAGTCCATCCACCCGGCCGTCGACTGTAAATTCATCGCAATACAGTGAAGCGAAGACGCGGGTCTGTTGCCGTAAAGCCAAACCAAACTGCTCAAGCATTCTCCAGGCTGTATGCGAATTGATGATATGGATGCGGTCCGGCGCAAGTTGTAGCACGAGCCTGGCGAGCACGATTTCCGGCTCCCGCGTTGGCCCACTAAGCGCGGCCATTTCCTCGCCTGCATCGATGAACGCGACATCCCTGGGGAGGCGACCAGCCCAAGGCGAGTCTCCAGGTTCGGTGGCAATGACCAAGGTGCGTTGCCCCAGGTCACCATGGCAAAGGTTTGCGTGATGCAGCGCCCCCAGATCGGCGCCACCGCGCTTGAGCCACGGCACGAACAGGATCGTGTCAAAGCGACGATTTCCCACCTCGTCCAGGATGCGCTGATACGCCGCGCCGGCGTCCACCCAGTGCGTGGGCGCGTAGCGGGCTACCGGAGCTGATTGGAGGAATGCGCCAGGTGACAGCAGCGTGTCCACTTCCACGGCGAGGCCCCGCATATCATCAACCGCCCATGCAGGAAGTGTGCGCATCGGTTTTGCCGGTTGGCGCAGGTTCCTGCGCGCCAGAAGGCGGTCTACTGACAGTGACCCGCCTGCAGACGGGCAGACACGCCTGATCATCGCAAGTATGAGGGAAAGGAGTCGGCGCTGCGTGCTTTCCTGAAGCTTGGACAGCATCAGGCGATCCACTAGATGGTAGATGCGGCGAATGAAGGCTCTGGAAGTCACGGGCGAGGCGCGAACAAGCGAGTTGGTGGGATGAGTGCACGGTTACCCGCATGGGCGTTGTTCAATGACCCCGACTCCTTCTTGCGCACGTAATGAGCGGTCTTTTCCGCTATAAGGTGGGGGTGGCCCAACGCCAGCGTTTGGCAGTTCCAGTGCCAGTCTTCAAAGCCGAATCCAGACTCTCCTGGACGTGCCAGTACGTACGGTGTTTCCAGATAGATGTCCTTGGCACCAAAACTGCATGAATTCCAAGGATTAGTGACCAGCATGCAGTTGGCGTCGAACTCTGCGGCATTGCTGCCGGTCTGCCACCAGATTCCGGTCTCTGCGCCGAATGTCACGATCAATTCGGGGTGCAGGATAACGTGCTCGTCGCCGGCCGCAGTGTCCCAGCAACGGGTGATGAAGCCCGCAGATAGGTAATCATCACCATCGCAGATCAGGATCCATGTTCCCCTCGCTGACAGGATTGCAGCATTCCTGGAAAGTCCGAGATCGCCGCAGTGCACCTCTAGCAACTGGTCGATCAGTCCTGTGTCGCGGTGCATAGCAACAATGCGCGACGTCTCACTGTCGGCATTGTCAAGCGTAGCGACTACCTCCACTGCAATGCCTCGCCGCTCCGCAGCAAGTATGCATCGGCGAAGTGACAAAAGACTCTTGTGGGCCAATAGCCCTTCGCGGTGGAAAGTGATGACTGCTGAGATCTGGGGCAGCATTGGTGATGTCTGGATCCAGGTCAGGTGAGGGTCGCGCCGGAGTGGACTTGCCAGCGCCAGGCATCCACGCACATCTGGTTAAGGTCATGCATGGCGCGCCATCCCAGCACTTCTCGCGCGAGTGTCGGATCTGCGAAGCAGCTGGCTGCATCACCGGGCCTGCGATCAACAATGCGCACCGGGACGCTGCGACCACTGGCGCGCTCGAACGCGGCAACCACCTCCAGAACACTGTACCCGTTGCCAGTACCCAGATTCACCGTCATGCTCTGACCATTCCCGACGATGTGATCGAGTGCCAGAACGTGGGCGACAGCCAGGTCCACGACGTGGATGTAGTCCCGAACTCCGGTTCCATCCGGCGTATTGTAGTCATTACCGAATACCTGAAGATACTCGCGTTGTCCGCTGGCAACTTGGGAGACATAAGGCATCAGGTTGTTGGGCGTGCCATTGGGCGATTCGCCGATCAATCCAGATGGGTGTGCTCCCACTGGATTGAAGTAGCGAAGTGAGGCCACGTGGAAGTGCGGGTCTGCAGCGACTTTGTCAGACAGCAACTGCTCGCAGACAAGTTTGGTGCGTCCGTAGGGATTGGTGGTGCGGGTCGGGGCGGACTCGGAAATGGGGCAGTGGTCAGGATCGCCGTATACCGTCGCCGACGAGCTGAAAACGAAATGGCGTACGCCAACCTCCTCCATGGCCTGCAGGAGGGTGATCGTTCCGGAAATATTATTGTCGAAATAATCGAGCGGGCGTCGCCACGACTCACCAACGGACTTCAGCGCCGCGAAGTGAATGACTGCATCAATCGAGTGCGACCTCAGGACTGTCTTCATCGCCTCGCCATCGCGGACATCGCAACGCGTGAACGCGACTTTCTTCCCTGAGATGGATTGAATGGCGTCAAGCACGTCAACCTGGCTATTGCTTAGGTTATCGCTGATCACGACATCGTGGCCGCTTGCCAGTAGTTCAATACAGGTATGTGAGCCGATGAAGCCGGATCCTCCGGTTACCAGAACTTTCATATGTAGACGTGGGCCTGAGATAGTGGGAAGGCAGGTGCAGTGGTGACCAGGTTTCTCATTGCATGCATACGACAACCTCACCATTTTCCAGATGGAGCGAGGCAGGGTCAGGATATTTCGGCGATGTCGAGCAAAACTCACTGAATTCAGGTGCCAGACGAACCGTTTGATCACTGCCAGTGGCTTCGTCAAACAGCGGATCGAGTGCCCAAGCAACGCTCAATGCGGAAATATTGAGATCGCCTTGGGCGATTTCACGCGCCACGTCGTGTCCCCAGTCAGAATCAACAAGCGCGAGCTTGGATGCCTGCCCGGAGAATTTCCCCGCAGCCATCTGGGTAATGTCACGGGCCTGCATCTGGTCCCAGCGGTTGAGGCGTTGCTGGTTGGAAAGAATCTGAGTGCTGTGCGCCGAGAAAATTCCAGCGCTGGCAACGAGCAGCACGCCTGCCAGTGTAGCCAAACGGCCACCACGTGCCGCAAGCAGTGCAATGGCGGCCGCCAAGGCGAAGGGAACAGCTATCAGTGTACGTGGCACCGGCCACCAGATCGTCGACGCCGCCGTCGGTATGAGTGCAGCGGCTGTAGCCGCCAAGAACGTTACAAGCGAAAGCCATCCCGCTCGCCGGTACCCGCGCAAAGAGGACGCAAGCAAGACAAAGAACCCTGCCAGTGCAAGGATTTTTGCTGGCCAGCCGGCGACGGTCTCCGAATCGGCCCATATAACCTGCACAAGGCCCATCAGTGCTTCGCTGCGTTGGCCAAGCATATCCGCCCCGATAAGCTCCGCGCGTTGGGTGGGCTCAAGGCCGAACATGAGCATGGTCATCTTCGCCACAATCGTACTGGTGGCGATGAGTACTGCACCGATCAACATGGCCCTGATGATCGGCTCAAGCCAGGCCCAACTGCCAGCAGATTTTCCCATGTAGGTGGGGGTGATGCCCATCTGCAGTCGCTGCATGTGCACGCACAACACAGCGATAGACATGTATGAAACGGCCAACTGATTGAATCCCATCGCCAGTGTCATGGCGAAAAGACTCGCCAGCACGTTGAATACCCTGGCTTCCTCCTGCTCCAATGCGAGGCGATACAGCCGGAGCGCAGCCCACAGGCTCAGGAACATCGCCGACATCGGCAATGCTGCCTGACGAAACGATACGTACTCTGCGTAGTAAGGATGGGAGCCCAGGAGGGCGCCGATGCCGACCGCAAGGATGGGGGAAGATCGCTTGGGGAGATCCAGTGCGTCCTTGAAGAACAGTCCGCTGAAAAAGGCGGTCGCAGCCAGCCCTATCGTCGAAAAGCTGGCCATGGTCAGGTTGCTGGCATGCAGCACGACGTCCATCAGCGCACTGCCATAGCGTCCCTGTGACAAGAAGAAATCGACCAGACTTTCGCCGGCGCCCCTGCGGATGATGCCGTAGTCATCAAGGCCATAGCCTGGAGTGAACCCGATCATCTTCGACGCAAGGAAAAAGCCGGCGTAGGACACCAGAAGCAACAGGCCTGCGTCGACACGATGTCCCCAGGACAACTGTGGTGTGGATGCGTCTCTGCTTCCGGTCGGATCCGGATCCGCATTTGACGTTGGCAAGTCAGCTGTCATCTTCATCAGCCCTCACGGATCGACGCCTCGGCGGCGTCCAGGACCTCATCCATCAGCGACTCCAGGCCGAGCCAGAGCGGGAGGCGAACCAGCCGGTTGCTGATGTCGTTGGTGACGTCCAGCGTGCCGGAAGCTCGCCCCAACTGCTCTCCAGCAGGCGAAGAATGCAGGGGGATGTAGTGGAAGACAGTCTGAACGGCGCGAGCCTTCATGCTGGCAATGAAGCGGGCACGGGCTTCCAGGCTGGGTAGCAGCAGGTAATACATGTGTGCATTGTGCTCACATGCCTCCGGTATCACCGGGCGCCGCAAGGTGCCGTCGGCTTCGTGAGGCGCTGCCCACGCATGGTAGCGATCCCAGATTGCAAGGCGCCTGGCAGTGATCTCTTCGGCATCATCCAGCTGAGCACTCAGAAATGCCGCGATGATTTCACCTGGGAGGTAGGACGAGCCCACATCGACCCACGTGTACTTGTCCACTTGCCCGCGGAAGAATCTACTGCGGTTGGTGCCTTTTTCGCGGATGATTTCCGCGCGCTCTCCATAAAAGGCATCTCGGCACAGCAGCGCGCCACCTTCCCCGGAGATGACATTCTTTGTTTCGTGGAAGCTGAAAGCACCAAGATCACCAATCGTGCCAAGCGCTCGCCCCTTGTAAGTTGACATGATGCCTTGTGCGGCATCTTCGACAACGGCCAGTCCGCGCCGCTGCGCAATATCAACGATCATGTCCATCTCGCAAGCCACACCAGCGTAATGGACAACACAGATAGCCCGAGTGCGCGGCGTAATTGCCGCTTCGATCAGTGACTCGTCGATGTTCAACGTGTCGGATCGCACATCGACAAAGACAGGAACTGCGCCTCGAAGTGCGAATGCATTTGCAGTAGATACGAAAGTGAACGAAGGCATGATCACCTCGTCGCCCGGTTTAAGATCCAGAAGCAGAGCGGCCATTTCGAGCGCCGCGGTGCAGGAATGCGTAAGCAAGGCTGTAGATGCTCCGGTGCGCTGTCGCAACCAGGCGTGGCACTGCTTGGTAAACGGCCCATCCCCAGACAGATGGCCATTGGCATGAGCCTGGCTGATCAAGGGGAGTTCCTTTCCAGTCATGAACGGGCGATTGAACGGAATCATGAGGTCTCTTTGCGATGCGATTAAGTAAAATCAGCCTTGGCTGATTATGACCAGTCCGACAATAACGGTCACCAGTCCGATCGCCTTGGATGGAGTGAATGCTTCGCCGAACAGGGGTACTGCCGCAATACATACGATTACGAAGTTGAGCGCCATGAACGGATATGCCCGGCTGAGCTCCAGACGCGACACCGCCAACATCCAGCAGAGCGATGCGGCGAAAGCAGCAAAAAAGGCCGATACGACCCAAGGCTGGAGAAGAAGCTGCACCACCGTTGGCAGTTTGCCCAACCACCCTGCCGTGGTTGCCTGATACGAAGTCGCCTGCCATTTGATGACGAGCTGGCCATAGCTGGTCAGGATGATTGTTGCGGCAACCATCGACCAGGGAAAAAGTGTCGGGGAAAAGTTCATGATGTGCTCCGCTGCGCGGCGATGCGCCGATCAATGTGGAAGGTGTCGTATGCACTTTCCAGCAGTAATCCTGCACGGGACCATTGCCGCTGCACGGTGTAGTTCCAGATCTGCGTGGAAATGCTCAACCGGCCCAGTCCGGTTTCTGCATAGTGGTGCAGCAGGTGACGCAGCAGCGTTCCGTAATGGCCTCTTCTTTCGAAAGAAGGATGGACTGCGTTCAGTACGATCTCCACCCCGCGATCCTTGATGTCGCATGTGGCAAAACCAGCCGCAACGCCGTCGTCAAATACCAGCCACGTATCGCTGCTGGGGTCGGAGGGATCGGCTCGGCTTTGCGCCCACTCGACGTACCCATCAAGAACCTGCGCCGCAGGCAGTAACGGGTTGGCAGCATAATGCGCGCGGTAATTTTTGAACGCCGTGGAAGCGATGCTGCGGATCGCTTCGAGATCGGTGACCTCCGCAAGCCGTACGTTGGCTGCTGCCTTGGCGCTCGGCGCAGGCAAGCCCACGTCATAGTAGACCAGCGTATCGGCATGGATAAGGGCTTCGCCACGCTGGACAAGCGCGTTGGGGATTGCGCAATCGCCTGCGGGGAAACGGGCGATGATCAACTCAGCCGTAGAGGCTTGGATCGCGCTGATCGCGCTTGCCACCTGAACGTGGCGGCCCAGGCTGGCGCGCTCCACGCGAATGGAGAAGCGGTTTGAATCTAGGGGAGAGTACCTGAGCAGCGGCGATTCATTCATTCTCGTCGTTCCATGAGTCGCGCCAGATGATGTATTGCGGTCGTCTCTTGCTTTCGTTGTGCACACGTCCAACATACAGGCCCACTACGCCAATGCTGGCCATCAGGAAGCTGCCCACTAGCCATACCGAAGCGAGAATGCTGGTGAAGCCTGCTACGCGAATGTCGCCCACGAGGTAGCGGTAGACAGCAAACGCAGCGACGCACAGGCCGACACCGGCCAGTGCGAACGCTGCGGACATGACCAGTCGCAACGGCTTGTCGGAGAAAGACAAGGCGATCCGCGTGGCCATTTGCAGCAGCTTGCGCAATGTGTAGCTACTTCTGCCCTCCGTGCGTCTTCCGTGCTCCACGGAAATGCGCGCGGTTCTGAAGCCGGTCCACCGGGCAAGAAGAGGCAAAAATCGGTCCGTTTCCGGCATCGCGTTCATTGCATCGATGACCTTGCGGCTGTACGCGCCAAAATTGGCAGTACTAGGGTCGTAGCTTGTGTCAGTCAGCCAGCCAAGGGTGCGGTAGAACGCGCGGGATCCGGTGCGCTTCAACCAAGTGTCACGTCGCTCGGTACGCTGCCCGAGGACAATTTCCACATCGTCGGTAAGTGCTTCTAGGAGCGCCGGAATTTCTTCAGGCACATCCTGCAGGTCGCAGTCCATGACAATGACGGCCGCGCCGCGCGTTTGCGCTATCCCGGCGCTGATCGCCGCATGTTGGCCGAAGTTTCGGGATAGTTTAAGGCCGCGCACTGCAGGGTGAAGCGCGGAGAGTTCGCTGATTCTGCTCCAAGCCTGATCTGGACTGTCATCGTCCACAAAAATGAGCTCGACGGTCCGGCCCATTCCGCTAACGGCGGCCAATATGCGCTCGGTCAACTCTTCAAGACAGCCCGCGCATCCATAGACAGGAACGACCACAGACACCTCCAGGCCAATCGGAAGACCCCGTGTGCCAGTCCGATCCGTAGTGTTCAATGACAGGGATGTTGAAGAGTTTGGAGACACGCGGGTGAAGAATCCAATAGTTGGAACGGGAAGAGCGTCGGCCGCACAGGGCGGCCGACGTTGCGGAGCCTACTATTCCACAAATGAGCCCTACAGAGCTTTCTCCAACTCTGGCAAAATCGTGAACAGGTCACCCGCCAGTCCAATGTCTGCAATTTCGAAGATCGGCGAATCCGGATCCTTGTTGATCGCAACGATGGTCCCCGCATCCTTGATACCGGTCAGGTGCTGGATCGCACCGCTGATGCCGATCGCCACGTACAGCTCCGGCGCGATGATCTTGCCGGTCTGGCCGACCTGCAGCTCATTGGGCACGTAGCCGGCATCCACTGCGGCGCGCGAGGCACCGACGGCGGCGCCCAGCTTGTCCGCCAGCTGGTAGATCACCTTGAAGTTCTCTTCCGAACCGACGCCGCGGCCACCGGAGACCACGCGCTTGGCGCTCTGCAGGTCAGGACGGTCGCTGCTGGCGGCGGCCAGGCCGATGAATCGGGTATGTGTCGGCAAGGTGACGTCCACGCTGAGCGCTTCCACGCTGGCGCTGCCACCTTGTGCGGCTTCAGCCCAGGACGCGCTGCGCACGGTGGCAACCACGGTCTGGTCGGCCGGGGCCTCGACGGTGATGATCGCGTTGCCGGCGTAGATCGGGCGTTTGAAGGTATGGCTGCCTTCCACGGTCATCAGGTCGGACACCTGGGCGACGCCCAGCAGGGCGGCCACGCAGGGCATCAGGTCCTTGCCGAAGGTGGTGGACGGGCCGAACACGTGGCTGTAACCGGCGGCGGCCTTGGCAATCTGCGGCGCCAGCACCTGCGCGATCGGGTTCGCGTTGGCGGCGTTGGCCACGGTCAGCACCTTGCTGACGCCGCTGATCTTTGCCGCCTCAGCCGCAACCGCGGCGGGGTCGGCAGCCAGCACCAGCACGTGCACTTCGGCGCCGCTGATCGCGGATGCTGCGCTGACGGTCTTGGCGGTGGCGGCGTTGAGCTTGCCGTCGTGGTGTTCGGCGATGACGAGAATCGTGCTCATTACAGCAACCCCTTCTGCTTGAGTGCGGCCACCAACTCGGCGGCATCCTTGACCATCACGCCCTTGCTGCGCTTGCCCGGTGCGGCATAGGTGGTGGTCTTCAGGGTATCCACGGCGTCAACGCCCAGATCCGCCAGTTGCAGGGTTTCCAGCGGCTTGGCCTTGGCCTTCATGATGTCGGGCAGCTTGATGAAGCGCGGCTCATTCAGGCGCAGGTCGGTGGTGACCACGGCCGGCAGGTCCACTTCCAGCGTTTCCAAGCCGGCATCGACTTCACGGGTCACCGTGGCCTTGCGGTCGGCGCCCGCTTCTCCGGAAATTTCCAGCTTGCTGGCGAATGTCGCCTGCGGGCGGCCCCAGATCGTGGCCAGCATCTGGCCGGTCTGGCTGGCGTCGTCATCGATGGCCTGCTTGCCCAGGATGACCAGCTCCGGCTGTTCTTTTTCGATCAGCTTGAGCAGGGCACGCGCGGCAGTGAGCGGCTGGATGGCCTGGTCGGTCACGATGTGGATGGCGCGATTGGCACCCATGGCGAGGCCGTTGCGCAGGTGCGCCTGGGCGTCGGCCGGGGCAATGGTGGCGACGATGACTTCGCTGGCGATGCCCTTGTCGCGCAGGCGCAGGGCTTCTTCCAGCGCGATTTCATCGAAAGGATTTGGAGACAGCTTGACGCCGTCGGTCACCACGCCGGAGCCGTCCGGCTTGACCTGAATGCGGACGTTGTAGTCCACCACGCGCTTGTACGCGACGAGGATTTTCATCTGGTACGGGTCCTTCACTATCGGGGGTCGTCCGGTCCTGACAGCAGCAACCGGTTCGGGGGTGGGATCCGATTCTAACTGGCGATTGGCGGCCATGCGAATGCGTATGGTGAGGTAGATGATGGTGCAGCGCGGCATGGCGCAGTCCATATCATCCCCAAAGAGGCCTTCCATGGAGCCCCGTTGTATCCTTTGCGACTGAATCGCCCGCGCCTTGGAGGCCTGGACATTCATCCCATTACAGGAGAAACAGGTAGTGCCCACTTGGCTTGTCACCGGCGGCGCCGGATTCATTGGCGGTAATTTCGTCCTCGAAGCAGCAGCCCGCGGCGTCAAGGTCATCAATCTCGATGCCCTGACCTATGCCGGCAACCTGAAGACCCTGAGCAGTCTGGAAGGCAATCCCGACCATGTCTTCGTGGAAGGTGATATCGGTGACAGTGCGCTGGTATCGCGCTTGCTGGCCGAACACCAGCCCGATGCAGTGCTGAACTTTGCCGCCGAAAGCCACGTCGATCGCTCCATCGACGGCCCGGGCGCCTTCATCCAGACCAACGTGGTCGGCACGCTCGGCCTGCTGGAAGCGGTGCGCGACTACTGGAAGGCGCTGCCGGCCGACAAGGGCGTGGCGTTCCGCTTCCTGCATGTGTCCACCGATGAGGTCTACGGCACGCTGGGCGAGACCGGCAAGTTCAGCGAGACCACGCCGTACGCGCCCAACTCGCCGTACTCGGCCTCCAAGGCGGCCTCGGACCATCTGGTGCGCGCGTTCCACCACACCTACGGGCTGCCGGTGCTGACCACCAATTGTTCCAACAACTACGGTCCGTACCACTTCCCGGAGAAGCTGATCCCGCTGGTGATCGCCAAGGCGCTGGCCGGCGAGCCGCTGCCGGTGTATGGCGATGGCAAGCAGGTGCGCGACTGGCTGTTCGTGTCCGACCACTGCGAAGCGATCCGCACCGTGCTGGCCAAGGGCCGCGTCGGCGAAACCTATAATGTCGGCGGCAATTCCGAAAAGCAGAACATCGAAGTCGTGCAGGCGATCTGCGCGCTGCTGGATGCACGTCGTCCGCGCGAAGACGGCCAGCCCCGCAGCAGCCAGATCACCTACGTCACCGATCGCCCGGGCCACGACCGCCGCTATGCAATCGACGCCTCCAAGCTGAAGGACGAACTGGGCTGGGAGCCGGCTTACACGTTCGAGCAGGGCATCGGCTTCACCGTCGACTGGTACCTGGACAACCAGGAATGGGTGAACGGCGTGCTCGATGGCAGCTACCGCCTGCAGCGCATCGGCACCACCGCCTGAGCCCACAAAGGACCACATATCCATGACGCAGCGTAAAGGCATCATCCTTGCCGGGGGCTCAGGCACCCGGCTTTATCCGATCACCAAGGGCGTCAGCAAGCAGCTGCTGCCGGTGTACGACAAGCCGATGATCTATTACCCGCTCAGCGTGCTGATGCTGGCGGGCATTCGTGAAGTGCTGATCATCAACACCCCGCACGAGCAGGCGCTGTTCCAGCAGCTGTTGGGCGACGGTTCGCAGTGGGGCATGGACATCCAGTACGCCGCCCAGCCGAGCCCGGATGGCTTGGCCCAGGCGTATCTCATCGGCCGCGAGTTCCTGGATGGCAAGCCCAGCTGCCTGGTGCTCGGTGACAACGTGTTCCACGGACATGGCCTGACCGAGGTGCTTAAACGCGCCGATGCGCGCGATGAGGGCGCTACCGTGTTCGGCTACTGGGTCAACGACCCGGAACGTTACGGGGTTGCCGAATTCGACAAGGACGGCAAGGTGATCGGGCTGGTAGAAAAGCCTGCACAACCGCGCTCGAACTATGCGGTGACCGGTTTGTATTTCTACGATGGCAAGGCCAGCGAGTACGCTGCTGAGTTGAAGCCTTCGCCGCGCGGTGAACTGGAAATCACCGACCTCAACCAGCGTTACCTGGACGAGGGTGCATTGCATCTGGAGCCGCTGGGTCGCGGTTACGCGTGGCTGGATACCGGCACGCACCAGTCGTTGCTGGAAGCTTCGAACTTCATCGAAACGATCCAGACCCGCCAGGGCCTGCAGGTCTGCTGTCCTGAAGAGATCGCACTGGGCAACGGCTGGATTGACGTGGCCCAGCTTGAGTCCTTGGCCGCACCGCTCATCAAGAATGCCTACGGCCAGTATCTCCATGCTTTGGCCCAGCGGGGCTCGGTTCCGTGAAAATCGTCCCAACTCAGCTTCCAGGATGTGTCGTACTGGAGCCTCGGGTATTTGGAGACGCCCGCGGCTTTTTCTTCGAGGGTTGGAACAAAGAGCGTTTCGAGGCAGAAGGTTTGCGGATGGATTTTGTCCAGAGCAACATTTCGTCGTCCACACGCGGCGTGCTGCGTGGCCTGCATTACCAGTGGCCTCGGCCGCAGGGAAAGCTGGTCAGCGTTCTGGAGGGTGAGGTCTACGATGTAGCGGTGGATATCCGTCAAGGGTCTCCGACGTTCGGAAAACACGCGTCAGTGATTCTCAGCGCTGAAAATCGGCGGCAGTTCTGGATCCCGGAGGGCTTCGCTCACGGATTCGCGGTGTTGTCCGAGCGCGCTCTGTTCCACTACATGTGCACCGACGTTTACGTGGCGGAGGCGGATGCGGGACTTCGCTGGAACGATGCCGACGTGGCGGTGGACTGGCCGATCTCCAACCCGACGTTGTCGGCAAAGGATGAGGCTGCCCCGTTCCTGAAGGATATCGCCGAAGAGCGGCTGCCGGTGTTCGTCGCATGACGGTCCTGGTGTTCGGCGGCAACGGCCAGGTCGGCCAGGAGCTGCTGCGTGCGCTGGCGCCGCTGGGCCAGGTGGTGGCCACCACGCGCAGCGGCGTGCTGCCGGACGGCAGCGCCTGCGAGGTTGCAGACTTCAACCAGCCCGGGTCGCTGGTCGCGCTGCTGGATCGCGTGCGACCCGCAATGGTGGTCAACGCTGCCGCTTATACGGCGGTGGACAAGGCGGAGCAGGAGGTGGAGGCGGCGTTCCGTGCCAACGCCGAGGCACCTGGCGTGATTGCACGCTGGTGCGCGGCTGCGGGCGTGCCGTTCGTGCATTACTCCACTGACTACGTGTTCAACGGTGAAGGCACCGCGCCTTACCGGGAAGACCAGCCGACCGCTCCGCTGGGCGTATATGGCACCAGCAAGCGCGACGGCGAAGACGCCGTGCGTGCTGCCGGCGGACGCCACATGATCTTCCGCACGGCGTGGGTGTATGCCTCGCACTGTGCCAATTTCCTGCGCACGATGTTGCGCGTGGGGCCCGAGCGTGACGCATTGCGGGTGGTGGCTGACCAGGTCGGTACGCCGACGCCGGCAGCGCTGATTGCGGATGTCACTGCACAGGCCCTGCAGCACGCGGGCGGACTTTCCGGCACGTGGCACCTGACCGCTTCCGGGCAGACCAGCTGGCATGGTTTCGCCGAGGCGATCTTCGCCGAAGCCCTCGCACGCGGCGTTCTGACCAAGGTGCCGAGCGTGGAAGCGATTGCCAGCTCGGAGTACCCGACGCCGGCCAAGCGGCCGTCCTGGTCGGTGCTGGACAACCGCAAGCTGCAGCAGGATTTCGGCATCGCCTTGCCGTCCTGGCAGGATGGCCTGGAGCGGGTGATCGGCGAGATCGCGGGCTGACTAGGAGCCCGTCTCCGAGGCGGGATGCGTGGACTTACGGTCGGCTACTGCCGACCGTAAGTATCTTCAAATCGCACGATATCGTCTTCGCCAAGGTAGCTGCCGGACTGCACCTCGATCAGCTCCAAGGGAAGGCGTCCCGGATTACGCAGGCGGTGGGTGACGCCGAGCGGGATGTAGGTGCTCTGGTTTTCGCTGAGCAGCAGCACTTCCTCACCGCGGGTGACCTCGGCCGTGCCGCTCACCACGATCCAGTGTTCGGCGCGGTGATGGTGCATCTGCAGGCTCAGCGTGCCACCGGGCTTGACGGTGATGCGCTTGACCTGGAAACGTGCGCCGTTGTCGATGGAATCGTAGGCGCCCCACGGGCGGTATACCTTGCGGTGCCAGGTCGCTTCGCTGCGTCCTTCGGCCTTCAACTGCGCAACCACGGCCTTGACCTCCTGCATGCGGTCGCCCTTGCCGACCAGCACCGCATCGTCGGTTTCCACGACGATCACGTCATCCAGTCCGACCATCGCCACCAGGCGTTGACCGTAGGCATACGTGTTGCGGCAGTCGATCGCGATCACATCGCCCTGGTGCGCGTTGCCATCGCCATCCTGCTGCGATACGTCGCGTAGCGCGGTCCACGATCCGACGTCGTTCCAGCCGGCATCCAGCGGCACCACCACCGCATCGGCAGTCTTCTCCATCACCGCGTAATCGATGGAATCAGAAGGAACGGCAGTGAATGCGTCCTTGTCCAGACGGGTGAAGTCGGCGTCACGTCGTGCCTTGCTCCAGGCGTCGCGGCTGCCCGCCAGCATAGCCGGCTGGAAGCGTTCCAGTTCCTGCAGGTAACGCGATGCCTTGAACAGGAACATGCCGCTGTTCCAGTAGTACTGGCCGCTGGCAACGTAATCGGTTGCCGTGGCGAGGTCCGGCTTTTCGACGAACCGCTCGACCGCTCGGGCGCCTTCGCCGGCGGCCGCCTTGATGTAGCCGTAGCCGGTTTCCGGGCCGGTAGGCACGATGCCGAAGGTCACCAGCTTGCCGGCTTCGGCAGCGCCCGCTGCCTGCTCTACCGCGCGCAGGAAGGCGGCGTCGTCGCTGATCACATGGTCCGAGGGCAGCACCAGCAGCAACGAATCCGCGCCATCGCGGGTGGCCTCCAGCGCGGCAACCGCGATGGCCGGCGCGGTATTGCGGCCGACCGGTTCCAGGATGATCGCGGCGGGCTCTGCACCCACCTGCTGCAGCTGCTCTGCGGCGACGAAGCGATGCTCCTCGTTGGCGATGACCAACGGCCCGCGCGCGGCGATGGCTTGGACGCGCTTCCAGGTGGCCTGCAGCATGGTCAGCTCGCTGGCCAGTGGCAGGAACTGCTTCGGATACGCCTCGCGCGACAAGGGCCACAGGCGCGTGCCGGAACCACCGGACAGGATGACGGGCTGGATGCTGTTCATGGATACGGACATCCCGGGTTACTGTTGCAGCAGCGAAGAGATTTCGTCGGTACGCGACTGCAGCAGGGCCGCATCGCCGCGCGTTTCGACATTCAACCGCAGCAACGGCTCGGTGTTGGAGCTGCGCAGGTTGAAGCGCCAGTCGCCGAAATCGGCACTGATGCCGTCGGTGTGGTCCAGCGCGGGTGCATGCGAGGCGAAGTGGTCCATCACGCGTGCCACCGATACCTTCGCATCGGCCACCTTGAAGTTGATTTCGCCGCTGCACGGATAGGCCGCCATGCGGTCTTCAACCCAGTCGGCCAGCGAGCGGCCGCTTTCGGAAACCAGCGCGGCGATCAGCAGCCAGGGGATCATCCCGGAGTCAGCGTAGGCGAACTCGCGGAAGTAGTGATGGGCGCTCATTTCGCCGCCGTACACGGCATCCTCACCGCGCATCTTTTCCTTGATGAAAGCGTGGCCGCTCTTGCACAGCACCGGGATGCCACCGGCCTGCTCGACCATCTCCACCGTGTTCCAGACCAGGCGCGGATCGTGCACGACCTTGCCGCCCGGGTGACGCTTCAGCGCGGCCTGGGCCAGCAGGCCGACAAGGTAATAGCCTTCGATGAAACGGCCGGTGTGGTCGAAGAAGAAGCAACGGTCGAAGTCGCCGTCCCACGCGATGCCGAAGTCGGCGCCATGCTCACGCACCGCTTCGGCGGTGGCGGCGCGGTTTTCCGGCAGCAGCGGGTTGGGGATGCCGTTGGGGAAATTGCCGTCCGGCTCGTGGTTGACCCGGATGAACTGCAGCGGCAGGTGTGGCGCCAGCAGATCGACGATCGCACCGGCGCCGCCGTTGCCCGCATTGACCACCACTTTCAGTGGCTTCAGCGCAGCAACGTCAACGTAGGACAGCAGGTGCGCGACGTAGGCGCTCTTGTCGTGCTGCTCGCTCTGGCCGGCCTTGGGCGGCAGGGCAGCTGCGGTATCGGCTGCCACCGCATCGGAGATAGCGAACAGGCCGGTATCGGAACTGATCGGGCGCGCTTTCTCGCGCACCAGCTTCATGCCGTTGTAATCCATAGGGTTATGGCTGGCGGTCACCATCACGCCGCCAGCCGCGCCCAGGTGGTCGGTCTGGAAATAGACTTCCTCGGTACCGCACAGGCCGATGTCGATGACCTCGCGGCCTGCGCCGCGCAGTCCGACGACCAGCGCATCCTGCAGCGCCGCGCTGGTCAGGCGCACGTCGTGGCCGACGACCACGGTTCCTGGCTCCAGCTGGTCCGAGAGTGCCACGCCGATGCGCCGGGCCAGGTCTTCGTTCAGTTCGTCCGGCACGCGGCCGCGGATGTCATAGGCCTTGAAGGCGGGCAGGGGCATCGGTCACTCCATTGGGGGGTCCAGCCGCTTAGTTTATACGCCCATGTGTATGGGAATCGTTGTCAGGGCCGCATGCACCAGCACCGCCGCGCGTCATTCATGACTGCGCTTCGGCTTCCCCTTACCCTTCTTCGCCGACACCCCCGGCAGCGGCTCCAGCAACGCCTGCAGGTCCTCCTCGCTGAAGCCGGGTGCCGCCGCGCCGCCATTTTCCAGGATCGAGTCGGCCAGCGCCGCCTTTCGCTGCTGAAGTTCGCTGATCCGCTCCTCGATGCTGCCGGCAGCGATCAGGCGGTACACGAAGACCGGCTTGTCCTGTCCGATCCGGTGCGCCCGGTCGCTGGCCTGGTTTTCGGCCGCCGGGTTCCACCAGGGGTCGAAATGAATCACGGTATCGGCGGCTGTCAGATTCAGGCCGACACCGCCCGCCTTCAGGCTGATCAGGAAGATGGGCACCTCTCCCTGCATGAACCGGCGCACCGGGGTGGCCCGGTCACGGGTGTCGCCGGTCAGGGTGACGAATGCCAGTCCGCTCTTGTCCAGCGCCTGCGCGATCAGCTCCAGCATGCGCGTGAACTGGGAGAACACCAGGATGCGGCGTCCTTCCTCCACCATCTCCGGCAACAGCGTCAACAGCAAGTCAAGCTTGGCCGAACCCTGCGTGCGCGGCGTGGCCTCGCCGGGCAGCAGGCGTGGGTCGCAGCAGACCTGGCGCAACTTCAGCAGTGCATCGAGCACGACGATGTGGCTCTTGGCCATTCCTTTGCCGGCGACGGCCTCGCGCACCTTCTCCTGCATCGCCGATCGCACTGTCTCGTACAGGTCGCGCTGGCCACCCTCCAATGACACGTGGCGGGTGATCACGGTCTTGGGCGGCAGCTCCGTCGCTACCTGGTCCTTGCGTCGACGCAGGATGAATGGTCGCACCCGCTGCGCCAGCAGCTGCGCGCGTTGGCCGTCACCGCTGCGCTCGATCGGATGACGCCAATGCAGGTTGAAGGTTTTCTCGCTGCCAAGCAGGCCCGGCAGGACAAAGTCGATATGCGTCCACAGCTCGCCCAGGTGGTTTTCCAGCGGCGTGCCGGTCAGGCACAGCCGGTGCCGGCTCTGCAGCGTGCGCAGGGTGATCGCCGCGCGTGCCTTGGCGTTCTTTACCTGCTGGGCTTCGTCGAGGATCAGCAGGTGATAGGCATGCGCCTGCAGCGCGGCCTCATCCCGCCACACCAGCGGATAGGTGGTCAGCACCAGGTCGTGGGCGGGAATCTGTTCGAACAGCGTCTCTCGGGCAGGGCCATGCAGGACCAGCACGCGCAGACCGGGTGCGAAACGCGCGGCCTCCTGCTGCCAGTTGAACAGCAGGGATGTCGGCATGACCACCAGCGCGGGCCGGTCCAGCCGCCCCGCTTCCTTTTCCAGCAACACGTGCGCCAGGGTCTGCAGCGTCTTGCCCAGTCCCATGTCATCGGCCAGGATGCCGCCCAGCTGCTGTTGGCGCAGGTACTGCAGCCACGCCAGCCCGTCCTGTTGATAAGGCCGCAAGGCGGCAGCCAGCCCGACGGGTGCTGCAACCGGTTGTGGCGTGGGTTCCTGCAACAGCCGCTGGACCATCGCGCCGGTATCGGTGGCGCCGCGCAGCTGCAGGCTTCCGGACTGTTGCAGGGTCTGCAGGCGACCCCTGTCGCGTGCGGAAACACGCAGGGGCCCAGCGCCGTTGCCAAACAGGTCGCCGAGCAGGGTCACGACGGGCTTCAGCCGCCCCGCCTGGAATGACAGCGCTCCTGCCGTGGGGGAGGCGATCAGGATGCGCTCCTCGTCGTCGATGGCATCCAGCGCGCCCCGCGTCCAGCGCGGATCGGTCTGCAGCAATTGCGCCAGCATCGGTGCCAGCGGCACCGTCTGGCCATCGATTTCGATGTCCAGCGCTACGTCCAGCCAGCCAGCGCCTGAGTCATCGGGCTGCACGTCCCAGAGCACGCTGTCCACCACGGTGATGCGGTGCCGGAAATCCTCCGGGACGGTGACCACCCACCCCAGTTCCTGCAGCCGGGGCAGCTCGCGCAGCATGAAGCTGCCCCAGTCGTAGGAGCGCAGGTGGAAGTGGGGCCCGGCCCCGCTGAGCAGCGCTGGCGACTGCGGGTGGCGATGAAGTCCACTGCTGCGCAACTCGTTTTCCCGCCTGGCCTCTTCGGCCGTATCGCGTGGCAGCAGCTCGATCGTTCCGTCCGCACCCCGCACGAAGCGCGAGGGGTCATCGAGGTGCTTGAAATTGTCGCCGTAGGCGAAGGAGACCGTGGCGAAATCCAGCCGCTGCATCTGACCTCTTCGCGCGCCCCACGTCTGCTGTTGCTCTTCGGTATGCAGCATCAGGTGCGGGACCATGCCATCCACCTGGGCGATGGGCATCGCATCGGCGGTGGCCGGCGGCAGGGGCAGGGCAGGATCCAGCTGCTGGAGCATCTGCGCGGTAAGGGAATGCTCGTCGGGCAGCAACGGCGGCAGCCCAAGGAAGGCATCGGCGTCGGGGCTGGCCACCGCCAGTTGCAGCGGACCCGTCTCGCCGGTTCTCTCGTCCAGATAACAGGCGCACTGATCTTCCACCGCCCCGTCGGCGTTCCCGTCCACCTGCAGCACCGGTCGGGAGCATACGCCCAGCTGGCTGTCGGCCGCCTTCCACTCCAGGTGGCCTGCGCGAGCGGGGCCCGCGCGCAGGGGCAGCAACTCCCTCGTGCCGGGGTGCTGTACCCAGCCATGGCCGGAGGCCAGGATCATGTCCAGCAACGGCTGCACGGCTACACGTCGGCCGCCCTTGCGCTGCTGGCGCAACCACAGCTGCCCGAGAACGGCGATGTCCTGTTGCGACACGTAGCCGGGGGGATCGATGACCAGCTCCGGGGTGATGTCAAACCGCTTCTCGCGCTCCAGCGCGCCGTCTGCCGTCTTCCGCATCCTGTACGCATGGATGCCGAGGCGGAACTGGAATACGGAAAGCACGAACGCAATGCTCTTCGGGTTCTGCTTTGCTTTGCTCGACCCCGCGCGTGCAGCGTGCTGAGCATGCCATTCGGACAGACGGGTGAGCAGCTCGGCGCGAACCGGTTGCGCGTGCTGCGGTAACGGCGCCTCGATTTTCTCGTCTTCGCTATCCTCATCCGGCCCGTGCAGGGCACACAACATGACCGCGGCCACATGCTTGCAGTTGTCACCCACCGGGCAGCTGCAGCGGCCGTTGAGGCGGCTGTCTGGGCTACGAAGGCTGGCCTTGAGGTTGATCGTTACCCGATAAGGCTGGGGGGCAGTTCCGCCCACGTTGGCGCGCAGCAGGTCCCCCTCCGTGCGCAGGTCATATACGCTGTCCAGGTAGCCGGCCGCCTTGCGGATCGTGCGCTCGTCGAGCCAGCGATGCAGATCAATATCATTGAACAGGACGGACATCAGCGGTCTTTCCAACAGGGCGGTATCTGGCCGCACATCGGGATGCAGGCGTGACCGGGACAGCCAGTTTACGAGCTGTGCCCACTGCGGCAAATGCTGCGCCGCACCCCAGCCGGGCACCGGGGTGCCGGTAGAATGCCGTCATCCTTACCGTGTGGGACAGCAACGCAATGGATAGTTCTGGTACCGGCAGCAAGCGCGATAAACGATATGCCAGCGCGGCGCTCGCCCTGCAGGGCGTGGTCGCCGATGGCCAGACCTTGGCGGTCGGCGGTTTCGGCCTGTGTGGTATCCCGGAGGCGCTGATCGCCGCGTTGCGCGACAGTGGGGTCAACGGCCTGACGGTGATTTCCAATAATGCTGGCGTGGACGGTTTCGGCCTTGGCCAGCTGCTGGCGACCCGCCAGATCCGGAAGATGATCTCTTCCTACGTGGGCGAGAACAAGGAGTTCGAGCGCCAGTTCCTGGCCGGCGAACTTGAACTGGAATTCAACCCGCAGGGCACCCTGGCCGAGCGCCTGCGCGCCGGTGGGGCCGGCATTCCGGCGTTCTTCACCGCTACCGGGTACGGCACGGTGGTGGCCGAGGGAAAGGAAACGCGAGAGTTCGACGGCCGCCACTACGTGATGGAAACCGCGCTGTGCGCCGATGTGGCATTGGTCAAAGCGTGGAAGGCCGACGAAGCGGGCAACCTGGTGTTCCGGCGTACCGCGCGCAACTTCAACCCGGCCTGCGCGATGGCCGGCAAGGTCTGCATCGCCGAGGTGGAAGAGGTGGTGCCGGTCGGCAGCATCGACCCGGACCAGGTGCACCTGCCCGGTATCTACGTGCACCGCATCGTGCACAACCCCACGCCCGAAAAGCGCATCGAACAACGCACCGTGCGCCAGGAGGCGAACTGACATGGCCTGGACCCGTGACGAAATGGCGGCGCGCGCTGCGCGTGAATTGACCGATGGTGCGTACGTGAACCTGGGCATCGGACTGCCGACCCTGGTCGCCAACCACATTCCCGAGGGCGTGGATGTCTGGCTGCAGTCGGAGAACGGTCTGCTCGGCATCGGCCCGTTCCCCACCGAGGCGGAGATCGATCCGGACCTGATCAACGCAGGCAAACAGACCGTTACCGCGCGTGCGGGCGCCAGTTATTTCGGCAGCGATGACAGCTTCGCGATGATCCGCGGCGGCCACGTCAACCTGGCGATCCTCGGCGCGATGCAGGTCACCGACAGCGGCGACCTGGCCAACTGGATGGTGCCGGGCAAGATGGTCAAGGGCATGGGCGGCGCGATGGACCTGGTGGCCGGCGTGCAGCGCGTGGTGGTGCTGATGGAGCACACCGCCAGGAACGGCGAGCACAAGATCCTCAAGGAATGTTCGCTGCCGCTGACCGGTGTCGGCGTGGTGGATCGCATCATCACCGATCTGGCCGTGTTCGATGTCACCGGCGATGGCTTGGTGCTGGTGGAAACCGCACCGGGCGTTGAAGAAGCAGAGCTGGTAGAAAAGACCGGCGTGGCGTTCAAGCGAAGCTGATGGCCGCGCTGTTCCCGCAGGACCTGCCTGATGCCGATGTGCGCCACCTTGCGGGGTGGCTGCCTCGTGCGCAGGCAGGGGCCCTGCAGGCAGCGTTGCTGCGGGAGATTCCATGGGAAGTGCACCGGATCCGGATGTTCGGGCGGTTGGTGGATTCACCGCGGCTGAGTTGCTGGATGGGCGATGCGGATGCGCGTTACCGCTATTCCGGTGCGGACTTCCTACCGCATCCGTGGGCGGACGTGCTGTTGCCCATTCGTGAGCGATTGCAGGAGGAGCTGGGAACGCGCTTCAACAGCGTGCTGCTCAACCGTTACCGCAGCGGGACCGACAGCATGGGTTGGCACAGCGATGACGAGCCGGAACTGGGGCCGCAGCCGGTGATTGCTTCACTCAGCCTGGGCGCTGCGCGCCGCTTCCTGCTGCGCCGTCGAGACCAGCACGCGGCCAAGGCAGAGTTCCTGCTTGCCGATGGGGACCTGCTGGTGATGGCCAGCAGCACGCAGGCCCACTACCAGCATGCGTTGCCGAAATCCTCGCGCGTGCACGGGGAGCGCATCAATCTAACCTTCCGTTGGATCCGGAACTGACCAGGAACTTCTCAGCAGATCAGCGGCGTACCAGATCGATCGAAGCGGACAGCAGCCCGCGCCCGAAGCGACCGTAGTTGCCCGACAGCAGTTCGCCCATGACCACAGGAACCCGCTTGATAAAGGATCGCGACAGGTTGCAGCGCTTGGCGATATGGCGCTTCTTGCGCTCGATGAGTTTCTGAAGGGGTTCCGGCACATGCAGTGCGCGTAGACGTGCGAGCAGAACTTCGGAGAGATCCTGCTCAAGATGCTTCTGTCGCCTCGCTTGGCGCGATAAAGGATCATTGCCGCCCAAGCCGAGCTGGTTGCCGTCATGCAGCCGGTAGTCGATCAACGGGCGCTCCACGCTGTCGATCGTTCCGATAATGGCGGCCAGCGTGGCAAGCCACGCGTCGTGTACCCATCCCGAGGGAGGAAGGGGGAGCGCGTCCCGCAGAATACTTTTGCGGAGTGCCAAGGTGGCGCCCGTCACAAGGTCGCGCTGCAACAAGAGGTCGAGTCCAGCACCGCGATGCATCCGCCGCATCTGGCGTGTACCCACTCCCAGCGAACGAAAAAGGCGCCGCGGAAGGACGTTCCCCTCCCCATCAATCAACCGCGCATCACTATGCAGCGCCAGCAGATTGGGGCGTCTTTCGAACTCGGCACAGAACCGCTCCAGCTTGTCCGCATGCCAGACATCATCCTGGTCGCAGAGGAAGATCACCTCGCCGGTGCAGGCACGCAGTGCGCCATCGAAGTTCAGCCGATAGCCGACGTTCTCAGGGTTTACCTGCAGGTCAACCATGATGCCCATTGCTTCAGCAGCCGGCAAGAACGCGCGCAGGATGTCCAGCGTACCGTCGCTGGAGACATCATCGCGGATCACGATCTGGTCCGGACGTTGGGTCTGTCGCAGCAGGCTGTCCAGCTGCTCCTGCAGGAAGCGCTCGCCGTTGTACGTGCAGACGGCAATGGACGTGGAAAGTGGCATCGGCAAGGTCACGGGGCAGGCTGGCCCGGATTATGACATCGCCGGCCAAGAGCCGCCGGCCAGCGGCCGGCGCGACCGACGCACCAGCCAATCAGCGCAGCGAACCGCGGTCCGTATCCTTCTGCCCACTACTCAGCGCCCAGCCCACCACATCGGCGGTCAGGGCATTCAGCCCCTTCTCGAAGGCGGCGGTCACCGCTGGCACGTCGGTCGATCCCACCGGCTGTTCCTGGCGGAACGTGCGGTCGATCACCACGCGCTGGTCCACCACATGGATCAGCTTGGCGTTGATTTCGATGACCACGGTCGGCGTGGGTTGGCCGCGGTAATCCGATTCAAAACGGCGGATGTCGGTCGCAAGGCGGTAATCAGCGCGGATACCCGCAGCGGCCCGCCCGACGCCGGCGATCCGGCCGGAATCCTCGAAACCGCGCAGCAGGGCGTCTTCGATCATGTCGGTGGCTGGCTGCGCCCAGGTCGCGCCAGCGTAGATTTCCAGCTCCGAAGGACTCGGCCGCACGTTGATGCGCGGGCTGTCGACCATGCGCGTGGCGCTCGGCTTGGACAGCACCAGCTGCCAGGCCACGGTCGGCCAGGACGGATCCACCTTCACCTGTACGGCCGGGGAGTAGATCGTCACTGCGTTGCGATCACCGCTGGACAGGATCGAACAACCGGCCAGGGTGGCCAGCAGGGCAGCCGGCAGCAGCAGGCGCGTCACGGACAGGGAGGGCATGCGCTTCATTCGGGTTCGAACTCCTTCGGTGCGTCGCGGCCCAGCAGGTAGCGCGCGGGATTGTTCTCAAGGCGGTCGCTGACCCGGCGCAGGTCGCGGATCAGGCCGCGCAGTTCGGTCAGGGTCGGGCCGAGCTGGCCCAGGCCGTCGCTGGCGAAGCTGTTGATGGCCGCCCGGTTCTCGCCGAGGATCGAATTGGCATTGCCCGCCGCCGAATCCATCTTGGTCATGGTGGCGTCCAGCTTTTCGATGATGCCCGGCAGCTCCTGTACCAGGTTCTGGTCCAGTCGCTGGATGGTCCCGTTGGTGGTCTTCAGGGTCTCGTCCAGGCTGCGCGCGGCATTGCGCGCGCTGAGCAGCAGCGCCTGGGTGCCCTGTTTCTGGTCGGCCAGCCCGCCACTGATCGATTCGATATTGGCCAGCGTGGCATTGATCGCGGCCACGTTGCGGTCGCTCAGCACCTGGTCCATGCGCTCGACGATGCGGTTGGCCACGTCGGTGATGTTCTGCAGGGCCGAAGGCGTGGTCGGGATGATCGGCGCGGGATCGCGGTTGACCGAGGTCAGCGTCGGCGACTGCGGCGTGCCGCCACTGAGCTGGATGATCGACGGGCCGGTCAGGCTGGTGATCGCCAGCTTGGCACGGGTATCGGTCTTGACCGGCGTGGTCGAGTTGAGGCGGATCTTGGCCACCACCTGGCGCGGGTCATCCGGCACCAGGTTGAGCTCGATGATCGACCCCACCGCGATGCCGTTGTACTGCACCGGGCTGCCCACGGTCAGGCCGGTGACCGCCTCGCGGAATACCACGCGGTATTCCTGCCAGGTGCGGTCGGACGAATACTTGGCTGCCCACAGGCCGAAGGCCAGCAGGGCCAGGCCGGTGATCAGGGTGAACGCGCCTATCAGCACGTAGTTGGCTTTGGTTTCCATGACTCAGGCACTCTCGGTCTGTTCGCCGCGCGCAGCACGTGCGCGGGGTCCGTGGAAATATTCCTGGATCCACGGATGGTCCAGTTTCTCGATGTCGGCCAGCGGCGCGTTGGCGACCACCTTGCGGTCGGCCAGCACGGCCACCCGGTCACAGATGGCATAAAGGGTGTCCAGATCGTGTGTGATCAGGAAGACAGTCAGCCCCAGCGCTTCCTGCAGGGTCTTGATCAGGCGGTCGAACGCGGCCGCACCGATCGGGTCCAGCCCGGCCGTGGGTTCGTCCAGGAACAGCAGCGGCGGGTCCAGTGCCAGCGCACGGGCCAGCCCGGCGCGCTTGCGCATGCCGCCTGACAACTGCGAAGGCAGCTTGTTGATCGCATCGGCGGGCAGGCCCGCCAGCTTCACCTTCAGCAACGCCAGCTCGTAATGCCAGCGCTCGGGCAGCTCGCGATGGTGTTCCTTCAGGGGCACCTGCACGTTCTCGCCGACGGTCAGGGAAGAAAACAGCGCGCCATCCTGGAACAGCACGCCGGTATTGCGCTGGATGTGCAGGCGGCTTTCGCTGTCGCCACCGCGCGCATCGCGCCCCAGCACTTCGATCTGCCCTTCATCCGGGTTGCGCAGGCCGAGGATGGAGCGCATCAGCACCGACTTGCCGGTGCCCGAGCCGCCGACCACGCCGAGGATCTCGCCGCGCCGCACGTCCAGGTCCAGGTCTTCGTGCACGGTCTGGCTGCCGAAACGGTTGACCAGCCCGCGCACGCGGATGGCCAGCTTCGATTCGTCCTCGCCGGGGGCGTCGTGGATTTCGTGGCTGCGTTCTTCGTTCACCGTCACCAGCCCATCTGCATGAACCACAACGCAGCGAAGGCGTCGAGGATGATCACCAGGGAAATGGCCTGGACCACGCTGGAGGTCGTGCGCTCGCCCACCGACTGCGCGGTACCCTCCACCTTCAAGCCTTCCAGGCAGCCGATCAGGCCGATCACCAGCGCGAACACCGGTGCCTTGGCCAGGCCGACCAGCATGTTGCGTACTTCCATCGTGTCGTACATGCGCGCGATGTACATCTGCGGCGGGATATCCAGGTCGAACGCGCCCACCGTGATGCCGCCGGCCAGGCCGGCGACCATCGCGATGAAGGTCAGCAGCGGCAGGGTGACCAGCAGCGCGACGATGCGCGGCAGCACCAGCAGGTCCATCGGATCCAGGCCGAGCGTCTTCATCGCGTCGATTTCCTCGCGCGCCTTCATCGCACCGATCTGCGCGGTGAACGCGCTGGCGGTACGGCCGGCCAGCACGATCGCGGTCAGCAGCACGGCGAACTCGCGCAGGAAGGCGATGCTGACCAGCTCGACCACGTAGATCTCCGCGCCGAAGTCGCGCAGGATCGTCGAACCGAGGAAGGCGATCACCGCACCGACCAGATAGGAAAGCAGGGCCACCAGCGGCACCGCATCCAGCCCGACCTGCTCCATCTGGTGCACGGTGGCGGTCAGGCGGAAACGGCGCGGCTCCTTCAGCAGGCGCGCGCCCTTGACCAGGCTTTCGCCGAGGAAGCTGGCCAGCGCCACGATGTTCTGGCCGGTCGCGTGCATGCTGCGGCCAAGCCGGTCCAGCGCGGCCAGCACGCCGAAATCCCGTTTCGGCTTGGGCCGGTCGTCGGCGACTTCTTCGATGGTGCAGACCAGCGCCTGGTGGTCTTCGCGGAACTGCAGCGCGTCCTGCCCCAGGTCTGCGCGGTGGGCCACGCGCAGCAGTTGCAGCACGCCGGCCGAATCCAGTTGTTCGATGCCGGTGGCGTCGATGGCGGTCAGTCCCTCGGGGACCTCGCGCAGCACCTCGGCGGCCTGCAGGGCGGTGTGCAGCGTCCAACGACCGGACAGGCGGATGCGGCCCGGTTCATTGGCATCGCGTTCGATCCGGGGATTCTGGTCGGAGGTCATGGTCGGCATCAAGGATGCAGCATAGCGTGTGCATGTCGCATGCAGCGTAGGTCCTGTCCGAATGTCCTTCTGCACGGGCCGGGGCTGGGTAATACTACCGCGCATGCCTGTAGACGCCTCCCCGATAGCCTCGCCCCCCGCCACCTATGCGCAGCGCGTGGCGTTCGTCTGTGAGATCGCCGGGCGCCTGCACAGTTACGGCACCACCGCCCAGCGCCTGGAGGCTGCCGTGGTGGCCCTGGCCCAGCAGTTGGGGTTGGATTGCGAGCCCTGGTCGAATCCGACCGGGATCATTCTGAGCTTCAGCGATCCGGCCAAGGCGATTGGTTCCAGCGACATCACCCGCGTGATCCGGCTGGCACCTGGCGAAAACGATCTGCATAAACTCAGCGTCGCAGATCGCATCGCCGAAGATGTCGCAAACGGCCGGATGAGCCTGGCCCAAGGACACACCGCGCTGCGCCAGCTGGACGCTGATCCCGGGCTGCGCGGAAAGGTCAAGGAAGTGTTGTCCTACAGCCTGGGCGCGGCCGGCGTGGCCGGTCTGTGGAAACTGCCGTGGCTGGACATTGCCACCGCTGGCGCGATCGGGCTGCTGATCGGCCTGCTGGGGCGCTGGACCGGCCAACGCGCGGCGACCAAGGAGGCCAGTGAAGCGCTGGCGGCGCTGTTGGCGGGGCTGGTCGCCACGCTGGTGGCCACCTACGTGGGCGCGCTCAACCTCAATACCGTGGTGATCGCCTCGCTGGTGATCCTGCTGCCGGGTATGTCCCTGACCAATGCGGTGAACGAGTTGGCCAGCCAGCACTGGGTGTCCGGCACGGCGCGGGTGGCGGGGGCGCTGACCACCATCATGAAGCTGACGGTGGGCGCGATGATCGCGGTGACGCTGGCCGATGTGATCGGGCTGGACCCGGTGGTGCGCGCCTCGCGGCCGCAGGGCGCGTGGGTGGAGTGGTCGGCGCTGCTGATCGCGGCGGTCGCCTTCGCGATGCTGTTCAAGGCGAGTCGGCGCGATTTTCCGTGGGTGCTGGCGGCCTGCGTGGCCGGCTATGCGATTTCCAAATTCGCCGGGCACGCGTGGGGTGCGCCGGCGGGCATCTTCCTTTCGGCGATGCTGCTGACGGCGGCGGGCAACCTGTTTGGACGGCTGGTGCAGCGGCCGGGAGCGATCATCCGCCTCCCGGGCATCATCATGATGGTGCCGGGAAGTACCAGCCTGCGCGGGGTGCTGACGCTGGTGCAGCAGCAGGATGTCGGGGCGGGGCAGGGGGTGTTCCTGACCGTGTTGAACGTGGTGATGGCGCTGGTGGCGGGGTTGTTGTTCGGAAACCTGCTGATTCCGGCACGGAAGACGTTGTAGGTTTGTTGCGGGCGAAGGGCGTCGGCGTTGGCGCCGGGCGGGTGGGGTCTGCAGGACACGCCGCAAGTACGTCCTTGTAGGCTGCATCGCCGCATCCATGCGGCTCAGTGTCCCGCCGACCCCCGCCTCCCCCGGCGAGCCGGCATCGCGCCGGGGAGGGGAAAAGAAAAAAGCAGAAGCAGGTAGCGCCGAGCCGTGCTCGGCGGAGTCCATCCGTGGCCGTCAGCAAAGAGCCGCCGAGCATGGCTCGGCGCTACCGCTCTTGCTCTTCTTTTTCCCCAACGGTCGCGCTGAGCTGGCCCGCCCGCGCGCTCGCAGCCCACGTAACTCGAAGCACAGCTCAGCCGACCAACAACCCCCGCTCGACCAACCACGCGCGCGCGTCTTCCGCGTCGTGCTCGAACCACGCCTGCGTGGAGCCCAAGCGGTACGTGTACCCCCACGCATCCATGTCCGCCATCAGCTGCGCGCTGCCCACCCCCGGCAGCTCCGCCGCCAGCACGATCTGCAGGTAGCAGGTCGCATCTTCTTCGGGCACCGAATCAGTGGCGTCGGTATGCACCAGCGCACGCCGCTCCGGCGGCAGCACGATCAGGTGGCAGGCTTCGTGCAGCATCGAATGCACGGGCGTGTCATCGCGCACGTAGACATCGCTGGCGATGATGCCCGCTTCGGGCTCGCCCCAGTAACTGCCGGGAATCGGCGCCCCGGCGGCCACGTGGTGCAGGTGCAGGCCATGCCCGGACAGCAGGCGCGCGGCATCGTCGAAGGCGATGTCGCCGACGCGGGTGACCGATGGTTCGGGGGCGGGTTCGTTCATGGCATCGAGCAGAAACCCCGCCCGCGGCTGGCGCGGGCAGGGCGGGGGATCAGGGCTTTTCAGGCCCTTCCGGCAAGGCGACGGAGATATCCAGCACGTCGTGCTGCCCGTCCTTGACCAGGTCGACCTTGACCGCATCGACATCGATGTTGACGTACTTGCGGATCACTTCCAGCAGCTCGCGCTGCATCAGCGGCAGATAATCGGGACCGCCGCGGTGGCTGCGCTCCTGCGCGATGATGATCTGCAGGCGGTTCTTCGCTGTCTCGGCGGTGGTCTTCTTGGCTTTCAGGAAATCGAACAGGCCCATGCTTACCCTCCGAACAGCTTGCTGAAGAAGCCCTTCTTCTCCACGGCGGTGAAGCGCATCGGGCGGTCTTCGCCCATGATGCGCGCGACGGCATCGTCATAGGCCTGGCCGGCCGGTGACTCGCCGTCCAGGATGACCGGTTCGCCCTTGTTGGAGGCATTGAGCACATCGCCGGATTCGGGAATCACGCCGATCGCCTTCAGGCCCAGCACTTCTTCCACGTCGGTGATGCTCAGCATCTCGCCGGCTTCCACGCGCACCGGGGTGTAGCGGGTCAGCAGCAGGAAGGCCGGCACGTCATGGCCGTTCTCGGCCTTGTGGGTCTTCGAATCCAGCAGGCCGATGATGCGGTCGGAGTCGCGCACCGAAGATACTTCCGGGTTCACCACCACCACGGCGCGGTCGGCGAAATACATGGCCAGGAACGCGCCCTTTTCAATGCCGGCCGGCGAATCGCAGATGACATATTCAAAGCCATCGGCGGCCAGGTCCTTCAGGACCTTGCCCACGCCTTCCTGGGTCAGCGCATCCTTGTCGCGAGTCTGCGAGGCAGCCAGCACATACAGGTTGTCAAAGCGCTTGTCCTTGATCAGGGCCTGCTTGAGGGTGGCTTCGCCGTGCACGACGTTGACGAAGTCGTACACCACGCGGCGCTCGCAGCCCATGATGAGGTCGAGGTTGCGCAGGCCGACGTCGAAGTCGATCACCGCCACCTTCTTGCCACGACGTGCCAGGCCGCAGGCAAGGCTTGCGCTGGTGGTGGTCTTGCCGACGCCGCCCTTGCCGGAGGTGACTACGATGATTTCAGCCAAAGGACTTCTCCTGCTCTTGTTCTGGTTGGGGCTGCGACAAAGTCAATCCAGCGCAGCGATCTTGATCTGGTCCTGTTCCAGCCAGACCTGCACGGCCTTGCCGCGCAGGTTGTCCGGTACATCGTCCAATACCTTGTAGTGGCCGGCAATGGCCACCAGTTCGGCATGGAAATCGCGGCAGAAAATACGCGCCGCGGTATTGCCCTGGGCACCGGCCAGCGCGCGTCCGCGCAGGGTGCCGTAAATATGGATGCTGCCATCGGCGATCACTTCGGCGCCCGCGCCGACCGTGCCCATCACCGTGAGGTCGCAGTTTTCAGCGTACAGCTGCTGGCCCGAACGCACGTTGGCCAGCTGCATGCGGCCCGGCTTGGGGACTTCACCCGGGGCCGGCGCGGCGGCCAGTGCGGCGACAGCGGGCGCGGCGCGGCGCGGTTCGCGCGCGGGAGCCGCCGGGGGCGCTGCACGGGGCGGGGCCGGCTCGGCGTCTGCACGTTCGTACTGTGCGCGGAACTTGGCCAGCAGCGGCAGGCCCAGCTGCTGGGACAGCAGTTCGATCTCCGAGGTGCCGTAGGCCAGCGCCACCGGCAGCACGCCGGCGCCACGCAGCCCGTCCAGCAGCGCCTTGGCGCTGGTCACGTCCGGGGTGCGGCTCAGGCCGCCGAAATCAAGGATCACCGCCGCGCGTCCGAACAGCTTGGGCGCGCGGTTGACCCGCTCGTTCATTTCCTGCACCAGGCGCTCCACATCCATCGTGCGGATGCGCAGGTTGGCGATACCTACCTGGCCGATCTTCAGTTCACCGGCCTGTTCGTAATCCATGTTCACCGCCACCTCAAGTACCCGTCGACTGCTGGGCGGGGGAGGGCCGTTGCCGGCCACGCGCCCATGCCACGTCCGGCAGCTTGTCGCCGTAGGTGTCACTTACCCAGGCATAGCTGCACAGTTCCTTGGCCAGCATGCTGGCGCGGACATCCACGTGCGGCATGGTGTTCTGGCCCAGTTCGCGGAAGCCGAAACTGCCGTGGAAAAGCAGCGCCGCATCGGCGCCATGGTCCTGGAAGACCTCGCAGGTCATCTGCGGATAACGCAGTTCGGCATAGCTCTGCGCATCGGCGTAGAACGCCCGGCCCACGCCACCACCGCGGCGGCGGCTGGCCACCACGATGCGGTCGATATAGAAGAAGCTGCTGGGCAGCTGCTGCTTGAACCAGGCGAAGTTGCTGCTGTCGTGCTGGCTTTCACTGCCGAACCCGATCAGGAACCCGGCCAGGTTGCCGTCGCGCTCGGCGACGCGGAAATACTCCGCGGTTTCATAGAACAGATGCAGCCGGTGCGCGTCCAACGGCAGGATCGCCAGACCGGCGTTGTTGTTCAAGGCCAGGACGGAATCGAGCTCATGCTCGCGCACGTCGCGGATGACAATCGACATTGAGACTCCGTGGGGTGGTGCATGCTGCCCGTTGCCGGGCCCTTCCCACTGATTATTGCATGGGGGGGGCGCTGCCGGGGGAAACCGGGGCATGACTTCCGTGGGAGTGACGCAGGCCAGGTTCAGCCTAAGATGCAGGGATGTTGGGAGCCCTCAGTCATACCCGTGTCCTCCGTCTGGCTGGCCTGTTCACCTGGGTCATGGTCGGTCTTCCCCTGGTTTACTCGCAGATCGAGAACCTGCGTCGGCCGGCCAGCGACAACGGCGGGGCGGTGCTGTTGTTCGCCGCCTACCTGGTATTCGGTGGGGCCTACTTCCGGCTGACCCGCGACCTGCGCAGCGGCGGCCATGCCAGCTGGCTTGATCGCGGCATGCTGGTGCTGCTGACCATTTCCGCGCTGGGGGTGAGCTTCCTCAGCGGTTCCGGGCTCGGCAGCATCCTGATGATGGTGGCGGCCGGGGTGATTCCGTGGATGCTGCCGGCCCGCTATGGGGTGCTGTGGCTGCTGGTCAGCCAGCTGGCGGTGGCCCCTGTCTACTACGTACTGCTGAGGTTTCCGTTGTTCGAAGCAGTCATGCAGTCGCTGCTGTATGGCGGCTTTTCCATGTTCATCTTCGTGACCAGCCTGGTCGCGCGGCAGCAGACCGACGCCCGCGAGGAGCAGCGACAGCTCAATACCGAACTGCGCGCCACCCGCGTGCTGCTTGCTGAAAGTGCGCGGGTCAACGAGCGCACGCGGATCTCCCGCGAACTGCACGACCTGCTGGGCCATCACCTGACCGCGCTCAGCCTGAACCTGGAAGTGGCCGGCCACATCACCGAGGGCCGGGCCCAGGAGCACGTGCACCAGGCGCATACCCTGGCCAAGCTGCTGCTCACCGACGTGCGCGAGGCGGTCAGCCAGCTGCGCGACAGCGGGGCGATCGACCTGGCGGCGGCGCTGCGCCCGTTGACCCAGCGCGTGCCCTCGCTGGACGTCCACCTGGACGTGCCCAGTCCGCTGAACGTGGAAGACCCCGAGCGGGCCCACGTGCTGCTGCGCTGCACCCAGGAAATCATCACCAATGCGGTGCGCCACGCCGGCGCGCGCAACCTGTGGATCACCGTCCGCCGCGAAGCCGGCGGGGTCAGCCTGGAGGCGCGTGACGATGGAAACGGCGCTGATGGCATCATGGTGGGCAACGGCCTGCGCGGAATGCGCGAGCGCCTGCAACAATGTGGTGGCGAGCTGCAGATTGAAACCCACCGGGGACAGGGCTTCCGCCTGCGTGCCTCGGTTCCTGGTGTCCCGGCGTTGGCGCTGAGCACCGCACCTGAAGGAGTTCGTTGATGATTCGCGTCTGCCTGGTCGACGACCAAACCCTGGTGCGGCAGGGGATCCGCTCACTGCTGGCGTTGGACGATGGCATCGAGGTGATCGCCGAGGCGGCGGATGGGCGCCAGGCCGTGGAGATCATTCCGCAGGTCAAGCCGGACGTGGTGCTGATGGACATGCGCATGCCCGCCATGTCCGGGCTGGAGGCCTTGCAGATGCTGTCCAAGCTGGAGCAGCTGCCACCGACCATCATCCTGACCACCTTCGACGACGACCAGCTGGTGCTGGCCGGGCTGAAGGCCGGCGCCAAGGGCTACCTGCTCAAGGACGTGACCCTGGACCAGCTGGTGGGGGCCATCCGCACCGTGTCCGAAGGCGGTTCGCTGGTGCAGCCGGCGGTGACCCAGCGGCTGCTGTCCGGGCTGGAGCACATGCGCAACGAGTTCGTCAGCCTGGACCGCCCGGATCCGCTGACCGACCGCGAAACCGAGATCCTGCGGCTGATGGCCAGTGGTTTCTCCAACAAGGAAATCGCCAATTCGCTGGGCGTGGCCGAGGGCACGATCAAGAACCACGTGTCCAATATCCTGTCCAAACTGGGCGTGCGCGACCGGACCCGTGCCGTGCTCAAGGCATTCGAGCTTCAATTGGTCTGAAAATCGTTCAACGGCGGGGGTTTACCGATAATATGGACCGGTAACCTCCGTCTGCCCCCTACTGGTGGGTGGCCCATGTGCGCTACCCTTCGGCCCCTTGTCTGTACAAATCGGTTGTCGACGCGGAAACCGGTGGTCCAAACCAGATCAACAAAGCCAACGAAGCTGCTAGGATTGGCGCTTCGCTTCACTCAACCCGGCCGTGGGATCGGCCCCGGAGACTTCTGAATGACCCGTATTATCGAGTTCCTGATCGCCTTGGGGATCGTGGCTGGCCTGTTCGTCATCATTGGCGTGGTCCTCCCGGGCGAGCGCCATATTTCGGAAAGCATCGAGACCAACCGCAAGATGACGATCGTGTACGACACGGTCAACAGCCTGCGTCGCTTCAAGGATTGGAACCCCCTCCTGCTGCGTGATCCCGCTACCGACCTGAAGTTCTCCGGCCCGGCTGCCGGCGTCGGCGCCACCCTGGACTACACGTCCAAGGACCTGGGCAACGGCACCTGGAAGATCACCGAGAGCGAGCAGAACAAGCGCGTCGCCATCGCCATCGAAGACGCCACCAAGGGTCATGACAAGACGACTGCCTTCATCCTGGAGCCGACCGGCAAGGATGGCCGCAACGTCAAGATCACCCAGGAATACAACGTCAAGTATGGCTTCGACCTGTTCGGTCGTTACGCCGGCCTGTACGTCAGCCGCCACATCGGTGACGACCTGAAGATGGGTCTGTCGCGCATGGCGAACATGCTGGCCACCGTGCCGAACGTGGACTACCGCACCGCCGAAGCACCGCTGAACGACCTGGCCATCGTCGATGTCCCGGCCGAAGACCTGCTGGTGGTCACTGCGGGCAACGTGGATCGTGGCGAAGCCACCATCACCAAGTCCATCGCTGACAACCAGGAATGGATCAAGCGCGTGATGGAGGCCAACGACCTCGAAGCCGTCGGCCCGTTCCGCATCATCACCACCGATTTCGGTGCCGAGAAGTACGCCTTCGACGTCGCCCAGCCGGTGAAGAAGAAGGGTAGCGAAGGCGTGCCGGCCGAAGAGCTGGCGGTCAAGATCGATGGTGGCGCCCCGGTGAAGTACGTCCGCGTTGCTCCGCACCGTTCGGCCCATGCGACCTACACCGGTCACGTGGCTGGCCTGGACGTTGCCCGCAATGCACTGCGCGCATGGTCGGTGACCGGCGGCAACGAAGTGATCGACCGTCCGTACGAAACCTGGAATGGTGGCGTGCAGAAGTCCTTCACTCCGGAAGGCACGTATGACATCTACTGGGCCGTCAAGTAAATCTGGACGGCTGATGTAACGTAGAAAACAAAAAACGCGCCGCATCTTGCGGCGCGTTTTTTTTTGGCACGACTGGAGGGAGTGGACATGTTTGCGATTGATCGACGCGCACGCAGGCCTTCGTTGCTGGCCTGCCTCGGTGCGCTGCTGGCAGCGGCTTCCATCGGCCTGTCCGCCTATGCCTCGCACGGGGTCGGCGAACCGCTGGCCCAGCAGCACCTCAACATGGCCGCGCTGTATGCCTTCGCCCACGGCGCGGTGCTGGCGGCGTTGGGGCCGCGCGCCACGGCCACGTTCGGTCGGCTGGCGCTGTACGTGATCCTGCTCGGCACGCTGCTGTTCGCTGGCAGCCTGGCTGGCAATGCGCTGTGGCAGTGGTCCACGCGGCTGGCGCCGGTGGGTGGCATGGCGCTGATGCTGGGTTGGGTGCTGGTGGCCATCGATGCGCTGAGGCGCTGAGCCATGCCCCGCTTCGCGCGTGGTTTCGACGTGGGGCAGGCGCATGACTGGCTCGCCCGGCGTGACCGCCGGCTGGCGGCGTGGATGCGCCGCCTCGGTCCGTTGCCGGCGCCGCAGGGGTGGCGCAAACCGTTTGATCCCGTCGATGCGCTGGCACGGGCGATCCTGTTCCAGCAGCTCAGCGGCAAGGCCGCCTCGACGATCGTGGGGCGGGTGGAGGCGGCCATCGGCAGTACCCGGCTGCATGCGGACACGCTGGGTCGTATCGACGACGTCGCGCTGCGTGCATGCGGGGTATCGGGCAACAAGACACTGGCGCTGCGGGACCTGGCCCTGCGCGAAGCGGCCGGGGATATTCCCAGCCTGCGGCGGATGGCGGTGATGGAACACGAGGCGATCATCCAGGCGCTGGTGCCGGTGCGTGGCATCGGCCGCTGGACGGTGGAGATGATGCTGATGTTCCGGCTGGGCCGCCCGGACATTCTGCCGCTGGATGACCTGGGCATCCGCAAGGGCGCCCAGCGCGTGGACAAGGCCGAACTGATGCCAACGCCGAAGGCGCTCGCCCTGCGCGGTGAAAAGTGGGCGCCTTACCGCACCTACGCCAGCCTGTACCTGTGGCGCATCGCCGATTTCACCGAAGGCCCGGCCATCAAGACCAACCGCTCCCAGGACTGACCAACCCGGTAGTGACGGGCGTTGGTCGTCACGCTCTTAGCCGTTGGTGGGTGACGACCGTTGGTCGTCACGCTCTTCAGCTCCCGCACCAACGCCAATGCCACGGCTCATGCACGATCCCATGCGGATTCCCGCGCGGATAACTCATCCGGAACCCATGCCCCCCAGCGTGTTCCTGCAGCCACGCGAACGCTCTGGTCTCTTCAAACGACGCCTCGGCCGGCGGATCCCCGGGCGTGCCGATGTCCAGCGCCATTCCGCTATGGTGCTCGCTGAAACCGGGCGCGGCATTGACCTTCAGGATCTCCGCCACGCGCTGCCCGCGGGCCAGCTTGCGCTCGAAAATTCCCAGCTGGTAATCGTGGCTGCGGTAACCGGAAATCGCGTCCAGCGTGATGCCTTCACGTGCCGCCTGCAGGCGCATGCGTCGCCACGCCTGCGCTGCACCGCGACGCAGCCACAGCGGCCGGCCGAAGCGGTCGCGCCCGGCAAAATGCAGCAGCACCGGCTCGGCTTCCAGTGCCAGGCCGGTGTCGGCGGCATACGCATCGGCGTCCAGTTCCAGCTGCTCCAGACGTTCGTGCAGGCCGTGGGGTGAGAGCAGCCGCTGCTCCAGCGGCCCGCTGCCGCGTTGCGGGTTCAGCCAGGACAGCGCGTCCAGTGCCTCGGCGGCACCGGGTTCCTGTGGCAGGTGTGGAATCAGCGAGTGCACGCCGTGGTCGAAGATGGCAGCCAGGTAGCGGCCATCGCGCTTGCGTCGCAGCACCCAACGGGCACGTGCCAGCAGGCGAGCATCGGCGTTGCCACGGGCGCGCAGCAGCGCGGCCGGCCACGCTTCGATGGCGTCGGTATTGAGCAGCAGGGGCAGGGATCTGGACATGCGCCCAGCTTAGCGCGGTCGGCCCGGAGGCGTGGCGGCCCGGCGCAGCGCGTCCAACAGCGATTGCGGTTCGGCCAGGCTCAGCAACAGGGTCGGTCCGTCGCGCACCGGAATCACCAGCACGCGGTGCACGTCGGTCACCAGCGCAAAACCCTTGCCGCCGCCGTGCAGGCGATAGTGTCCGGAATGGAAGCCCGGCATGCCGTAGGCGTTGATCTTGTGCCGCAGGCCATGCCGCTGGTCCTGTTTGAGGTCGACCACGGCGGCGTTCGGCAGGTCCATCTGCTGCACCGGGGTGCGCTTTCGGTAGAACGTGGAATGGACGCTCAGCGTGTTGCCATCCAGCTCCACCCGGCGCCGGTAGAACAGCCAGCACAGCAGCACGGTCAGCAGCGCGGCGATGGCCAGGCTCCACGCCGCGCTGCCGTGCAGGGTGAAGTAGGGCGGGGTGAGCGTGACCGCGAACGGCATCGCGCCGGCTTCGGCAGGCTGCCGCAGCGGATAGAAGGTGAGGCCGACGAACAGCAGCAGCGGCGCGATGATCCACAGCAGCCGCAGTGGCGAGCCATCACTGACCGCGAAGCGGCGGGGATCACTGCCGCCGCTCATCGCTGCGCCTCTATCCAGCGTGCGGCGTCGTCGATCAGCTGCGGATCGACCTGCCCAGGCTGGGTGTACTCCTTCAGCGAACCGGGGCCGCTGCCGGCGATCCCGATATGGTTCAACGACGGGTAGCGCTTCCACTGCACATCGCTGCGCCCCTGCAGTGCCGCCTGCCAGAGCGTCCAGTCGGTGTCGGGTACCTGGAAATCGCGGCCGCCGTGCAGCATCAGCAGCGGCTTGCGCAGGGCCTTGGCATCGGCACGTGCGTCCACCGCTTCAATGCTCTTCCAGAAGTGCTGCGGCACCCCCAACGGCAGCGCGCTGGCGGCGGCCGGTGTGGCGCTGCGCGCCGCGGCGATCTGCGTATCGAGGGTGTCCAGGAACGCCTGTTCCGCTGCGCTGATGCTGCCATCCAGGTTCAACAGGTAGTGGTTCTGTTCGGGCAGCAGGTCCAGCAGGCTGCGCGCGGGTGCGGACCACAGGATCGCGCCGCGTGCCTGCGGCCAGCGCGTGGCGATGCGGGGCGCGAGCATGCCGCCCTGGCTGTGGCCAAGCACGAACACACGCTGGCCATCGATGCGCGGATCCGCAGCGAGTGCGGTCAACGCGGCGACTGCATCGTCGGTGGTTTCGTCGTCGACATCGAACGGCTGCTGGAAATCCTGCGGCCGCGCCTTGCTGCGCTTGTCATAACGCAGCACGGCAATGCCATGCGCGGCCAGGCCCCGCGCGATGTCCAGGAACGGCCGGTTCGCGCCGATGGTTTCATCGCGATCCTGCGGGCCGGATCCGTGCACCAGCACCACGGCCGGGAACGGGCCCTTGCCGTTGGGCAGGGCCAGCGTGCCCGGCAACGCGCCGCGTGCCTGCGGCACGCTGAAATCCAGCTCGCGGTAGTTCGCATCGGCCGGTGGCGGAGCCGCCTTTTCGGCCGCTGCCGGGCGCAGCAGCAGGCCGGCGACCCGGTCCTGTGCATCCACTGCGACCTGCGCATTGACCGCCGCGGCGGCAAAGCGCAACGGCACCTCCACCAGATGCATGCCCTGCTGCTCGCTCACCGTCGGCTGGCCGCGCTGCTGCAGCTCGCCCAGTGAATTCCACAGCGTCTGCAGGCGATCAGCCGGGGCGGCAGCGGTCATCGCCGGGGTCAGCATGGCGGCGGTGTCCTGCACGCGGCCGGCCTGAAGGTGGTCCAGCAATTGCGTGGCCACCTGCGCCGGTTCGGCGGCGCTGGCGATCCCGGCCAGCAGCGAAAGCGTGGTGGCAACCATCATGCGCGGCGCGCGCCTGCCCAGGTTCCTGTTCATTCCTTGCTCTCCTGCGAGGGGGTGGGTTTCGGCAGCCGTCCGGCCTTGCGCAATGCATCGCGCAGCATGTATTCGATCTGGGCGTTGAGGCTGCGCAGCTCGTCGTCGGCCCAGCGCTGCGTCGCGGCCAGGACATCGGCGTTGATGCGCAGTGGATAGGCTTTCTTCTCGCTCATGGATACTCCTGGATCAACGGCGGGTTCCGGCCCGCGGCCGGCAGGACACCGTCATGCCGGCTCAGTACAAGGAGCCGGCGTTGACCACCGGCTGCGTGCCGCGGTCGGAACACAGCACGGTCAGCAGGTTGCTCACCATGTGCGCCTTGCGCTCTTCGTCCAGCTGCACCACGCCGTTCTTCTGCAGTTCGGCCAGCGCCATTTCCACCATGCCCACCGCACCGGCGACGATCCGCGTGCGGGCGGCGATCACCGCATTGGCCTGCTGGCGCTGCAGCATGGCCTGGGCGATTTCCGCAGCGTAGGCGAGGTGGCTGATGCGCGCGTCGATGATCTGCACGCCGGCATCGGCCAGGCGTTCGGCCAGTTCGTTCTTCAGGTGCAGCGAAATCTCGCTGGCATGGCTGCGCAGGGCCAGCTGGCCTTCTTCGTGCTGGTCATACGGATAGCTGGTGGCCATCGCACGCAGCGCGGACTCGGACTGGATATGCACGAAGCTTTCGTAGTCATCCACGTTGTAGACCGCCTCGGAGGCGTCCACCACCTGCCACACGATCACCGCGGCGATTTCGATCGGGCTGCCGTCCAGCTCGTTGACCTTCAGCTTGCCGCTTTCGAAATTGCGCACGCGCTGGCTGACCCGGCGCTTGGAAAAGAACGGGTTGTTCCAGCGCAGGCCGTTGTCCTTGACCGTGCCGACGTACTTGCCGAACAGGCTCAGCACCGCGGCCTGGTTGGGTTGCACGGTGTACAGGCCGGCCAATGACAGCAGGGCCAGAAGCATCACCAGAACGCAGCCCAGCAGCAGCATCGGGCTGGGGCGCATCCCGTTGGCGCCGCTGGCGCCGGCCAGGAACACGGTGCCGGCGATGCCAGCAACGATGACGACGGCGGCCAGCACGGCCAGGCCGTTGAGGGAACGGAGCGGCTTCTCTTTCATGACGGCACTTCCTTGAGGGTCTGGACTGAAAGATATCAAATTGATATCAGTCTGCAAGTGCCGTCCGTCGGCAGGCAGGGGGCGACCGGCTAGAATGCCCACCCGCCTTCACCTCCACGCTGGAACGCCGCCATGTCCGCATTTGGAACCCCGTTGTCCCCCTCTGCCACCCGCGTCCTGCTGTTGGGATCGGGCGAACTTGGCAAGGAAGTGGCCATCGAACTGCAGCGCCTGGGCGTGGAAGTGATCGCCGCCGACCGTTACGCCGACGCGCCGGCGATGCAGGTGGCGCACCGCGCGCACGTGATCGACATGCTGGATGCGATGGCCCTGCGCGAGCTGATCGCGTTGGAAAAACCGCACCTGGTGGTGCCGGAAATCGAGGCGATCCACACCGAGACGCTGGTCCAGCTGGAGCAGGAACAGGGGCTGCGCGTGGTGCCCACCGCGCGCGCTGCGCGGCTGACCATGGACCGCGAAGGCATCCGCCGGCTGGCGGCGGAAACGCTGGGCCTGCCGACCTCGCCGTATCGTTTCGTGGACACCGAAGCGGAGTACACCGCCGCCGTGCAGGCGATCGGCCTGCCGTGCGTGGTCAAGCCGGTGATGTCTTCTTCGGGCAAGGGCCAGAGCACGCTGCGCAGCGAAGCTGACATCGCCCCGGCCTGGGCGTATGCGCAGACCGGTGGACGCGCTGGTGCTGGACGCTGCATCGTCGAGGGCTTCATCGATTTCGATTACGAAATCACCCTGCTGACCGTGCGGCATGCGGGCGGTACGTCGTTCTGCGCGCCGATCGGCCACCTGCAGAAGGACGGCGATTACCGCGAAAGCTGGCAGCCACAGGCGATGTCCGCCGCGGCGCTGGCGCGCGCCGAGGAGATTTCCCGGGCCATCACCGATGACCTCGGCGGCTGGGGGCTGTTCGGCGTGGAGTTGTTCGTGAAGGGCGACCAGGTGTGGTTCAGCGAAGTCTCGCCGCGCCCGCATGACACCGGCCTGGTGACCCTGGTATCGCAGGAACTGAGCGAGTTCGCACTGCATGCGCGCGCGATCCTCGGCCTGCCGATCCCGGTGATCCGCCAGGGTGGAGCGAGTGCATCGTGCGCGCTGCTGGCACACGGCGAAGGCGTGCCGTACTTCACCGATGTCGCCGCCGCGCTGCAGGTCCCGGACACCGCCGTGCGCCTGTTCGGCAAGCCCAGCGCGCACGGCCACCGTCGCGTTGGCGTTACCTTGGCGCGGGCCGACAGCACCGACCAGGCCCGCGCGATCGCCCGTGATGCCGCCGCCGCCATCGGCGTCACCCTGAAGCCCTGACTTACTTCACGTCGGCCCAGACCAGGTGGTGGTCGCTGCCGTCGGCGATCTTCGCCTCGTCCGTGCCTTCGGCCGGCCAGAACACGCCGCCGCCGACGTAGGCGAAGCCGACCGAGGGCAGCACGTAGTCCAGCCGCATCGTGCCGGATTTCGGACCGAAATCGCCGGTGGCGTGCTGCGGAGCGCCGCGACGGGTGATGCCCTTGGCGGCGTAGGCAAGGCTGGTCTGCTCGCCGCCGATGCTGGACGGGGTGGCATGGCGCAGCACGCGCGGGTTTTCGATCAGTTCCAGGATGCCTTCGTGGCGGCCATCGCCATCCACCGGGTCATTGTTGAGGTCGCCCAGGATCACGAAGCGGGCGTCCTGCGCCAGACCGCCACAGCGCTGCTTGTCGTCGCACAGCCAAGGCTTTTCACCGGCTGACAGATACTCCTGCCAAAGCTTCAGTTCGTCGTGGTTGCGCGCGGCGTTGCGCTTTTCCGGGCCGTCGAACACCGGCGGGGTAGGGTGGGATACCAGCGCGTGCACCACGCCCGACGGCGTGCGCACCGGCACGTCCCAGTGCGACTTGGACGACAACCGCAGCAGCGACCACACCGCATCGGAATAGAAGCTCTTGCCGGTGCGCGGGTCGATCGGGCGGATCGCGCCGGGCAGGGTGTTCCACTTCAGCAGCTGGAAGCTGCGCACCTGGGCTTCGTCGATCGGATAGCGCGACAGCACCAGCATGCCGTACTGGCCCGGGTGCAGACCGTAGCCCCACGCGTCGTTGCCACGGGCGCGGCCTTCGCCGCCTGCTTCGCCGTTGTTGTCCAGGTCCAGCCCGCTTTGCACGCCGGTGTTGACCGGGGCGAGATACCGGTAGGCGAAGTTCAGCGGCTCGCCGCCACCGGGCTGGGCCACGGCCAGGTAACGCTGCTGGAACAGATCAGCGGCGCGGTGCGCGTCGTCGTAGTCGAACTCGTTGAGCAGCACCAGGTCCGGGCGCACCTGCTGCAGCACTGCGGCGATCTTGCGCGCATGCGCGCTGTCGCCTTCCAGTTCGGCGATCAGCCCGCCGGCCTGGTCGGAGTAGAGGGAGGTGTTGTAGGTGGCCAGGCGCAGGGCGGTGGAGGCATCAGGCATCGCGGCGGCACGCTGGGGGGTCTGGGCGCAGGCGCTGCACAGCAGGGCCACGGCGACGGTCAGGGCGGGGAGGCTGAAGGCTGGAATTTTCATGGCCGGTATTGTGCACCGGCGCCTGTGTCAGCGGCTTGTCAGCGTCCGGCCAGTTCGCCATCGAATTCGTTCCAGCGGCGGCCGTCGTAGGCTTCCAGCGGGCGGAACCGGCGCTTGTAATCCATCTTCAGGTGGTCGCGGATCCAGTAGCCCAGATACAGGTGGGGCAGGGATTCGCGCTGCGCCCAGGCCACCTGCTGCAGGATGGCGAAGGTGCCCAGCCCGCGCTGTGCATGGTCCGGATCGAAGAAGGTGTAGACCGCCGACAGGCCCTGCTCGGTGACGTCGGTCACCGCCACGCCGATCAGTTCGCCTGGCCCACCCTGCGGCGGCGGCAGGCGGATTTCCAGGAAACGCGTGCGCGACCAGCTGCCGATCAGGAACTGCTCGAACTCGTGCGGCCCGTGGGTGTCCATGCCGCCGTTGGCATGCCGATGGGCCAGGTAACGGTGGTACAGCGCGAACAGTTCCTCGCGCGGGGCGGCGGCGGTGATCCGCACTTCCAGGTCGGCGTTGCGCGCCACGCAGCGGCGCTGGCTGCGGTCCGGGGCGAAGCGCTGCACGGGTATGCGCACCGCCACGCAGGCGTGGCATTGGGCGCAATGCGGGCGGTAGACCAGGTCGCCGCTGCGGCGGAAGCCCCAGCTGAGCGCCATCGGGTACAGGCCGCCCAGGCGGCGGTCATGCGGGTCCAGCACCAGATCGCGCGCGGTCCGCTCCGGCCAGTAGCCGCAGGGGTGCTCGCCGGTCTGGAACAGCCTCAGGTCGTCGTCGCGGTCGCCGTGTATCGCCATGTCCACAGCATAACGTCCGGCTGTCGCAGTGGCCGCGACTGTCTGCCAAATGAACACGGACGGGGCCGACGTCAACCGTGGCCGCGTCCACGCGTTGTTGTCCTTCGAGGGTGATTGAAAAACACCCCGTCCCCTTCTACTGGAGTGACCCCATGACCCTGCGTACCCCCCTGCTGCTGGCCCTGCTGCTGAGCACCTCCGCCACCGGTATCGCCCTGGCTGCCGACGCGCCGCGGTCGCCGCAGCGCCCGGTCAAGCTGGACACCAACAACGATGGTTTCATCGATCGCACTGAAGCCGCCGCCGCGCCGCGCCTGGCCGCACGCTTCGACCAGCTGGACACCAACAAGGACGGCAAGCTGTCCGGCGAAGAACGGCCGCGCGGCAAGCACGGGCATCGTGGTCCGGGGCGTGGCCATGCCGAGCAGCTGGCCCGGCTGGACAGCAACAATGACGGTCGCATCAGCCGCCAGGAGGCCGCTGCCGATCCGCGGCTGGCCGGGCGCTTCGACCAGATGGACATCAACAAGGATGGCTACCTGGACAAGGCCGACCGCGAGCTGCGCATGAAGCAGCATCGTGATGCCTGGTTCACCGCGGCGGACAGCAACAAGGATGGCCAGCTGAGCAAGGCCGAGTTCGATGCGGCCAAGGGCCCGATGCGTGGCCCGCGCCATGGGGGCCACGGGCCGCAGGGTCCGGCGCGGCCGTCGCAGGACTGACGGCCAGCGGCCCATGGAAGATTGACGGCCAGCGGCCGTCACTACCGGGTTTCGAGTGCGGTGACGGCCTCTGGTCGTCGCCGCTTTGGATTACAGCGCGCCGTTTCTCCACAACAGCCAGCCCACCATGAGCATCGCCGCCAAGGCCGCGCCGATCATGCCGTGCTTGCCGTACAGCGCTTCGTATTTCCAGTTGCGTTGACCCTGCAGGCCGCGCCGCTCGGCATCGCGGTCGATCAGCGGCTGCATGATCCGCCGCAGCGGCACCAGGCACTGCCAGCAGACCAGCGACAGGCCCGCGGACAGGGCGAACAGGCCCACCCACGCCGGCAGCGCCAGCAGTGACAGCACCAGTACCGTTACGCAGACCACCAGCGCGGTGAAGGTATTGAGGTGCACGAAGCGCCGGATCCGCGCGCGTTCCTGCGGCGATTCCGCGAACGACATCAGGTAGCGACCGCCCAGGTAGCTGAAGACCGTCCCGCCGACCACCGCGCCGACCATCGCGCCCACGTTGACGTGGTCGACGAAGCCCGGAAACTGGCCCGCCGCGGCGGTCAGCGACCCCATCGCCGTTCCCGCCGAGGCACTGGCACCGCCCAGGCCGAGCTTGCTGCCGCCCACGCCCACGCCGGTGCCCAAGGCCACGATCGCCGCGCTGGCAGTTCCCGGAGCGGCCACCATCAGCATCGACACCACCGTGGTGGCGAACGCTGCACCGGGCGCGCTGCTGCGCGCGAACTCGCCGAAACGCTGCAGAAGACCTTCGCGCACCATGCCACGGGCGCGGGAAAGGCGCTTGCGCACGGCCGCATCGCTGAGCCCGAGCAGGCTGGCGACGTGCTGGGAACGCTGGCCTTCGCGGTAGTACAGCAGCAGCACTTCGCGGCTCTCTTCGGGCAGCGCGGAGATGATGTCCTCGGCGGCGACTTCTTCTTCGATGCGCAGCAGGCGGTCGGCCGCGCCAGGGGCGGGATCGGCAGCCATGTTGATCGCCAGCTCCGCTGCTTCGCCCGAAAGCGGCCGACCGCGCTGGCTGCGCAGCCAGTCGCGGGCCAGGTTGCGGGTGATCTGGCGCAGCCACGGCATGAAGCTGGAGGGGTTGCGCAGCTGGCGCAGCTGCTGCCATGCGCGCACGAACGCTTCCTGCGCGATGTCTTCGCTGGCGTGGCGGTCGCGGGTGATGGCCAGGGCGATGGCGGTCACCGTGTTCTGGCAGGCCACCACGATGCGCCCGTACGCATGCTGGCAGCCATCGGCCGCGGCAGGCAGCTCGCGGTGCAGGGTGTCATCGAGGCTGGCGGCTGTTGCGGTCATGGGCGGCGCTCCTGCGGGGATTGTGTCCCAAGACGGAGCGCCGCGCAGGATGTGACCGGTGGTCGTGACGACCGCAACCAACTGGTGGGTGACGACCTCAACCAACTGGTGGGTGACGACCTCAACCAACTGGTGGGTGACGACCGCAACCAACTGGTGGGTGACGACCGCAACCAACTGGTGGGTGACGACCGTTGGTCGTCACGGCTCTGGAGACCTCTGCAACAGCGTGACGACCAACGGTCGTCACCCACCGGAGCAGGCGGTCGTCGTCACCCACCGGAGCAGGCGGCCGTCACTACCGGCTCAGGGTTGCGGCGTGGAGGGCTGGATGCGCACGCGGACTTCTTCTTCCTCAACCGGCGCGGCCGGTGCGGCGGGCTGCTGTTGCGGAGCAGGAGCGGGCGCCGGAGCGGCCGGCTGCTTTGCGCCGCGATGGCCCATCCCGATGAACAACGCCACGCCGGCGATCACCACCAGCAAGGCGATGCGGATGCGCCAGGCCCAGCCGCGGCCCGTGGACGGTGCCTCGGTTTCGCGGAAGGCGAACTCGGCGGTCGGGTGGTCGCGGCGGGTGGTGTCGAGCAGCCGCGCATCACGCAGGATCTCGCGCGCACGCGGCTGGTCGTCCGCACGCACCACCCATACCGTGGGGTGGCGGATGTTCTTGCTCTGGTCGAGATAGCTGAACTGCCCGCGGCGCTTGGTGTGGTACGTGCGCCCATCGGTCACGCGCACTTCGATGTCGTGGCTGCGCAGCAGTTCGGCCACGCCTTCCACGGTTTCCACGCGCTGGCTGCTGAAAATCTGTCTCATGGCGCGTTCCTCAGTCCTTGGCCGGCACGGCAGCAGCGGCGGCGCTGTCAGGCACCACGCGGATCAAGCCTTCCTGCGCGGTGCTGGCCACCAGGCGACCGTGCCGGTCGAAGAACTGGCCACGTGCCAGCCCACGCGAATCCTGGGCGCTCGGGCTGTCCAGCGCATACAGCAGCCAGTCGTCGGCACGGAACGGACGGTGGAACCAGATCGCGTGGTCCAGCGATGCCATCTGCACGTGCGGCTGGTAGTAGCTGATGCCGTGCGGGAAGGTCGCCGTGCCCAGCAGATGGAAATCCGAGGCGTAGGCCAACAGCGCCTGGTGCAGTTCCGGTGCATCGCCGACCGGTTCGGTCAGGCGGAACCAGACCTGGTGGTAAGGCGGGCGTTTGGGCGGGTTGAGCTCGTCGCGCGGATAGACGTGGCGGAACTCGAACGGGCCGCCTCGCGAAAGCCAGCGCTGCACCTTGATCGGCAACCGGTCCAGCACGTCCTGCGGCAGCGGGCGGTTGGGTTCCAGGTGTTCCGGCTGAGGTACTTCGGGCATCTTGTGCTGGTGCTCGGCGCCGCTTTCTTCCTGCTGGAAAGAGGCCGCGCAGAAGAAGATCACCTTGCCGTGCTGGATCGCGGTCACCCGGCGTACCGAGAAACTGCCGCCATCGCGGGTGCGGTCCACGTCGTAGACGATGGGGTGGTCGATATTGCCCGCCCGCAGGAAATAAGCGTGCAGCGAGTGCACGTGGCGCCCGTTTTCCACCGTGGCCTGGGCCGCGGCCAGCGCCTGGCCGAGCACCTGCCCGCCGAACACGTACTTGGTGCCGATGTCGCGGCTCTGGCCACGGAACAGGTTGTCTTCCAGCCGCTCCAGGGTGAGCAGGTCGATCAATTCGGAGACGACGGGTTCGTGCGTGTCGTTCAAGGGGGGACAGCCGGTGTCGGGACAGGCCGTGATTATAGCCGGGCGGCCGTGCAGCAGCCCCCGGCGGGTGCTGTCGGCGGTTGCCCGGTGCTCAGCCCTTGCCGAGCCGGGCCACCAGCGCCTGCAGTGCCTGCTGCGCATCCGGCGCATACCAAGCCTCGACGAAGCGATCCAGGCGGATCAGGTCCGGGTGCAGGGCTTCATGCAGGTCCTGGCGGGCGATCGCGCGGGTCAACAGCATCGGCTGGCGCGGCATCTTCAGCAGCCGCTGCAGCCAGGCCACTGCGCGCGCCACGACCAGGTCGCCGTCGGCCAGCTCGTCGACCAGGCCGATCTGCAGGGCCTGCTCGGCCGGCACCATGGCGGCGGTGGTCAGCAGGATCCCTGCGCGGTGCATGCCCACGGCACGGCGCAGCAGGCGCTGGATGCCCTCCGGTGCCACCAGCCCCACCTGCACTTCATTCAGGCCGATGGCGAACGGCTGCGCCGGATCGGTGCTGCGCGCCATCACCCGGTAGTCGCAACACAGCGCCAGCACGCAGCCACCGGCCGGGGCGTGCCCGGTCAGTGCGGCCACCACCGGGATGCGGCTTTCGGCCAGCGTGCGTACCGCGCCGAAGAAGGCGTTCCAGCTGTCCAGCAGGGCGTGCTGATCGTCGCCATGCGACAGCAGGTGGGGCACGTCCATGCCGCCGGTGAATACCCGTTCGTTGCCTGACAGCACCAGTCCGTGCACGTCTTCGGCCATGGCCTGTTCGACGGCGTGGATCAACTGCCGGCAGAGGTCGGTGTCAAGCGCATTGACCGGCGGCCGCGCCAGGCGCAGTTCGCGGATCGGTCCATGGTTGTACACCTCGATGAGCGTGGTCATGCTGCGATCTCTTGCCGGGAGGGAACGTGGTCCGATGATAACCAAACCATGCGTTGGCGTACTGTTCGCGTTGTGTGCAGTGGCAGCATCGGGAGTGGCGCTGGCCGCGCCGGTGGAGTGCCTGCAGTTGAAAGACGGATGGGCGCGGTTGCCGCCGAGCGCGGCGATGAAGATGACCGCCGGCTACGGAACGATCCACAACACCTGTGCCACCGCAGTGACCCTCATCGGCGCGCGCAGCGCGGTGTTCGGCGATGTGTCGCTGCATGAAACCACGTTACAGGGCGACGTCAGCCGCATGCAGCACCTGCACCATCTGGTGTTGCCGGCCGGCGCGACGGTGGAGCTGAAGCCGGGTGGCAAGCACCTGATGCTGATGCAGGGCAAGGCCGCGCTGAAGGAAGGGCAGGCGGTGCCGCTGGTGCTGCAGCTGGAAGGCGGTGGTGAAGCGGCCGCGACGCTGCAGGTACGCAAAGCCGCGCGCTGATGCTTCTGCTCCGGTGGGTGACGACCGTTGGTCGTCACGCTCTTGATTGCTGGCCCATACAGAAGCGTGACGACCAACGGTCGTCACCCACCGTGGCAGTCGTCACCCACCATGGCAGTCGCCACCCACCAGGGGCGGCCATCGTCACCTCAGGTGGAGGCGTTGCGTACGGCGTCGGGAAGCGGGGCGCTCCTGCCGGTCTGGGTGTCCATCCACACCACCACTACGTTGCCGTCCGAATACAGGCGCGATTCGTCCTGCTGGTCGACGATCCGGTGGCCGATGGTGACGCTGCTGTTGCCCAGCCGTTCCACGAACAGTTCCACCAGGATGTCGTTGGGCCACACGATCGGCAGCCGGTAATTGACGTTGGTGGCTGCCACCACCGGTGCGATGCGGTCGGTCATCGCCACACCTTCCACCCCCAGCATCCAGCGCACGCGCGCTTCTTCCAGATAGGAAATGTACTTGGCGTTGTTGACGTGGCCCATGCTGTCCATGTCGCGCCAGCGCACGCTGATCGGGATGCGGGCGAGGATCTTTTGCTCGGTGCTCATCAGGCGTCCTTCTTCTTGCGCGTAGCGGTGGTCTTGGTCGCGGTGGACTTGCTGGGGGCGGCGGTGCTCTTGGCCGCGGCGGCCTTCTTCTTCGGCTCCGGCTTCACCTTGCGCGGCGGGCGCGCATCGGGCTTGTTGGCCACCGCCGCCGGTTTCTCCGGGCGCGCGCTGACCGAGGGCAGCATCTTGGCCAGGAACTGGCCGGTGTACGAGGTCGGGCAGGCCGCCACGTCTTCCGGAGTGCCGGTGACCAAGATGGTGCCACCGCGATGGCCGCCTTCCGGACCGAGGTCGACGATCCAGTCGGCGGTCTTGATGACATCCAGGTTGTGCTCGATCACCACCACCGTGTTGCCTTCGTCGCGCAGCTTGTGCAGCACGCCCAGCAGCGCTTCGATGTCATGGAAATGCAGGCCGGTGGTCGGCTCGTCCAGGATGTACAGCGTGCGCCCGGTATCGCGGCGCGACAGTTCCTTGGACAGCTTCACGCGCTGCGCTTCACCGCCGGACAGGGTGGTCGCACTCTGTCCCAGCTTGATGTAGCTCAGGCCCACGTCGACCAGCGTTTCCAGCTTCCGCGCGATGCTCGGCACCGGCTCGAACAGCTTCAGTGCATCTTCGACGGTCATCTGCAGCACGTCGTTGATGTTGTGGCCCTTGTACAGGATCTCCAGCGTTTCGCGGTTGTAGCGCTTGCCGTGGCAGACATCGCAGGGCACGTACACATCCGGCAGGAAGTGCATCTCCACCTTGATCAGGCCATCGCCCTGGCAGGCTTCGCAGCGGCCGCCGCGCACGTTGAAGCTGAAGCGGCCCGGCGAATAGCCGCGCGCACGTGCTTCGGGCACCTGGGCGTACAGCTCGCGCAGGGGAGTGAACAGGCCGGTGTAGGTGGCCGGGTTCGAACGCGGGGTACGACCGATCGGCGACTGGTCGATGTCCACCACCTTGTCGAACAGGTCCAGCCCGTCGATTTCCCTGTACGGGGCGATATCGTGCGATGCGCCGTTGATCTCGTTGGCGGCCAGCGAGAACAGCGTGTCGTTGATCAGCGTCGACTTGCCCGAACCGGACACGCCGGTGATGCAGGTCATCAGCCCCGCCGGAATGGCCAGGTCGACGTTCTTCAGGTTGTTGCCGCTGGCCCCGCGCAGGTGCAGGGTCATCTTCGGGTTCGGCTTGTGCCGGCGTGCCGGGATCTCGATCGCACGCTTGCCCGAAAGGTACTGGCCGGTCAGCGAACGCGGCGCGTCCAGGATGTCCTGCAGGCTGCCCTGGCCGACGATCTCACCGCCGTGCACGCCTGCGCCCGGACCAATATCCAGCACGTAGTCGGCCAGGCGGATCGCATCTTCGTCATGCTCCACCACGATCACCGTGTTGCCGAGGTCGCGCAGGCGGGTGAGGGTGCCAAGCAGGCGCTCGTTGTCGCGTTGGTGCAGGCCGATGGACGGCTCATCCAGCACGTACATCACGCCGACCAGGCCGGCGCCGATCTGCGATGCCAGGCGGATGCGCTGGGCTTCGCCGCCGGACAGCGTATCGGCCTTGCGCTCCAGGCTGAGGTAATCCAGGCCCACGTCGACCAGGAAGCCCAGCCGCTCGCCGATTTCCTTGACGATCTTGCTGGCGATCTCGCCACGCCAGCCGGGCAGGCTCAGCGTGCTGAAGAACTTCAGTGCTTCGTCAATGGGCATCACCACCAGGTCCGGCAGTGGACGGTCGGCCACGAACACGTTGCGCGCGGCACGGTTCAGGCGCGCGCCCTTGCACTCCGGGCAGCTCTGCTCGCTGATGTACTTGCCCAGTTCTTCCTGCACCGCCGCCGATTCGGTTTCCTTGTAGCGGCGTTCCAGGTTGGGAATGATGCCTTCGAAGCGGTGCTTGCGCTGGGTGCGGCCACCGGCTTCGGTGAAGTAGGTGAAGCTGATGGTTTCATCGCCGCTGCCGTACAGCACGGCCTTCTGTACGCTGGCCGGGAGGGTGTTCCAGGCTGCGTCCACGTCGAACTTGTAGTGCTTGGCCAGCGAGGCGATCAGCTGGAAATAATAGGCATTGCGACGGTCCCAGCCGCGCACCGCACCGGCCGACAGCGGCAGCTCGGGATGCACGACCACGCGCGAGGGATCGAAGAACTCGGCCATGCCCAGGCCATCGCAGCCGGGGCAGGCGCCCATCGGCGCATTGAACGAGAACAGGCGCGGTTCCAGTTCCGGCAGCGAGTAATCGCAGACCGGGCAGGAGTACTTGGAGGAGAACAGCGCAGGCGCCGTTTCCGGGTTGTCCAGCGACTGCACCGAGACCATGCCATCGCCCAGCTTCAGCGCGGTTTCGAAACTCTCGGCCAAGCGCTGCTTGATGTCCTCGCGCGGGCGGAAGCGGTCGATGACTGCTTCGATGGTGTGCTTCTGGCGAAGCGCCAGCGGCGGCACCTCATCGATTTCATACAGCACGCCATCCACGCGCACGCGCACATAACCCTGCGCGCGCATCTGGTCGAACACCTGCGCATGTTCGCCCTTGCGGTCGCGGATCACCGGTGCCAGCAGCATGTAGCGCTGTTCCGGGTCCAGGGTCAGCACGTGGTCGACCATCTGGCTGACGGTCTGCGCTTCCAGCGGATAGCCGTGGTCGGGGCAGCGCGGGGTGCCCACGCGCGCGTACAGCAGGCGCAGGTAGTCGTAGATTTCAGTGATGGTGCCGACGGTCGACCGCGGATTGTGCGAGGTCGACTTCTGCTCGATCGAGATGGCCGGGGACAGGCCTTCGATGTGGTCCAGGTCCGGCTTTTCCATCACGCTGAGGAACTGGCGGGCATAGGCCGACAGCGATTCCACGTAACGGCGTTGGCCCTCGGCGTAGATGGTGTCGAAGGCCAGCGAGGACTTGCCCGAGCCGGACAGCCCGGTGATCACGATCAGCTTGTCACGCGGCAGATCGAGATCGATGTTCTTGAGATTGTGCGTCCGCGCGCCGCGGATGCGGATGAAATCCATCGCCATGGGGGATCCGGTGTTGGGGGCTTGGGCTGGGGCCCGGCCAGCAGGAAGGGCGTCGGGGAGGGCAATCAAGCAGCCTACCGAGCAGACCAGATGGGGGCAATGGGCGACAATGCCAGCCGCCTGTCGCAGCACATGAGACTGACGTACAGGGTGATGAAGGCCTTGTCGCGCCTGGGTTTGCGGGGTGTGGGGGAGGGTTGACCGGGGCCGGGTGTGCCGGTACAATTTCGCTCCTGTCTGCCCTCGATGGCAGCAGTCAATAGACCACAATAACTACAAAGGAAGTCTGGTCATGTACGCAGTACTGGTCACCGGCGGTAAGCAATACCGCGTCGCGCAGGGCGAAAAGCTCCGCGTGGAAAAGCTCGAAGTCGAAGTCGGCAGCGAGATCAAGTTCGACAACATCCTGCTGCTCGGCGACAGCGATGGCATCAAGATCGGCGACGCCCTGAGCGGCGCTGCGGTCACTGCCACCGTCCTGTCCCAGGGTCGTGCCGACAAGGTCCGGATCATCAAGTTCCGTCGCCGCAAGCACCACATGAAGCGCCAGGGTCACCGTCAGTACTACACCGAAATCGAGATCACCGGCATTGCCGGTGGCAGCAAGTAAGGAGATAGGTCATGGCACATAAAAAAGGCGTAGGCTCTTCGCGCAACGGTCGCGACTCCAACCCGAAATACCTCGGCGTGAAGATCTTCGGTGGCCAGGCCATCGACGCCGGCAACATCATCGTGCGTCAGCGCGGCACCCAGTTCCACCCGGGTACCGGCGTCGGCCTCGGCCGTGACCACACCCTGTTCGCCCTCGTGGACGGCAAGGTGGAGTTCTCGGTGAAGGGTGCGAAGAAGCGTCGCACCGTCAGCGTGGTTTCGGCCGAAGCCTGATCCAGGCGCGGCTGGCGCCCATGCCAGTCATGGGTGCGCTGCAGAAGAGCCCCGCTTCGGCGGGGTTTTTCGTTGGATGCAGCAGGTAGTTTCGAGGTACATCCGGTCCACCGCGCAGGTGGCCGAGCCCTGGCGACGCCGGGGCAGTAGAATCCCAAGGCGACGGCAGGCTGCCGCGCCCATCGCAGGCATCGAAAAATGAAACTGGTAGACGAAGCAGAAATTGAAGTGTTCGCCGGCAACGGCGGCAATGGCTGTATCGGCTTCCGTCGCGAGAAGTTCATCCCGCTCGGTGGCCCCGATGGTGGCGATGGCGGCGGCGGTGGCAGCGTGTGGATCCGCGCCGACGAGAACCTCAACACCCTGGTCGATTTCCGCCATGACCGCATCTTCAAGGCGCAGCGCGGCGAGAACGGCATGGGCCGCCAGGCCTATGGCAAGGGCGGCGAAGACCTGGTCATCACCGTGCCGGTTGGCACCACGGTGACCAACGTGGCCACCGATGAAGTGATCGGTGACCTGACCCAGCACGGCGATCGCCTGCTGGTGGCCAAGGGCGGCCGCGGCGGCCTGGGCAACATGCATTTCAAGAGCTCGACCAACCGCTCGCCGCGCCAGGCGCTGCCGGGCGAGCCGGGTGAAGAGCGCTCGCTGAAGCTGGAGCTGAAGCTGCTGGCCGACGTTGGCCTGCTGGGCTTCCCGAACGCCGGCAAGAGCACGCTGATCCGTGCGGTGTCGGCGGCGACGCCGAAGGTGGCTGATTACCCGTTCACCACGCTGTACCCGAACCTGGGTGTGGTGAAGGTGGAGAACTACCGCAGTTTCGTGATCGCCGATATTCCCGGGCTGATCGAAGGTGCCGCCGACGGCGCTGGGCTGGGCGCGCAGTTCCTGCGCCACCTGCAGCGCACCCGTCTGCTGCTGCATCTGGTGGACATTTCGCCGATGGAAGGCGGGGTGGAAATTTCGCCGGTGGAGCAGGTGCGTGCGATCGAGCGCGAGCTGGAGCGGCATGATCCGGAGCTGCTCGACAAGCCGCGCTGGCTGGTGCTGAACAAGGCTGACCTGATGTTCGAGGACGAGGCCAAGGCAGCGGCCGAGCAGATCATTGCGGACCTGGGTTGGAAGGAGCCGTGGTTCCTGGTGTCGGCGCTGGGTCGTGAGGGTACGTTCCCGGTGATGAGCAAGATCATGGCGTTCTTCGATCGTCAGAAGGAAGACGAGCTGCAGGCGCGACACGCGGCTGGCGAGTAATCGTCTTCGTTTGGCATTGCGCGAAAAGCCCGGCTTCGGCCGGGTTTTTTGTGGCTGTTGGTTGGCGGCGGGTTGGCGGCGAACGGCGGACCCCCTCGTGGTGGGTCGCTCTACAGCTTGATTTCTGGGTTGGGCCGGGCGGGAGGGGTTGGTGGGGGACGGCAAGAGCCGCTCCTGCGGGCCTCGTTTCGCGCCATCCTTGGCGCGGGTCCACGTCATCGCATTCGCGCTGCCGCTCCCACGCTTTGCTGCGCAAACCGCGGGCCCCGTCTCACCAGCACCCACACCCCGCCGCTTCGCGGCCGCCCCTGACTCAGGGGCTCCTCCACCCGACGCGCCACCGTGCCTCTCGGTAGCGCCGACCCATGGTCGGCGAGCGCAGCGGGCCGTTGGCGGGAGCATTCCGCCGACCATGGGTCGGCGCTACCGATCTGCTTTTCTTTTTCCGTGGTGGGCGGCCGCAGAATTCCGGCAAGGCCGGGCGGTGGGGCTGGGCGGGGGCGTTGAGCGCCAAGGATGGCGCGAAACGAGGCCCGCAGGATGCGGCTGTTGCCGTCCCCCGACCAGCCCCACCGCCCGGCCCAAATCAGAGAGGGCTTTACGCGACCTACCACGAGGGGCGCCGCCGTTCGCCGCCAACTCGCCGCCAACCAGCAGGCAACAAAAAACCCGGCCGGAGCCGGGTTTCAAGTAGCAGCCAACACCCTGGGGGTGCGGGCGACTTCGCCTGATCAGGCGGCCTTGAGGGCCTTGATGCGGGCGGTCAGGCGGCTCTTGTGGCGAGCAGCCTTGTTCTTGTGGATCAGACCACGCGCGCTGAAACGATCGAGGATCGGCTGGGCAACGGTGAAAGCGGCTTCGGCGCCGGCTGCATCGTTGTTATCCAGAGCCTTGATCACTTTCTTGACAGCGGTGCGCAGCATCGAGCGCTGAGCCACGTTGCGCGCGTTGCGCACGACGGTCTGCTTGGCGCGCTTCTTGGCGGACTTGATATTGGCCACGGTGGTGGTTTCCTGAAAAATCGGTGTTATGGGAACAGCAAGCTAGCTAGTATGATGACTCGAGAAATGTACGTCAAGTCGATTGTCAAGAGGATGTTTGAGTGAGTTCACCCAAGATGCTGCGGGGCCTGCTGTCGTTCAGCAGCATGACAATGGTTTCGCGGGTGTTGGGGCTCGTACGGGACACCGTCATCACCACGACTTTTGGTACGAACGCCACGACGGACGCGTTCTGGGTCGCCTTCAGGGTACCTAATTTCCTGCGCCGGTTGTTCGCCGAGGGCTCTTTTGCCACCGCCTTCGTGCCGGTGTTCACCGAAGTGAAGGAGACCCGCAGCCACGAGGAGCTGCGCGACCTGATGGCCCGGGTGGCCGGGACGCTCGCCGGCGTGTTGATGGTGGTGACGGCACTGGCGCTGATCTTCGCGCCGCAGCTGGCCAATTTGTTCGCCAGCGGCGCTACCACCGATCCGGCCAAGCAGGGCCTGCTGGTCGACCTGTTCCGGCTGACGTTCCCGTTCCTGTTCTTCGTCTCGCTGACCGCGCTGGCGGGCGGGGCGCTGAACAGCTTCCAGAAATTCGCGATGCCGGCGCTGACCCCGGTCATCCTCAACCTGTGCATGATCGGCGGCGCGCTGTGGCTGGCCCCGCGCATGGACGTGCCGATCCTGGCGCTGGGCTGGTCGGTGCTGGTGGCCGGGATGCTGCAGTTGCTGTTCCAGTTGCCCTCGCTGAAGGGCATCAACCTGCTCACCCTGCCGCGCTGGGGCTGGAAACATCCCGGCGTGCGCAAGGTGATGACACTGATGATCCCGACCCTGTTCGGCTCGTCGGTGGCGCAGATCAACCTGCTGCTGGACACCGTCATCGCCGCCAGGCTGATCGATGGTTCGCAGTCCTGGTTGTCCCTGGCTGACCGCTTCCTGGAGCTGCCGCTGGGCGTGTTCGGGGTGGCGCTGGGCACGGTGATCCTGCCGGCGCTGGCACGCCATCACGTCGGCACCGACCGCGCGGGCTTCTCCAATGCGCTGGACTGGGGCCTGCGGATGACCCTGCTGATCTCCATCCCGGCCATGCTGGGGCTGCTGCTGCTGGCCGAACCGCTGATCGCCACGATCTTCCAGCACGGCCAGTTCAGCGCGTTCGATACCCGCATGACCGCGCTGGCGGTATACGGCCTGAGCTTCGGGCTGCCGGCCTTTGCGCTGTTGAAGGTCGTGCTGCCGGCCTTCTACGCCCGCCAGGACACCCGCACCCCGGTGCGCGCCGGCATCGCCGCGCTGGTGGCCAACATGGTGTTCAACTTCGCCCTGCTGGCGGTGCTGTACCAGGTGATGGTGCCGGCGGAGCTGCGCGCGCAGGGCGTCATGCAGGCGCTGGGCCAGCAGCCGGGGCTGCATCTGGCGCTCGGCATCGCCAGTGCGCTGTCCAGCTACCTGAACCTCGGGCTGCTGTGGTACTGGCTGGGCAAGACCGACGTGTATGAGCGCCGCCCCGGTTGGTCGCGTTTCCTGGTCCGCCTGGCGGTGTCGTGCGTGGCGATGGTAGGCGTGCTGCTGGCCCTGCTGTACTGGCTGCCGGCGTTCTCGCCGATGGGCCTGTGGCAGCGGATCGGCGCGCTGTCGCTGCTGGTCGGGGCGGGCGGGGCGACCTACCTGCTGGTGCAGGTGGCGCTGGGCCTGCGTCCGCGCGACCTGCGTGGGCATTGATCCACGGCCACCACGGCTATACTTCATGGTTACCACAGTTGATCCAGCGGCCCGTGCCGGCCGCGAGCGGAGTTGATGAGCAGGTTGTTTCGAAGCGTTGAGGGCGGGGCGTTGTTCCCGCACGGAAGCGTGGTCTGCATTGGTGCCTTCGACGGCCTGCACCTGGGCCACCGGGCGCTGGTGCGCCACGCCGTCGCCCGTGCCCGCGCGCTGGGCGTGCCGGCCGTGGCCGTGGCCTTCGAGCCGTTGCCGCGCGAGTTCTTCGCCCAGGGCACGCCGCCACCGCGGTTGACGCTGGCGCGCGGCAAGGTGGAGATGCTGCGCGAACTCGGCGTGGATGCCATCGGCCTGCTGCGTTTCGATGCGCGCATGGCCGCCATGCAGGCCGAGGACTTCGTGCAGCGCCTGCTGGTACAACGGCTGAGCGCGCGTGAAGTGTGGATCGGCCCGGAATTCCAGTTCGGCAATCGTCGGCGCGGCAACCTGGCGTTGCTGCAGCAGATGGGCGCCCAGCTCGGCTTCCAGGCCAATGAAATCGAGCCGGTCCATCTGCGCGGTGAGCGCATCTCCAGCACCCGCATCCGCCAGCTGCTGCTGGCCGGTGATTTCGACCACGCCAGCGACCTGCTGGGGCGGCCCTACGCGATCGGCGGACGGGTCGTGCGCGGACGCCAGCTGGGCCGTACGCTTGGCTATCCCACCGCCAACCTGCGTTTCCCGAAGACGCCGGCGCTGTCGGGCATCTATGCCACCCTGGTGCACGGCGTTTTCGAGCAGCCTTGGCCTTCGGTGTCCAGCTTCGGCACCCGTCCCACCGTGGACGGCGTGGAGCCGCTGCTGGAAGCCCACCTTTTCGATTTCCAGGGCGACCTGTACGGTCGACACATCGACGTCGAGTTCGTGGCCAAGCTGCGCGACGAAGAAAAGTTCCATGATCTGGCGGCACTGACCGACCAGATGCACCGCGATGCCGAACAGGCGCGCGCCATCCTTTCCGAACATAGATTGCGAGCCACTGCGTGAGCCAGGACTACAAAGCCACCCTCCATCTGCCGGCCACCGAATTCCCGATGCGCGGCGACCTGCCCAAGCGCGAGCCGGGCATCCTGGCGCGCTGGGAAGAGCAGGGGCTCTACGCGCAGCTGCGCGAGAACGCCGCCGGCCGCCCGCTGTTCGTGCTGCACGACGGCCCGCCGTATGCCAACGGCCGCATCCACCTGGGCCATGCGGTCAACAAGATCCTCAAGGACATCATCGTCAAGTCGCGCTATCTGGCCGGCTTCGATGCGCCCTACGTGCCGGGCTGGGACTGCCACGGCCTGCCGATCGAGATCGCGGTCGAAAAGAAGTGGGGCAAGGTCGGGGTGAAGCTCGATGCGGTCGAATTCCGGCAGAAGTGCCGTGAGTTCGCCGAGGAGCAGATCGAGATCCAGCGCGCCGACTTCAAGCGCCTGGGCGTGACCGGCGACTGGGACAACCCGTACAAGACGCTGAGCTTCGAATTCGAAGCCAACGAAATCCGCGCGCTGTCCAAGATCGTGGCCAATGGCCACGTGATCCGCGGCGCCAAGCCGGTGCACTGGTGCTTCGACTGTGGTTCGGCGCTGGCCGAAGCGGAAATCGAATACCAGGACAAGGTCTCGCCGACGGTGGACGTGGCCTACACGGCGCGTGATTCCAAGGCGCTCGCCGCGGCCTTCGGCGTGGACCTGCCCGAAGGCGTGGAAGTGGCGGTGCCGATCTGGACCACCACCCCGTGGACCCTGCCGGCATCGCTGGCGGTGTCGCTGGGTGCGGCCATCGAGTACTCGCTCGTGGAGGGCCCGGCGCACAAAGGCGGCCGTCGCTGGCTGGTGCTGGCCACCGCGCTGGCCGGCCGCTCGCTGGCACGTTATGGCGTGCAGGACGTGGTCAGCCACGGCCACGCCAACGGCGCGGCGCTGGAAAACCTGCTGCTGGCCCACCCGTTCTATCCGCAGCGCGATATCCCGCTGCTCAATGGCGCCCACGTGTCCGACGAAGACGGTACCGGTGCGGTGCATACCGCCCCCGGCCACGGCCAGGAGGATTACGCGGTCAGCCAGCAGTACGGCCTGCTGGAGCGCTACCACGCCGGTGAAATCAATCCGATCGACGGCGCGGGCGTGTACCTGCCGTCGACCCCGCCGGCCGGCGATGTCGTGCTGGCCGGGGTGCACCTGTGGAAGGCGCAGCCGCTGATCGTGGAGGTGCTGCGCGCGTCCGGCGCACTGCTGGCCTTCGCCGAGATCACCCACAGTTACCCGCATTGCTGGCGCCACAAGAAGCCGGTGGTGTTCCGTGCCACCCCGCAGTGGTTCATCTCCATGGAGAAGGCGAAGCTGCGCGAAGATGCGCTGACCGCCATCGACAACGTGGGCTGGTTCCCAGCCTGGGGCAAGGCGCGCATCCAGAGCATGGTCGATGGCCGGCCGGACTGGTGCATCAGCCGCCAGCGCACCTGGGGCGTGCCGATCGCACTGTTCACCCACCGCATCACCGGTGAAATGCACCCGCGCAGCGTGGAGCTGATGCAGGCCGTGGCCGATCGCGTGCAGGTGGACGGCATCGACGTCTGGTACTCGCTGGACGCCGCCGAACTGCTGGGCGCCGAAGCGGCCGACTACGAAAAAGTCACCGACATCCTCGATGTCTGGTTCGATTCCGGCGTCACCCACGAAGGCGTGCTGCTGGCGCGTGGCTTCGGCAAGCCCGCCGACCTGTATCTGGAAGGTTCCGACCAGCACCGCGGCTGGTTCCAGTCCTCGCTGCTGACCGGTGTGGCGATCGACCGCCATGCGCCGTACAAGCAGTGCCTCACCCATGGTTTCACCGTGGACGAGCACGGCCGCAAGATGTCCAAGTCGCTGGGCAACGGCATCGAGCCGCAGGACATCATGAAGACCCTGGGTGCGGACATCCTGCGCCTGTGGATCGCCTCGGCCGACTACAGCAATGAAATGTCGCTGTCGCAGGAGATCCTCAAGCGCAACGCCGATGCCTACCGTCGGCTGCGCAACACCGCACGCTTCCTGCTGGCCAACCTGGACGGTTTCGATCCGGCCGTCCACCTGCGCCCGCTCAACGACATGGTCGCGCTGGACCGCTGGATCGTGCACCGCGCCTTCGAACTGCAGGAAAAGATCAAGGCGGCGTACGAAAGCTACGACATGGCCGAGATCGTGCAGCTGCTGCTGAACTTCTGCAGCGTGGACCTGGGTTCGCTGTACCTGGACGTGACCAAGGACCGCCTGTACACCATGGGCGAGGACTCACGCGGCCGGCGTTCGGCGCAGAGCGCGATGTACCACATCGCCGAAGCGTTCACCCGCTGGATCGCCCCGATCCTGACCTTCACCTCCGACGAGCTGTGGGGCTACCTGCCGGGCGAGCGCAGCGCACACGTGCTGTTCGACACCTGGTACGACGGCCTGGCGCCGCTGCCGGCCGATGCTGAACTGTCCGCCGCCGATTTCGACCAGCTGCTGGCCCTGCGCGAGCAGGTGTCCAAGGTGCTGGAGCCGATGCGTGCCAACGGTGCCATCGGTGCCGCGCTGGAAGCGGAGATCACCGTCGCCGCCAGCGAAGAGCAGGCCGCACGCTGGCAGCCGCTGGCCGAGGAATTGCGCTTCCTGCTGATCAGCGGTGACGTGCAGGTGCGCCCGGCGACCACCGAGGAAGTGTTCGTCAGTGCCCAGCCGACCAGCAAGACCAAGTGTGTGCGCTGCTGGCACTTCCGTGCCGACGTGGGCAGCGTGGCCGAGCATCCTGAGATCTGCGGCCGCTGTGCCGACAACATCGACGGTCCCGGCGAAGATCGGCGGTGGTTCTGATGACCGCCGTCCGTCCGCGTCCGAACGCGCTGATCTGGCTGGTCCTGTCGGTGGTGGTCATCATCCTGGACCAGTGGAGCAAGGCCTGGGTGCTGTCCAGCCTGCCCGAATACGAGCCGGTGCCGGTCATCGAAGGCTTCTGGAACTGGTTCCGCACCTACAACACCGGGGCGGCGTTCAGCTTCCTCAGTGATGCCGGCGGCTGGCAGAAGTACTTCTTCACCGTGCTGGCGATCGGCATCAGCGGCCTGATGGCGTGGTGGCTGTACGGCACCGCCCGCAGCAACTGGCGCAGCGCGCTGCCGTTCGCGCTGGTGATCGGCGGGGCCATCGGCAACGTGATCGACCGCCAGGTGCACGGCCATGTGGTGGATTTCATCCAATGGTACGTGGGCGACCACTACTGGCCCTCGTTCAACATCGCCGATGCGGCGATCGTGGTAGGCGCCGTCGGTATCGCGGTGTTTGGCCTGTTCGAGGGCAAGTCGTCCAAAAAAGCGGATAATACGACCCCGTAACCCCCCAAGCCGGCCGACGCCGGGAGACGTTGATAGATGGATGTCCTGCTCGCCAATCCGCGTGGTTTCTGTGCTGGTGTCGATCGTGCGATCGAGATCGTGAAGCGCGCGATCGAAACGCTCGGTGCACCCATCTACGTGCGCCATGAAGTGGTGCACAACCGTTTCGTGGTCGACGACCTGAAGCAGCGTGGCGCCATCTTCGTCGAGGAACTGGACGAAGTACCGGACAACAACACGGTCATCTTCAGCGCACACGGCGTATCCCAGGCGGTGCGCCAGGAAGCCGATCGCCGTGGCCTGAAAGTGTTCGACGCCACCTGCCCGCTGGTGACCAAGGTGCATTTCGAAGTGGCGCGCCATTGCCGCGCCGGCCGCGACGTGGTGCTGATCGGCCATGCCGGCCACCCCGAAGTGGAAGGCACCATGGGCCAGTGGAACCAGGAAGCGGGCACCGGAAAGATCTACCTGGTGGAAGACGTGGAGCAGGTGGCCTCGCTGGTGCTCGACCAGCCGGAAAACTTCGCCTACACCACCCAGACCACGCTGTCGGTGGATGACACGCGCGGCATCATCGATGCGCTGCGTGCCAAGTTCCCCGCCATGCAGGGGCCAAAGAACGACGACATCTGCTACGCCACGCAGAACCGGCAGGACGCCGTGCGCGACCTGGCCAAGCGCTGCGACCTGGTGCTGGTGGTGGGCTCGCCGAACAGCTCCAATTCCAACCGGTTGAGCGAACTGGCTCGCCGTGAAGGCGTGGAGTCCTACCTGATAGACGGCGCGCACGAGATCGATCCCGCGTGGGTGATCGGCAAGCAGCACATCGGCGTCACCGCCGGTGCATCGGCACCGCAGGTGCTGGTGGACGGCGTGCTGGCCCGCCTGCGCGAACTCGGTGCCGACGGCATCGGCGAGCTGGAAGGCGAACCCGAATCGATGGTGTTCGCCCTGCCCAAGGAACTGCGCCTGCGTCTGGTCGACTGACCACCGCGCAGCCTCTGGTAGCGCCGACCCATGGTCGGCGAGCGAAGCGGCCGCCTTTGCGTTTGCCGTTCCGGGCGATTCCCACCCGACTTTGCCCAATCCGGCCACCGGCCGATCCGTGACCTTTGGCCATGGGGCGGGGCATTGCCGTGGGCCTAGGATCAAGGTTCCCCTTCTGCTGGAACTGCCGATGAAAACCCGTGCCCTGGCGCTGTCCGTCCTGCTCTCGTTGACGACAACGCCGGCACTCGCGTAGACCCCGCCGCCAGCTGGCAGTGCCTGGCCCGGCACGCTGCGCATCAACGTCGACGCACGTGACCTGGACCGCCGCATCTTCAAGGTCACCGCCACGGTGCCGGCCAAGCCGGGCCCGCTGACCTTGCTGTATCCGCAGTGGCTGCCGGGCAACCATTCGCCCAGTGGCCCGATCGACAAACTGGCCGGCCTGCAGGTCACCGCCAATGGCAAGCCGCTGAAGTGGCAGCGTGACCAGTTCAACGTGTATGCCTTCAAGGTGGACGTGCCGCAGGGCGCCACCGAAGTGGTGGCGCGCTTCAGTTACCTGTCTTCGCAGGGCGGCAGCCAGGGCCGCGTGGTGATGACCCCGGAAATGCTCAACCTGCAGTGGAACGCCAGTTCGTTGTATCCCAGCGGGGTGGATGCCGGAGGGCTGCAGGCGCAGGCCAGCGTGACCCTGCCGGCCGGCTGGTCCTATGCGACCGCGCTGGAAACCGAGCGCCGCGACGGCGACACCGTGGTATTCAAGCCGATCAGCTATGAGCACCTGGTGGATTCGCCGTTGTTTGCCGGCGAGCACTTCCAGCGCTTCGACCTGGATCCCGGTGCGAAGCAGCCGGTGCACCTCAATGTCTTCGCCGACGATGCCAAATCGCTGAAGGCCAGCGCAGAGCAACTGAAGGCGCACCGCGCGCTGGTGCAGCAGATGGACAAGCTGTACGGCGCACGCCATTTCGATCATTACGACTTCCTGCTGGCCCTGACCGACAAGCTGGGCGGCATCGGGCTGGAGCACCACCGTTCCAGCGAAAACAGCGGCGATGTGGGCTATTTCACCGAGTGGGACAAGAACTGGTGGGCGCGCGATCTGCTGCCGCACGAGTACAACCATTCCTGGAACGGCAAGTACCGCCGCGGCGCCGACCTGGCAACCGCCAACTTCAACGTGCCGATGGGCGACAGCCTGCTGTGGGTGTACGAAGGGCAGACCCAGTTCTGGGGCCAGGTGCTGGCCGCGCGTTCCGGATTGTGGAGTACCGACCAGGCGCGTGACATGCTCGCCAACGTGGCGGCGACATTCGATCGCGGGCGTCCCGGACTGGCCTGGCGGCCGCTGCAGGACACCACCAACGACCCGACCATCGCCCAGCGCCGTGGTCTGGCGTACCGCAACTACCAGATGAGCGAAGACTACTATTCCGGCGGGCAGATGCTGTGGCTGGAAGTGGAGGGCAAGCTGCGCGCGCTGAGCGGCGGCAAGCGCGGCCTGGATGATTTCGCCAAGGCCTTCTTCGGCATGGACAACGGCGCGTGGGACGTCAATCCGTACACCTTCGATGACGTGGTGGCCACCTTGAACACCATCGCCCCGGCGGACTGGGCCGGCTTCCTGCGCGAGCGCCTGGATGGGCATGGATCGCTGATCGGCGGGCTGGAAATGGCGGGCTGGAAGCTGGCTTACCGTGATACCCCGAACGAGGCCTTCAAGGCGCAGGAAACCCGTGCCAAGGCCGCACTGCTGACCTATTCCATCGGGGCTACCGTGACCGACGCTGGCGTGGTGGGTGACGTGGTGTGGGACAGCCCGGCCTTCAATTCCGGTCTTGCACCGGGTATGACCGTGATCGCCGTGGACGGACGCGAGTACAAGAGCGAGCGGCTGAAGGAGGTCGTCGCCGGCTCCAGGGACAGCAAGGCGCCGATCACCCTGCTGGTGAAACATTTCGACCGGGTAATGCCGATCAGCATCGATTACCACGGCGGCGCGCAGTACCCCGCGCTGGAACGGATTGCCGGCACGCGCGATGGGTTGTCCGCGCTGTGGAAGGCGCGCTGACCTCACCCTGTCCCGGTAGCGCCGAAGGCAGCGGCAGGAGCCGCTGCCAACGTCGCTTACGACGGCCCGGAGGGGGCCGGCCAGGACGGCCGGCATAGCCATGCTCGGCGAGCAGCATCCTGATCCATCTGCACACGCGACGGATTGCCGGGATCGTAAAGAATCTGCAGCGTCTCACGTGGAATCGTCGCCAGATCAAGCAACGGCACGTAGCGCCGGACCACCGCGCGCTGCGGCTGTCCGCCCACATCGGTAAACCGCAGCTGGAACTCCACCTGCGGCTGTTCGTTGAAAAACGCACCGGTCTGCCGTACGTCGTCGACGATGGCAACGGTGCGCACGCCGCGATACTTCAGCGCATTGGCCGCCGCATCCGCTTGCAGCCGGCGCATCAACATTCGTATGCCAACGACGAACACCCACAGCACCAGCGGACAGATCAGCAGCGGATGCCCAAGGCTGAGAAACGTCCAGCCCAGTCCATCGTTCTGCAGGTGCCACGCCACGCCGTACGCACTCGCGACCACTGCCACGAACAACACGCCGATCGACGCGCGCAGCCATAGCGTGCTGTGGTTGGTCTCCGGCGTGCCGCCTTCCAGGGACATGTTGGGATAGGGGCCGGGCGAACGGCTCAAACGGGCGGGTAGCGTGCGGCCGACTTCGTAGCGCCGCTGCATCGGCTTGCTGTCCACCAGCACGAGTTCATCGGTGATGGGCGTGCCAGACAGATTGTCGAAGGCCAGGCGCAGCCGCAGCTGTGGGAAACCGTCGACGCTGCCGGGCAAGCAGACCACCTGCTCGATAAGTGCATTGCGCGGCTCACCGCGGGTCAGGATGTCGTGCATCCGGCGCACCGAGCGCACTCCGGCGAGCACGAGGGTGTCTACGTAGACGTAGAGCAGGCCCAGCCACAGACCCACGGAGACGGCCAGCATCGTCAGCGCCCACGCCGGCGCGATTCGGGCCTCGAGCGGCACGGGGTAACTGGCTTGGCCGTACATCATCACGGGCACGCCGACGGCGAATATCAGCGCGAAGAACAGCAGGAATGCGCCCCAGAACCAGAGTGGATTTTTCACGGCCATGTGAGGGAGTACAGGGGAGGGCAGCGTACTACAGGGGTGTCAGGGGCTTGTCGGGAATGGCATTGGGGCCACGCGCAGCTTGTGACGTTTGAGGGCACTATAAGGGCGACACAGCAGGAGCACGGGACGCGATGAGAAGGACAGCGGTAATCGCAGGATGCGTAGTGGTTGTCGTGGCAATCGGCGGTACGCTCTGGTGCTGGCGTGGCGATGCGCAGCCCGGGACGGTGTCGGCTGTTGAAGCGGACCTTGTCGGGCGTGTTGCAGGCAGCGCAATGCCCGTCGCGCGGCTGACGCCCCGGCAGCCTTCAGGCCGCCCCGGATCTTCCGCCTACGATCCAGCCATGCTGCAGCAGGTGGGCGCGAAGGCCTACAGCATCCACCGCCCCCCGCCGTGGCGTACGGCCGGGGACGCGAAGCAACAGGTGCTCGCGCTGAAGCCCCGCTCGGACGCGGGTGACGGTCTTGCCACGTATGAAATCGAGCTCGTGGTGCGTGACTGCAGGAATCTGATCTCCGGGGAACCCGAAGCGAGCTGGCAGGCCATGCGGCGCGCCGGCATGCGACTGGATCCGGACTTCCTGAGCAAGCTGGAGGTGCGTTTGGGCGAGTGTGTCGCCCTGAGCCAGGACCCCGCGCTCTACCGGGCGCCATGGCTGGCGCGCGCGGCCCAGCAGGGTTCGGTGGAGGCGCAGTTGCTCTACGGCATCGACGTGCGAACGGCGGTGGGTGCGGCGTCGGCAGAGGAACTGGCTGAGCGCGAGGAGGACGTGCTGGCGTGGCGTGAGACCTCCCTGCGCTACCTGCATTCGCTGGCGGACGGCGGCAACGTGGAGGCGCTGTCAGGCCTGCAGAGCGTTAATGAACACGGTTACCGGACCGTCAAGGATCCGGTCGCGGCTTACGCCTACGGGCAGGTGCTGCAACGGCTGAGCCCCACGTTCTGGTCCGATGCGCTGCTGGCCGAGTCCCGCCAGGCCCTCTCCCTGGACCAGCAGCGGATGGCCGCTGAGCAGGCGGAAGCAATCTACCGTCGCTGCTGCATGCTGCCCGGGCCCAGTGATTGACCGGCTGTTCCCCAGCCCCTAGAATTGCCTGCTCAGCCGGAATAGCTCAGTTGGTAGAGCGGCGCATTCGTAATGCGTAGGTCGTAGGTTCGATTCCTATTTCCGGCACCAGTTGTATGAAAAGCCCCGGCCTTGGTCGGGGTTTTTTGTTTGGGGGTCACGCGGAACCCATTGATTGGTGAGGAACTCACGCTGAGCCGATCATGGACTGGGCTTTCATGGTGCCAGTTGCGGAGGGTTCGCATCCGTGCCAATTTCCAGCTTGCTTGCGATGAACCGGCTTCAATGTGCCTTACTCTCTGGAGCCTCACAGCCCTCCACTCCTTAGCACATGTCTGAATCGTCGGGCATCTTTGTTAGAGTCTGCTGCGTTGCCCAAGGTCGTACATTGATGGCACATCGCATTAAAGCGATCCTACGAGCGTCCGCTGCGCCACGTGGTTCTTCGGCCATCAATCTGAGTCTAGATGGTGTTGCTGCTGAACTGCGGCGGACCTATAGCCCACGGTCAGCGTATTCATCGAGAATGCGGTCGCGCATATTCGGGCTATAAAAATCTTTCTTGCTGCTATGTGGGTTGTTTGGATCCAGCAAGCGTGAATGGACTAGCCCACGTTCTGCCATCAAAGGCCTTTTGATCGCGTGGAATTCGGCATTGAATTTGATCTCCGGTTTCCGCCGACGTAGCTGTGCCTGAAGTTCAGAGTATGACCATGGGTAAGACTCCATCAGCTGGTTCTCGTCCAAACGCACGGCCAATGCTTCCGCATCCCGGGTTACTTGGACGTTCGCCGCGGTGTCAAGATTTGAACGGCGTAAGCGCACATCTACGCGGACCGCAACTTGATAATCTCCATCAGCGGCTGGCTGTGTCGCTGTTGCCTGGAGGCGATCAATTAATCGCTTCTCATCCCGTGTAACCACGACCGCGCCAACCTCCTCAGTACCGTGGAAGAAGGCAACCGGGAGCATCAAAGACAGTGAAGAGCCAAAGTCTCGGTCAAACCATGCCTTGGACAGGGTCACATAATTGCGGACGCTGGCACATGCTAGTTCAAGAACATTTCGTTGCAGTAGGGCGCTCGCAACAATAAAATGCGTTGCGTTGTCACGTACATCAATCATCGCGTCCAGGTTCAAGGCAACTTCTTGGGGTACCCGGTCTCCTCGCTCCCTAGACTTCTCAAGCTCAGTGACGCAAGCGCTCAGCTGCAAAGTCATCGCGTTGCCAGTACGATTCTTTTTGACCGTCATCTGTTTAGTGCTTTTCCCACCTCCTTTTAGGGCGCGTGGAAGACGCACCTGGATGGCCTTGGTGTCGTTCCTAGCCTCCTTAAGAATTTTTGCCTTGAGTAGCAATTCCCATGCATTGACAGCAAGGATGCAGAAGGTTTCTTCCCGATATGAGAAGGTTGGCTTGTTGTATACCTCAATGGCTGCAAGCATCGCAGCGTGGGACTTCTCAAGGAACTTTTGATTTAGCGCGGTTGCCATCCTTGCTGTGCCTACTCTGTGGAAATGATTAATAATCTCCCATAGGGGAGGTTCGAGCAACGTCTAAGAGGTGCGCGATGCCTATGCATCGGCTGATCGTGGGAGGGACGATCATATGATGGAGGCGTTCACGGGCGTACAACTGGCCGGATCCGGTCTCCAATGCAGCGTTAGCGCGCGATTTTGCTGCTTTCGGTCCTCGGTTGAGCGAGAGTTGATAGGCACCTCCTCAATTTAGTGCTGCTATCCTTCTCCTGCTAGCAGATAGCGACTACGATGGCTCTCTCGCTAGCGCGCGAACCAAAGAGCGTGATCGCTTTGATTGTCTTTCTCCCGTCTTGCCCGACCCAATACTTCGGTTGCGCTCCTTGGGGAGGATTGAGTGATAGCTGTCGGACGTATCGCGATTGCTTGGGTGGCGGGGCTGCGAAGTTCACGCTTTGCGATCCGAGCGCGCTTTTGGGTAGGCTTTTAGGAGCGTGGTATCAGCGGATGGAGTCAAGTCCAAGAATTTTAATGTAGTGATTCGGTGCCCAAGGGGAGATGATGAGCACTCAGAGTATAAATGGTCGCGATATTCCGGTTGCTGAAGTATTCAAAGACTTTTATCGAGTTCCAGATTACCAGCGGGAATACGTTTGGCAGTCGGAGCAGGTCGAGCAGCTGTTGACTGACGTGCTTAACGAGCTGGATGGTCAATCTGCGAGTGAGGCGCCGGAGTACTTCATCGGCAGCGTGGTGGTATGTCCGGGTGGTGACGGCGTGTTCGATCTGATCGACGGGCAGCAGCGCATGACAACGTTGTTCGTCACGCTGTGCGCGATCCGCGACCGAATCGCTGCGTTGGGTGAAAGCCCGTCGTCCGCTTTGGAGAAGATGATCGCCGATTCCAGCGATGACGCAAACGGGAATAGCCTTTTCCGCTATCGCTTGGACTTGCAGTACATGGATAGCGGTGAAGTGCTGGTTGGCATTGCAAAAGGCCAGGCTGATCCAACGAATGGAAAAGAAACACGCTCGATCAGCAACATCGTCAATGCCCACAGGGTCGCGACCGCGTTCCTGATCGATCAGTTTGCGACAGATATGAGCAGCCTCCGCAGGTTCTACGGCTACCTGATCAACCGGGTGAAGCTGATCCGTATCCAGACCGCGGATGTGGCAAGGGCGCTGAAAATTTTCGAGACCATCAACGACAGAGGCGTTGGGCTGGATTCAATGGATCTGCTTAAGAACTTGTTATTTATGAAGGCGAGTTCCAGCGAGTTTGACGCTTTAAAGGGGGTGTGGAAATCGTTGCAGGACAAGATCTTTTCGGCATCGGAGAAGCCACTACGCTTCTTGCGATACTTCATTTTCAGCCGCTACAACGTAGAGCAGCTGCGAGAAGATCAGATTTATGCTTGGTTCTCGAGCAACGAACCCATCTGCGGCTACAACGGGAATCCGCTGAGGTTCGCCAACGAGTTGCTGGATGCCGCTAGTGCGTACGCGTACTTCCTGAAGGGTCAGGACGCCAAGGGTCAGAAGCGACCGGAGCTGCAAAGCTTGCAGTACCTTGGCGGCCGCGCAGCACGCCAGCACTTGATCCTGCTACTGGCCGGTCGTCATCTGCCGTCTGAACTATTCACTCGCCTAGTACGGGAGGTGGAGAATTTGTTCTTCATCTACGTTGCCAGTCGTGAGAATACTCGTGACTTCGAGCGGAACTTCGCCAAGTGGGCTCCGGAGTTGCGAGCGGTGAAAGATTCCGAGTCGCTTGATGCGTTTCTGGACAAGCGGATCAGGCCGGCTAGGAATTCATTGGCCTCTAAGTTTGAGGACGCTTTCAAGCGAATGAACGCAGGAGACTTGCAAGGTTATCGTCTTCGTTACATCCTCGCCAAGCTCAATCAGGGTCTGGAGGTGGAAGCTTATGGCGAGACCGAGGGAACCAAGTGGCTGATGAACTTCATTGAGAGGGAGTTCGAAATCGAGCACATTCAGCCGCAGAACCCATGCGATGCCGCCAAGGATGAGTTCGGCGTGCCTGTCGACGCCAGGGTGATCAACAATGTCGGAAACCTAGTTCTGGTCGAGAAGCCGATAAATGCGTCACTAGGCAACAAGGCTTACAGCGAGAAGAAGAAGGTCTACCCGAAGTCCAAGCTGCTACTGGTACGTTCGATCGCGGAGCTGCCCAAGGTCGGTGCGAATACCAGCGTGGATCGCGCGGTAAGTGGGCTCACGCCATTCGACGGCTGGAACGAGGAGGCGATTGCCAGCAGGCAGGCACTTTTGTTGGGTCTCGCCAGGGGAATTTGGGGCGTGCCGGCAGCTTAGGCGCAACTAGCGCTGACTGTTGAGTTCATCGATAGCAGTGGACCATCTGTGTGTCGGTAGAGTCAATTTCTTCGGCGTTGTCGTCCAGCTTCCCCCCTCTCTTTGGATGAATGCAGTGCAGCGTGACTCGGCTCTTGTCGTCAGGTTTTGGTTGAGGGGAGGGGGCGGCAAAGTGAAGTGCAGCGGCTGATCGCGGACGATCCTTATCCAAACATCGCCCCGCATGGCGTCCTAAGTTGGCCTTATCGCCACTTACGGGACAGCGATCAATGTCATCCGCACTCACCAGACGCATTGTTCTTACCTCGGAGCCCCGAGATCGCCCCTACGAGCTCAGGGACGCCCAGGTTCGTGGTCTGATTCTTCGTGTGCAGCCGTCAGGGCACAAAGCTTGGATCGTTACCTGGGCGCACGGTAAGCGTCGTACGTTGGGTTCGGTCGAACATCTGTCACTTGATCAGGCCCGCGACCAAGCCCGGCAAGCAGTCGCTGAATACGTTCAGTCCGGATTGCCGGCGCTCGCAAAGTCCAAGCCCACTAGTTGCACGCTCGAAGCGCTGCTCAATGATCACTTCGAGCCTTGGGCTATTGCCGAACTCAAGGGTGGTCGTCAGTACCCGGATCGCATCCGGTCAGTGTTCCCATGGCTGCTACGCCGTCAGATCATTGAGATTGATGTGCCGACGATGGAGCGATGGTGGCGCGGGCGTGTCACTGGTCCTGATGCCGTCACAAAGGCTACTGCAGCGCGCGACTTTGCTTGCCTGCGCTCTGCCTTGTCTCGGGCCGTTGAGTGGAAGCTGATCGAAACCAACCCTTTGATGGGCATGCGCCAGCGGTCAGCAGCAAGCCGAAAAGTTGTCCGGTTCCTGTCTCCTGATGAAGAGGCGATGCTACGGGCCGCGCTCGCAGCGCGCGATCTTGCTGGGGTTGAGGGGAGGGCAAATGCCAATGCGACGCGGCGTAAGTACCGGCAAGCTGTTCTGCCTGATTTGCCGATGGATGGGTATGTCGATCACCTAACGCCCGTGGTTCTTACAGCCATGAACACCGGTATGAGACGGGGTGAGCTGCTGTCGATGACGTGGGCCGACATCAACTGGGAAGCAAAGATGCTGACCATCCGGGCCGAGAACGCCAAATCGGGCAGGCAGCGACACATCCCTCTGAACGTTGAAGCCATGGAAGTTCTGCAGCGTTGGGCCGGTCAAGCGGGCGAGCGACGCGCGGGCAAGGTCTTCGACGTGACCGATATCAAGAAAGGGTGGGGCAAGCTCATTTCCGATGCCCGCATCGAACAGTTCCGGTTCCATGACCTGCGGCATCATTTCGCATCGCGCCTGGTGCGGGCAGGGGTGGACCTCAACACTGTGCGCGAGCTTTTGGGTCATGCAGACATCACTATGACGTTGCGGTATGCACATCTGGCCCCGGACACGCTGGCGGCGGCTGTCGCCAAGTTAGCGGCGTGAAGCGCTTAGCCGGATTGTTGACCAGCCAAGCGCTCGAGCTCTTCGCGCATGCGTTGCCGTTCCCCCGCCGGGAGCTTAGCGAAAGCGAGAATGGCCGCAGCCAAGTCATCATCTTCAGCGAACAGGTAGGCGACGGGCACGTCCAGTGCACTGGCGAGCTCGGCAGCCTTGGTCATATCTGCTTGGTTGACCTGTTGCTCATACCGACTGACGAGCACAGCACCTCGGTTCTTGTCGTTTTCCTTATCCATCAGTGCTCCCAGCGCGCGCTGAGACAAGCCGCGCATTGCGCGGGCTTCTTTCAGTCGCTGAGCGAACGTGGCGGTGATGGTCTGAGGCGAGGGCACGCGGAGGGGACAGGGAGTGAACCTGCTGGAGCATGGGCCATATACCTATTCAGTAAAAGGCACTACCGGTATATAGCTTTGCACGCCTCGAATTGCCCAGCAAGCCAAAACCGCATCAAACAACAAGGGAGTGTTATGAAGAAGATCGTGGTCTGTGTCGCTCTATCGATGGCCGTGGCTGGATGTGTAACGCGCCCGATCGCTTCGGACGAAGCTCAGCCCGTTCCGGTCGAGCGCGTCTTTGCGTTCCAGGACGCTGGTGATGCTCCGGTGGGAGAACTCATTGTCACGCGGGACCTTGGCGCAATGGGTGCCGCATGCCCTCTTGCCTTCTATATCGATGGAACCATGGCAGCACACTTGCGGCGGGGAGAGTCCGTAACCTTTAAGGTTCCTGGGGGTAACCGTGTGATCGGTGCTGGATTCGCGGGTAAAGGGGTGTGTTCCTTGAACAACGGAGCAGCGCATCGTCGCGAGACGTCTCATACAGTCACCAATGGCTCCAAGACCAAGATCCGGCTTGCGATGACGCATGACGGAGTCATCCATGTCACGCCCACTGCGTTCTAAGCCAGCCAAGCGAGATATCGTCGTAACCACCGACAAGGAAGATCCGATGACCGTAGTGAACGAACCAGCAACTCCGTATCAGTGTGCGAGTTGCGGAGCAGCTATCCCAACTGGGCGCGACGTCACCAACTGTCCAAAGTGTCATCTCCGGCTACCGGATGCCGTAATCACTGCCCAGCGTGCGAAGCAGGAAGGTGTGGGTGAGCAGGGCTCGGTTACCGCTTGCATCGTGCTTGGACTGGCCGGGCTTGGCGTCGGTCTCTATTTTCTGATCAACCCATCAGCAAGCGGCTACGGCAACATTGCAAACATGCACGCACTTGCAGTCGGTCAATCACTGACGGTCGCTGGGTCTGTTCTACTGGGGTTTGGCATACGCCCACGATAACCACCACATATGCTCTGTAATCGGGCCTGCTGACAGACATGTCAGCGGGCCTTTCTCTTGCCTTCAACCTCTGATCATCAAAGTGCATCAGGCACTGGGCGTGCTCAACGAGAAAGTGCATCAGGACCGCTCTATCGGTCGATCTGTGGCGATCCGTGGACTACAGACAGAGGGGTGTAGCTCCTAAAAACGACGAGCGTTGTGCAACGACTGGTGCGCATTGGTGGGCAGCGAACGCAATGCGCGGAACCGGATGATTAGCATCCAATCATCGAAGTCCTAGAAGGTTTGATAAGCACGCAGTGCATAGGTGGCGAAGTGGAGTTACCGGCTGGAACACTCCATAGAGCCGACGTCACAGGTCATCTAGAGCCCGCTCCCTCGCCTTAGCTTCCTGTCGGAACCGCTCTTCGGCCTTCTTTGCCTCCGCCTTCCATTCCTTAGTCATCTTATCCTGGGCGCGGAAGCTGTCAGTCGTCTTCTTGAGGTGCTTAGCTCTCTCCCGGTTCTCATGAACTACCGTGATTTTTGTGGCTGCTCTTGTGATGCCGGTCTTCATATCATCTGTGAGGCTCTTCACTAGCTCGCGGTGTTCGGCATTCCATATCCGCAAGCCCTCCTTCAGCGCGACCCTCCCCTCCACGTCCAGTTCAAGGTGCTGCGATTGCTCATTCTTCCAGCTTTCGTAGATCCAGTCGCGCTCAATCATCCGCTTGACCATTACCGACACAGAGGCGGGTGATGAGCCCAGATGGCGCGCCACATCCGCACGGGTAGGTCGGTGCTTGTCGCTTTTCTCGCGCTGAGCGATCAACTGCAGAATCATGAAGGAGCCCAACGAAAGCCCCTTCTTGCGGAGCTTGCTGTCGAGCGAGCCCAAGATGCGAATGTTCATGGCATGCAGAAGTTGGAAGAGGTCTGGCCTGTCCGATGTCATAGGTAATCAAGTTTTAGTTGAAGACTAACAAGATGGTAGGTTCGGAGCATGGCAAAGTTCAACCCGTCGAGGGCATTCGGCCCAGACGAATCGAACTAGGAGAAGGACATGCAGGAAAAGTTTGACCGCGCCGTAAGTCTGTTCGGCGCCTCTCGTCACGGACCCGAAAACCTGGCTGCAGCGCAGGTGTCTATTGCGCGCGAGATCGTTGGTAGCCAGGCGCTGGAGAGGGAGGGGGATTGCAGGAAATACCGCGCACTTGAACACAGTGACAAGACTGGATTCGACGCAACTGACGATTTCGGTATTGCCTTCGCTACCCGGCTCGGCGTGTCGAAGGCTCGCTACGATCTCCGGATTTGTGACGAAAGGATGTTCCGTATGCTGTGGGCTGCGCGGCAGGCTGCCGATATGCTGGGAATTCCCTACGGGATCTACGTCGATCTCGCCGTGAGCTACCTGCGCGACACTAAGAAGAAGGCGCGCATCAATCCGAAAATGCTCACTGCATCGGATGTTCAGCTGCATGTAATGGATCGTTGGAACGCAGAGATGCAGGTCACCCCTGTGGACGAGCGTCAGAACTGATTGTTCTGAAGCAATAGTGCTTGGTGCGGAAGGGCCCTCCGCATCTGGCGCTACTAGCGGACGGTGGCGGCTGAGCAGCACTCCGGATCGGCCGAGAATCAACCCGTCAGATTCGGTGGCATCGACATCTAGCTACAAGAGCGGAAGTCGTGCCTCCGGCTCGCATGACTCCGTCACACGTCCGGGGCCAAGCCGTGTGGGCGGGCCCCACTCAAAAAATACCAAATGACCGGTGATTTCATCGAGCCGGTCGGTATAACACTGTCTTTATCGAGGGGGATTTGGAGAATGGCCAAGAACAAAAAGTCAAAAGCGACGGACGGAAAGGCAAGGGCTAAGCGTCCCAATCCGGCCCGCAAGAAGACGTCTGCGAAGAACATCGTGGAGGCGCACCGCAGGAATGTCGTTTATCAAAAAGTGTTGGCTCAGACTTACCCCATGCAGCGCCAAGTGCAGGAGCTCTGCTTCCAGCGGACGTACATCGACAAGCGCTTGCTCGCGAACGAGGCGTCACTCCTTTCCACCCGTTGGGTCGGTAATCGCTACATGTCACCGCTGCGGGCGACGCAGGCGTTTACGGATGCCTACATCGCGGCATACCGTGCTGCATGGGCTCGACATGTCGATCCAGTAGAGGCGCCCCATAAGCAACCGGTGAGGTCGAGCTTTGCATTGAATGACCGCGCAGACATGACCAGCTTGTGGCAGGCGCGTCAGAAGGCGGATGAGTTGGGTATGCCCTATGACCTGTTCTGTGCGATCGTCATCGAGCAATGGTTGTGTGGACGGAAGACAAAGAACCCCCCGCTCCCAAATCAACTTTGCTCCGGAAAGTTGTTCCCAGCGTGGATGCGTGGCCATCCCACATGGGACGAGATGGGGGAGCGTTTGTACCGTAAAGACTGGGACCAGCGATTCTTTATCGATCCGGTCGGAGCAGATCCTGTACATGCGGCTGCGCTGCGGGCACTCCATGCTGATGTGCTGCGTGCAAAGGACAGGCCAGCGCGGCTGGCGCGGTATCTCGGGCCTGATGGGCCTCTGACCCCGTCGCGCGCGGTATCAATGTTCGATGCGAGCATGGTGCGCGATGCGACGGCTTTGGTCTCCAATCCTGCGGAGTCAGCAGTGGCTGAGCATGCGCATGAAGATTACGTGCCTGCTTGTATTGGCAGTCGGTCCAGCTTGGCTGGCGCACCCTGTCACAACTGTGCGTTCGCAGCAGAGTGCTCTGCAGTCAAGCGCAAGGTGACTCGAGCACTGGGTGCAGCTGGCGCCTCCGGCGACCCGCGTGCTGATCGCAGGCGTCAGCAGAACCGTGAAAGCCAGCGTAGGAGCCGGGATAAGAAGCGAGACCAGCCGGTCGCGTAGGTCTGTTTTGAAGGGCTTGGGGTGCGTGTGGGACAATAATGTCAGCAGCCCCATATAAGCGTTAGATCAAAAGCTAACTACCTTCTTTTCAAGAAGGTAGATCTTTACTCGCCTACGTTCAAAGAAGTCCCATGCCTGGATCCAGCGGTACTCGGGCCTTCGGCCCTCGCACCTCGGCTCCAGATGCGCGCCCCTTCGGGGACGCGCAAGATATTATCTCCGGGATTGTACTGAGAGCACGTAACTAGCTACTGATAGACGTCTCTGTGAGTCGCTGAGTCGAATTCTTCCGGTGTTTGTGCAGGGGTGCCGCTGGTCGCGCCTGTGGTGCGCTCAGCGAGCTTCTGGTGCGGTCTGGCGTGCATTTGATAAGCGCCCTGTGGGTGCAACGTTCCGGCGATTGCTTTGACGTACAGATTGCTCGCCCAAGTATGCAGCGTTCCTGACGATCCACATGACACATGCGCAGTCTCGTGCCTCCTGTAGCGAGGACGTCAGTTGTTGTTTCCCGCAAGCTTATCGAACGGTGCCGCACTTGGTCATGGTGTTGCGTTGGGTTCTTTGCGGGCTCAGCCGTAAAAGCACTGCGCAATAGACATGCAGGCAGGCGTCTGCCCCATGCGAAACGCTATCAAAGCACATGCGGCCGCGGTCAAAAGTGCAACTCGCGGGCGGCGGTGCTTAAGGTGGTGCCTGCAATTGCAAGGCATGGGTGCCTTGTATGAAGCGTAAGGTGGGGGTCCACCTTGTAGGGGCGGCGAAAATTGGGCTCCCTTCAAGTCTCACCCCCTGCGACCGATATGTTCAAGGATGAGTCAAACATTAGCCGGGGTGACCACATGGACCATTGGACGTGGATGATGGCAAGGATGTACGTCCCAGCAGCAGCGGCGCTGGTGGTTGGGTTGGCTTAGGCATGGAGAGTCAATTGTTCGCAAGGATTTACGCACTGGCGCGCTGGGTACCGGCTTTGCACGCGGACTTCTTTGCAATTCCTTCACATGCTTCGCCGCAAACCTGCCGTCAGTGAGGGGAGACATCCGTTCACTGGCGGTCTGCATGAGTCTCTAGCTGGCAGCTTTCACCGGAAGCGCGGGGGGGGGGGGAGTTCGCTGATACCCCAGTATTCCCGCGCTTCCGGGGCCATCGCTGGTACGTTCAAGTCCTCGCCGTTAAGGCGCGTCGAGTCCACAGACTTCGAGGAGATCGGTGGGGGTGACTTCACCGTGCGCGCGAAGCTGCTTCCTCCAAGCTAAGTGATATCTGGACTGGAACTCAATCGCTTCGTCGAGAGTCTTGGCGTACTTGTGTCGAGCGCACAAGTCTATGAACCTATCAATGAAGCCATCGAGATATTCATGCGCGTTCTCGACTAATGCATCCGTCTGACTTGGTGATTTGCCGTCGTGAATGATTGAGTTGCGTGCGCGATAAATCCTCTCGATCTGCCAGGTGATGCGTCTCTCGTGTTCAATGATTCGCTCATTGAGATGGTCTTTCTTAGAGATTAGTTTTGACATCTCAAAGCAGCGATTCATGAGGAGGGCATAACCTTCTGTCATTTTGTATAGGTCGCTGCGAACTTCCTCGTAATCTCCGCCGAGCAGTGCAAGTGCTAGCTTCTGGTGCGGCTTCCAGTCCGGCTGTTGCACTCGCTTAAGAAGCTTGGAGGTGCCTTTGCGATTCCAGCGATATAGGTCGCCCGCTAAAGCAAACAGGAGGCGGTTAAAATACCCATGATTGAGGAATGGCATGATGAGCCTCAGTACCCCTCGAAGCTTTGAGTCTGAAGCTCTTGGTACCAGGACTTCCATGCCAGTCCATAGATTGATGAGTTGAGCCTCTGAGCTGGTTGCTTCCTGGGCTGACCCATGCAGCCTTACCACGCTAATGAAACGATCAAATGACTGTCGATCAGCAAAGCTAAGCCCATTCATCGCCTCGGCGAGCTTCTGTGAGGCCCTTGTTGGCAGGCTATCTCGAGAGCGTTTTGCGCCGGATGTGGCTGCATTGACTCTGACGGCCAGTGCATCGCCATCAATAGATAGCGCATTGGATTGCCAGTGAATTTTGCGCTTGTGATGAAAGAGCGCGAACATGTCGGATAGGCGTTCTAGCCGCTTCTCTGCGTCGTTCTTCGCGGTATATGGATCCTTCGCTGTTACATCGCAGACCGCGACAAGGAGTTCGTCCTCCTCGGCACGAAATTCCTCGTTATGAGCAATTGTGACTCTGTCGTCCTCATTGTCAGGTAAGTAAATTCTGAAGTATCGAGCGGAGGACTCGGTCTCCTTTATTATTTTCGGTGCTACGAATAGCACGTCGTATGTGTGCGATCGCATGTCAAAGGAGCGAAAGAAGGTGGCGAGGTGCGCTGGATCAGACAGTGCTGCAGTTCCGTCGTAGAACACTGAGGTCTGGGTGGCAATGTGTTGCTTACTGTAGCCCAGTGAAAGCATTGCTGATACCCAGCTCTTCGCTGACGTGCGTATATCCATCTTCTGTTTATCAGATGCACAAAGCTTGATTATTTGATGCTGTAGCTCGGTAGTGTATCTCGACCCTTTGAGTACGTTGATTAGCAGTGATAGTCTCAGCCGGATGTCAACTAGCTTCTCTTCCGCGCTGAACGATAAGTAGAATTCCGACTCAAATGGCAGTAGTCGCTTTGCAACATTGTCTGACTTGATTATTGATGCCAGCTCCTCAAGCACAGGCGTGAGCCGGTTCCTATCCATCGATCCGGCTTCTATATGTCCAATTATTGAAAGTGCCTCTGCTCCTAGGCTGCTGGGGCTCATCACTCTGGGCTTATATGTTGCCGGGGTGTACTCGTACAGTAGCTCGTCGAGACATTGTGCGAAAAATACTACGCCTACGGCATCGGCGTCGATTCCGGATGGCTGCTTGAATCTCATCAGCAAATCGTCCTTGCGGCTTTGGTTTATACGTGGCAGGCGAGTTGAGGCTATCGAGCGCCTTGAATATAGATTTTTATCGAGCGCGCTATCTAGCTGCGCTGGCGAGTTGGACTGCTTGTCGCGTGATAATAAACTTGCGGGTGCCCTTGCTGCCGTAATCGAGTCTGAATAATCCAAGCTCCACCAAGATATTCAAGTCGTCCTCAATGAATCTTGGTTCTTGAACGTCGAGCTGCCCCGCGCCGCTGATAAAGTGATATCGCGTCGAGTTGATGGATTTGTGTTCCCAGAGCTCATTTGCCCCAGAATCGGCAAACTGCTTGATAATTGACATTGCTTGGGCAGAAAGAGTGCCGCTGGGTCTTATGGATGTGGCTAATTCAGAAAAGGCCTGTATGTGGGAAGCAACGGATGCTAAAACGTCGTCCAGCGAATCGAGCCGCAGGAGCAGCTCTTGATGATTCAGCGAAAGAAGTGATTTGAGATGGATTGCTAGCATTTGGTTGCGCTCGATGTCTACCGCGACATCCTCGTGCCGCTTCTCTCGCAACCATTGGATAAACTCGGAAAGCTGCGTTCCTGAGCTTTCGCTCTTGTAGTTGCTGAGAAGCCCAACGATGGTTGCGAAGCTCGTGGCTGCCATTAGTGGGTCCACTTAACTCTCCTTGACTGAGCGGTATAGGCTATTTGTCGTTCCAGCGAGTCATTCTGAGTGTTGGGCGGTGAGCACGGGAATCGACGATCCCCCCACTAGTGCGCTCCTGGGTTCAGGATAGCGCCGGCAGACGCGCTTGCTGAGGGTCAGCCTGTCAGGCTTAGGTGCCACTTATGGCCCTTTTTCATGCGAATAAGTTATTGTTTTAGCTCAGGTTTGGTGTGTCTCAGCGTCGCATATCTAGTGCAACGCTCTTAGGCGCGCCGAATACGGCTTCAGCGCGCCTGATGGATGCGACGCATCCGCATCTACAGTTGAATACTGATGAAACCATTGCAGCGCCCATCAGGGACGGGATGCGTCATTGCGCTTCACAGCGAACTGGTCGCATGCTCGCAGAAAGGACGACGCTGCGTTTCATGATGTCGCCGGATACATGAAATCAACAGCGCCCGCTGCTAACGCCCGATCGTTCTAGACGGGAAGCAGGCGCTTAAACCTACTGGCTCGTAGTTAGATCCCCGCGGGCATGTAGCTGGGCCCTGGTGCGCTGCAGAAGGATCCACCGCTAAGACGTTGTCTCTGCGGTCACTCGTCAAGACCCAGCAGGCGCTGTGCCGCCTTAGCTAGCACTTGCCGGCTCTCCCTCGATGTTCCAACTTTGCTGACTGCTAGCAACAGCCTAGTAGCCGCCGTCTTGTACCACGTTCCCTTAGGATAACCGGCCAAATTGTTCTTGATTGCCGTTATTTCCTGATTGAGGCGATTGACTTCCTGCTGAGTCAACTCGTTGCGCTCTTGCATCTCCTGAAACTTAGCCATGAGCTCATCCAGCTTGCTTCTGAGCTCATCGGATTCATCTTCATCGAATTGATCCTGAGGCTGATCCACGTGCTCCCTAACATGTCTCTCAATCGTGTCCCTCAGATCGTCGAGTTCCGAGTAGATGGGTATCGTGGCCCGAAGCTCTTCACGGATGTCTTTGGCCCATGCAATTATGAGGTCGGGTACCTTGGACGGGTTTTCAATCGCCCTAGACTCTTGTGTCTCATGTTGACCTGGGGATGCGTGTGCGGTGTATGCATTTGATCCTGATTTGGTCAGAATAAACACATATGCTGGGTTGTGCCGGAACGTGATCCGGAGCAAGGAGTCCCGGCTATCAGTTATCACCTCGAAATCTGCAGGAGAGAACGGAGAGCGTTCTATGGCGCTCCATACGGAAGCGATCACTGAAGTTCTTAGTGGCAAGTCGTTCCCCTTTGCAGTTGATTTGCCCCGATGGTGATAGGGCGGCGCGTTCTGATGATCTTCATGTGCCCCATTCGTGTCAATAGTGACGTGCCGGATGCATCCGCGAATGGTCACTGCTTGTGCTGTTGACGAATTCTTGTCGCGCGCTCATCGGCTTATACGGTGCTTATTGCGTGTTATTTCATCATCTTCCTGCGCTCTAATTCGGTGCCTGCAATCGCGAGTGATGCAGCCATTGCATGCCAGCGGCGCATTCGTAATGCGTAGGTCGTAGGTTCGATTCCTATTTCCGGCACCAGTTGTACGAAAAGCCCCGGCCTTGGTCGGGGCTTTTTGTATGGGGCGGTAGCGCCGACCCATGGTCGGCGGCAGTCAGTTGCTCTTCTCTCCAACGTAAGTCGGCTTCCCGGGCATTCGCCGGCATCCTCCCTTCCGGAGCACATGCGACGTGTGCTACGAAGGCAAAGCCTTGCTTCAAGGTTCTTTCATGGATGGGAAAGATGACTGCGTTCGGGAGACGCGTCGCCGATGCGTTCGCGCACATAGCGGCGGCTGCAACCAGTAGGCTCAGGGCCGGTTCGGTACCGCTCTGGAGCTGCGCCCTTCTAGCCGGACTGTCCTGGCTTGCACCAGCTTCGGCGCAGACAACGGTCCGCTACCTGCATACCGATGCACTCGGATCGGTCGTGGCCAAGACGGATGCTAATGGCAACGTCATAGAGCGGATGACGTACGAGCCTTACGGCGATGTTGTCGGGGAAGATCTGACCGACGGTCCTGGCTATACCGGACACGTGCGTGATGCCGCTACCGGTCTCAACTACATGCAGCAGCGGTACATGGATCCGCAGTTGGGGATGTTCCTGTCCGTGGACCCGGTGACTGCGTTTGAACAGCCTGTGGGGCAGTTCAATCGGTATCGGTACGCGAACGGAAATCCATACAAGTTCACGGACCCGGATGGCAGGGAGAGTGGTGCGGCCTTCAAGGTAGTCAACGACGCCACGAATGGGCAGCCTATTACTCCACCACCCAGAAATCCAAACCACAGACTCGGACCGGCAATTGGTGCTGCGCTGACTGCAATTCTGGCTGCTCCAGTGCTGGCAGAGGTAGGTGTGGCCGCAATGGCAAATCCGGCAGCGGTTGCCACAGCAACCGAAATTGGTGCAGGAGCTGCTGGTGTCACGGGTACTTCTGGCGCGGTGGCGGGAAAGATCACCGGTTACACGAAGCATGGGTTGAATCAGGCGATCTCCCGCGATGGGGGCAGGGGTGTCTCTGCAAAGGCGATACTATCGGCGGTAAAAGAACCTGCGAAAATCGCCGAGCAGGCCGGTGGCAAGACTGCTTTTACCGGGGGGGATGCAAAGGTGATCCTGAATGGTGAAGGCAAGGTCATAACTGCTATTCCAAGGAACAGCGATGGGTTAAGAGACCCTAAGGTGAAGTGAAATGTCACGCTCCAGCTCTTCCCGTCTGCATTCTCTGTTGGTTGAAATCGCAGCGAAGTACAGCTTTCAGCTGCCTGAAGAAGGCATCAAGAACCTGGCCGAACGTGACCGCGACTTGCTGATCGATGTATTGCTGCAAGAGTTCTCGGAGACCGGCGTGGGATCTGACGATGAGCCCAATCACCGGGGCGTCGAGATTGAAGAAATCATCGATTTCGTGGGCTCTATCGCCGATCAAAATCGTGCATCCAGCGAGTGAGGAGTTTTTTTCGGAGTCATAAGCGGCTGCTCGTAGGTTCGACTCCCGTTTCCGACACCCAGTTGCATGAATGCCCCGGCCATGGTCGGGGCTTTTTGTTTGTTTGCGTAGACAACGCCCTCCAGGCGCTCAACCCACTACCCGGTTGCGTCCGCTCTGTTTGGCGGCATACAGGTGGTCGTCCGCAACGGCGAGCAGCGCGTCGAAGTCCGGATTTCCGCCGGTTCCCGCCGCAACCCCTGCGCTCAACGTGGCGCTGACTTGCTCCTCCCCGACGGTCCGTGCTGCCTGTTCGAACGCCGCCCGAAGCCTTTCTGCTGCCTCTACCGCTCCGGCATGGTCCACGTCCGGGAGCACGCACAGGAACTCCTCGCCGCCTAGCCGGAATACCCAGTCCTTCTTCCGCAGGGAAGCCTCCGCGACGCGCGCGGCCAGCACGATGACCTGGTCACCGATGGCGTGCCCGAAACGATCATTGATGCGCTTGAAGTGGTCGATATCAAAATAGATCAATGCGCGGGAGCGTCCAGTGGACCTGTCGCCCCGTTGCCACGCCGCCTTGCGATCTTCCAGGAAGCGGCGGTTGTACAGGTTCGACAGAGGATCGCGGATGGAGGCCTCGTAGAGTTGCTGGGCGGCCCGTTCCTTGCTCATCGTCACCATCAACGCGCTGGCGAGAAGTACTTCGATGAGGATCTGCGCATTGAAGAACACGACGGCCCACGTTTCAGCCGGCGCAGCACCAAGGGGTTGCGGCAGCCATACGGTGAAGGGCAGCGCCAGCACGGCCAGCGCGCTCGCCACCAGGAAGACCATGCCGAGCGACCGCCGCGATGGCAGGCCCGGATCCTGTTCCCGCAGCAGCTGGTAGGCAGGCAGCCCGGTATACAGCGCAACCAGGCCGATGCGCAGGGTGGCGTTCAGCGCTTCCATCCCCAGCCGGTCGAACCACACGAACGCGGCAGCAAGCCAGGCCAGCGATGGCAGCAGCAACCAGCCCCATCGTGCTTTGTGCCCGAAGAACGCACGTACTGCCTGCCATCCAAACGCGAACGCCAGCGAGATGAAGAAGGCCCCCAGATGCAGCCCCGTCTTGCCTGGAAACGCGCTGGGATGCACCAGGAAAGCGCAGCCGATCGCCCCCGCGGCGAAGGGAGCCGCGAACCAGGCGATGCGTCGCCCGGTCGGCCGCACAGCCCCCAGGAGCACCGCGATGAGCAGGAGGACGACCGCGCTGTAACCGAGGAGGGTGGGGATGTCGACCATCAGTTGGCTTGATAGGGGGCGCGGTGCTGCGCCGTTGCGATCCGGGTGCTGGCAGCCGGTGTCGGAAATCCTGCTGGACGGGCAACGATCGCCGTGTTGCATTCAATGGGTAGAATACGTCGGCCCGATGGAGCGTCGGCTGAAGCCAGCGGGCGCAGCGGGCGATGTGCTCACAAGACGAGACGGGGACCTTCAATGCAGTCTGGCTCATCGGGGCAACACACGAAGATCCTCGTGGTGGAGGACGACCATGAGTTGCGCGACCAGATCCTGGTGCCGGACCTGATTGACATGGGTTTCGATGTCCAAGCGGCCGGCAGCGCGCTTGAAATGTATCGGCAGCTGATGAGGGGGCGCGTGGACGCCGTCGTGCTCGACGTTGGGCTGCCTGATGAAGACGGCTTCAGTGCATTGGCGCATCTACGGCAAAGCGATGACGTCGCCGTCGTGCTGCTCACTGGGCGCTCGGGCAGTGCGGACCAGATCCGCGGACTGGACGGCGGTGCCGATGCCTATCTGGTCAAGCCGGTGGAAAGCGAAGTCCTTGCCGCTACCCTGCGCAGCGTGTTGCGTCGCCGTGGGCGGGAAACAGCCAGCAACGCAACCGCCACGGTGCTGAAAGCCTCCGGCTGGAGCCTGGCGCTGGATGGCTGGCGTCTGACCTCGCCGGCAGGAAAGCAGGTCCAGCTTTCGCACGCCGAGCTGCTGCTGTTGGCGGCGTTGATGCGTACCCCGGGGGCGGCGATGTCACGCGATGACCTGACAAAGAACATCGTCGCCCAGCTTCCCGAATTCGACCCCTATCGGCTTGAGATGGTCGTCCACCGGCTGCGACGCAAGGTCGAGGACGGCGGCGCGCAACCGCTGCCGGTGCGTTCCATACGTTCAATCGGCTACGCCTGGGCCTCCTAGCCGGCTGTCTTCACCGTTTATTTCTTTTTATTTCACGCGATGAAAACATCCGTGATTGAGTGGTAAACAGTCGCTGCTTATAGTGCGCGCCTCGCAATGGGGCGCTCGGCAACTCGCCGCAGCATCGTGATTTCTCCCGCTCCGACCGCTGACACCAGCGGTGCGCTTTCGTGCGCGTGCGTGATCTTCGCAATTGGCTTGTGCCGCCGCACCAACAGGGGTTCCAAGGATATGGCTCGTCAGCTCGCACGCTCTCCGCAAGGGCGCTTCCGTCGTTGCTCTGGTTTCGGGTTCTGGTTGATGGTGCTGGTGGCCCTGGCGCCGCTGACCGCATTCGCCCAGCTCGCCCCGCGCCACAGCTTCAACGTCCGCGGCGATGTGGCCATGGTCGGCAACGCCCTGTTGACCTGCGCCACGTCCGGCACGGGCTCGGCGAACTGTGCCAGCCAGCGCATGAGCAACAGCACCGGCGGCAACGGCAACCGCGTGATGGAGTTCATCAACGTGGATGCGGAGGGACTCCCGTCCGCCGTGCCGGCGAACTCCTCCGCGGCCACCTTGAGCGTGCCGGCAGGCGCGCGGATCCGCTCGGCTGGCCTGTACTGGGGCGCGCGAGCGGGCAACACCGATGCCGCCCGGCGGACGATCCAGCTGCGGCTGCCTGGCGGGACCTACCGCTCGGTGACAGCCAGCGCTGCGGACCTGAACACCTTCAATGATCAAGGCGATACGAACGCCAACCGGCCCTACACCGCTTACGCGGACGTGACCGCGCTGGTCGCCGCGTCGGGCAACGGAACCTACTACGCCGGTGGGCTGACCGCCGTCACCGGGAACGGCGGTGGGCTCGGGAACTACGGCGGCTGGGCGTTGATCGTCCTGTACGAAGACGACAGCAAGCCCTTCCGTCGCTTGATGGTATTCGATGGCAACGCCGGTTACGTCAGTGGCGGCAATGCACAGTCCGCCTCGGTGTCGGGTCTGCTGACGCCGGCAAGCGGTCCGTTCAATGCCTTCATGGGCGCCCTGGTGTGGGAAGGCGACGGCGACATCACCGGTGACGCATTCCAGTTGAGCGGCAACGGAAACGTGCTCAACGCAGGCGCTGTCAGCGACGCGCTGAGCCCCGCCAACAACTTCTGGAACAGCGGCATCACCCGGCTCGGTGAGCGCTTCACCAACAAGACGCCCGACTACGCCAATCAGTTCGCCGTCGATCTGAAGCTGGTCGACATTTCAAACAACGCGGCGAATGCGGCGTCTGCGCGCCCGCGGCTGGCCAACAGCGCCACCGGCGCCACCCTGACGTTCACCAGCACAGGCGATGCCTACTTCCCGCATGCGCTGGTGTTCGTGACGGACCTGTTCGTGCCCGATCTGGTCAGCTCGCTGGACAAGACGGTGCGCAACCTGACCCACCCCGCCGGTCCGTTGCGGCGCGGCGACATTCTTGAGTACACCATCTCCTTCCAGAACAGTGGCCAGGACGGTGCGACGCGCACCACGGTCCGCGATCCGATCCCGACGCACACGGCGTTCGTGCCGGGCAGCCTGCGCGTCGTCTCGGATGAGGGACGGGGCATCAGCAGCGGTGACAACCCGGCCGAGACCGATTCGGCTGGCGACGACGTCGCGGAATTCGACGCTGCCGGCAACCGTGTTGTGTTCCGCGTGGGTGCGGGCGCCGATGCGACCGATGGCGGCCTGTTGACGCCGGGGCAGGGCGCAACCCTGCGCTTCCAGGTCAAGGTCAGTGACACGGCGCCGGATACGGCGCAGATCATCAACAACGCCGAGGTCACCCACAACGGCCAGACCGTGGAGGTGCCCGACGACTACGAGGGACGCGCCTCGGCCACCATCGGCCCGGTCGAAGTGCCTGCCATTGCCGCGGTGGATTTCTGTCCGGCGGATGGCGGCATCTTCGGCGTGGTGAACGGAGCGGGCTTCCGACGTTTCGTTCCGGGCGCCAGCACCGACGGCGCCGTGGGCGACCTGGCCATCAGCCTGCCCGGCAACCTCAACGGCTTGATGGTGGATGCCGCGCGCAACCGCCTGCTGTTCCACACCCGGGCCAACGGCTCCGGCGGTGAAGTGTGGGCGTATGACGCCAACAACGGCGGCTGGTACCAGACCGGTGCGGTGATCGCCGCCGACCTGCCGCGCGCCGGCATGACGCGCGAAGGTATTGGTTACATGGTCACCGCCGTCAGCGGCAGGACCGCCCGCATGTATCGGCTGGACCCGGCGGGGACGTTTGGTTACACCCCCGGTGCCCCCACCACGTTGACCTACGACGTGGCCCCGTCGGATACCGGCTCGGGCGACATCGCCTTCGACCAGGATGGCATCGGCTGGCTTGTCGCCGGTTCGGATCTCTACCGGGTTGATGTGGACGCTGGCACGGCCACCCTGCAGCAGCGCTTCACGGGAGCGCCGAACGGTGCCTTCTATGCCGGCGCGGCGTTCGGCGCGGATGGCCGGCTGTACGTCGTGGTCAACGCGACGGGCAACTACTACGCGATGGACCTGGCCACCGGCACCATGACGCTGGCGGGCAATTCGTCCTTGGCCGGTGGCGGCGACCGCGGCCGTGACCTGGCCTCGTGCAGTTTCCCGGCGATCGCTCCGCCCCAGCTCCAGGTCGACAAGGTGCTCGGCGCCGTGAACGGCGACGTGCCGGGCTCCAGTGTGGCGCCGGGCGACGTGCTCGAATACGAGATCCGCGTCCGCCACGTTGCGGGTTCCCAGGCCGCCACCCTGTTTGCAGGCGATGTGGTCGAGGGCGTCCCGGCGAACACGACGTTCCTTCCGGCCGGCAGCGACTTCACGTGCAGCGCCGCCGTGTGTTCGAACACCAACGCGGTCAACATCACGGCCGGAGGCTCGGTCACGCTGCGCTTCCGGGTGCAGGTGGCGGCCACGGTGCCAAGCACGGCAACGGCGATCCGAAATGAAGTGGCCGTGCAGGGCAACACGCCCGTGGACTGTGCCGCGATCGGCAACGACTGCGAGGAGACCACGCCGCTCACGCTGACGCCTGGCCTCGCCTCGACCAAGGCGCTGAGCCTGGTCAACGGCGCCGCGCCCAGCGGAACCGTCGCTGTCGGTGATGTGCTGACCTATACGGTCACCGCGACGAACACGGGCAACATGGTGCTTCCTTCGGTCGTCGTGGCCGATGCACGCATCGTGCCGGCCAGCATCACCTGCACGGATCTGGCTCCCGCCGCTGCGTGCGTTCTGACCGGTGTGTACACCGTCACCCAGGCCGACGTGGACGCCGGGCTGGTCCGCAACACGGCCACGATCACCACGCCGGGCACCGACGGGGTCTGCCCCGTCGGCAACAGCAACGCGTCATGCAGTCCCACCCTGGAAATCCCGGCCGACCCGGCGCTGCCTGCATTGACGATCGTCAAGACGGCCAGGGCCCCGGGCACGTCCGCCGTCGGTAACACGATCGCCTACAGCTTCCTGCTGACCAACACGGGCAACGTGACGTTGAACGCGCTGGCGGTCGTCGATGACAAACTTTCCACGCCCCCGGTGTGCCCGGTGACCACGCTCGCTCCGGGAGCGACCACCACCTGCACGGGCACCTACACCCTGGTCCAGGCTGATCTGGATGCAGGCCGCGTGGTGAACACGGCCCATGCGGAAGGCACGCCGCCGGCGACGCCCGGCAATCCTAACCCGCCGCGCGTGCCGAGCCCGGAAGACGAGGAGACCACGGACCTCACCTCGGCCCCGGCGCTCACCATCGTCAAGACCGCGGGCCCGCCCAGCGGCACGGCTGTCGGCAGCACCATCGCCTATTCCTTCCTGGTGACCAACACCGGTAATGTCACGTTGACCGGCATTGCCGTGGTCGACGACAAACTGTCCTCCGCGCCGGTCTGCCCGCTCAGCTCGCTCGCCCCGGGCGCGAGCACGATCTGCACCGCGACCTACATGCTGGTCCAATCCGATCTGGATGCCGGCCGCGTGGTCAATACCGCCTACGCCGAAGGAACGCCACCGGCCACGCCCGGCAATCCGACGCCGCCGCGCGTGCCCAGCCCGGAGGATGAAGAGACCTCCGTGTTGCCGGCGATGCCGTCGTTGACGCTGGTCAAAACGGCCGGATCGCCGAGCGGCAATGCCGTAGGCTCGACGATTCCGTACAGCTTCCTGGTCACCAATACCGGCAACATCACCCTGACCGCCATTGCGGTGGTCGATTCGAAGCTGATCACTGCACCGACCTGTCCCGTCTCCACGCTCGCACCGGGCGCGACGACCACCTGCACCGGCTCCTACGTGCTGACCCAGTCGGACCTCGACACCGGACGCGTGCTCAACACGGCCTACGCGGAAGGCACACCGCCGGCCACTCCCGGCAATCCGACCCCGCCGCGCGTGCCGAGCCCGGAAGACGATGAAACCACCGAGCTTGCGCAGACCCCGTCAGTGACGTCAGTGAAGCAACTGGCGGGCAATGCGGACGAGGACGCCTCGAGCACGGTGACCCTGGGCGACACGCTGACCTACGCGATCACGGTGACCAACACGGGCAATACGACGCTCGCCAGCGTCACGGTGTCCGATGCCCGCATCGTCCCCTCGACCACCACGTGTTCCAACCTGGCACCCACGCTCAACTGCGTGCTGACCGGCACCTACCGTGTCAGCCAGAACGACATGGACAGCGGCCTGGTCCGCAATACTGCCGTGGTGTCCACCCCGGGCAACCTGCCCTTGTGCCTGGCGGGCAACACCAGTGCGCTCTGCAATCCGACGCTGGACATCCCCGTGGACGCGCCAGCGCCCGCGCTGAGCATCGTCAAGTCCGCGGCTGCCCCGACCGGCAACGCCGTCGGCAGCACCATCGCCTACACCTTCGTGGTCACCAACACCGGCAACGTCACCCTGAGCGGCATTGCCGTGGTGGATGCCAAGCTGTCCGTGGCCCCTGTCTGCCCGGTCACCACGCTGGCACCGGGTGCGGCCACGACGTGCACGGGCCGTTACACGCTGGTCCAGGCCGATCTCGATGCAGGCCGGGTGGTCAATGCGGCGCATGCCGAAGGAACGCCGCCGGCGACGCCTTCCAACCCCAATCCGCCGCGCGTGCCGAGCCCCGAGGACGAAGAAATCACGCCGTTGCAGGCGACGCCAGCACTGACGATCGTCAAGACCGCGGGCACGCCCAGTGGCAACACCGTGGGCAGCACCATTGCGTACTCCTTCCTGGTCACCAACACCGGCAACGTCACGGTCACCGGCGTTGCGGTCGTTGATGACAAGCTGGCGCAGGCAGCGCTTTGCCCCACCACCACCCTGGCCCCGGGCGGAACCACCACTTGCACCGGGACCTACACATTGGTCCAGGCCGACCTGGATGCGGGCCGGGTGGTGAACGTGGCGCATGCCGAAGGCACGCCGCCAGCAACGCCGGGCAATCCCACGCCGCCGCGCGTGCCGAGCCCGGAAGACGAAGAGACGACCGACCTGCCGTCGGCCCCGTCGCTGTCGATCGTGAAGACCGCTGGAACGCCGTCGGGCGCCCCGGTCGGCAGCACCATCGCCTACACCTTCGTGGTGACCAACACCGGCAATGTCACCCTCAACGACATCCGCATCGTGGACGCGCAGCTGGCAGTGGCGCCGGTCTGCCCCACGACCACGCTGGCCCCGGGTGCCGCCGTTTCGTGCACGGGCAGCTACACCTTGAGCCAGCTCGACCTCGATGCGGGCCGGGTAGTGAACCGTGCGCATGCAGAAGGCGTGCCGCCGGCGACCCCGGGTAATCCCAACCCGCCGCGCGTGCCCAGCCCGGAAGACGAGGCGACCGTGGACCTGCCGGCGGCGCCGTCGCTGAGCATTGAAAAGACGGCGGGTCCGGCCAGCGGCAACGCCGTGGGCAGTACCATTGCCTACACCTTCCTGGTCACCAATACGGGCAACCTGACGTTGACCGCGGTCAACGTGGTGGACAGCAGGTTGGCCACTGCACCGAACTGCCCGGTTACCGTGCTGGCGCCTGGTGCGAGCACGGTCTGCACGGGCAGCTACACGCTGGTCCAGGCCGACCTGGATGCGGGAGAGGTGGTCAACACCGCCCATGCCGAAGGCACCTCGCCCTCAACGCCGGGCAATCCGGGTTCCGGCCGCGTCACCAGTCCGGAAGACACGGTGCGCACCCCGGTAGCGCAGCTGCCGGCACTGGAATCGACCAAGCTGCTTTCCCGCAATGCCGATGAAGACGGCTCGGGCGCGGTGAGCCTCAACGACACCCTGACCTACACCATCACCGCCACCAATGCCGGCAATACCACGCTCAAGGACGTGGTCGTGACCGACAGCAGGATCACTCCCGCAAGCGTCACCTGCGCGGCCCTTGCGCCCGCAGCGAGCTGCGTACTGACCGGCACCTACCAGGTCAGCCAGGCAGACGTGGTCGCAGGCAACGTGCGCAACGTGGCGGCCGTCGCCACGGCAACGCCCGGTCTGTGCGGAGCCGGCAATGACGATCCGATCTGTTCGCCGAGCCTGGACATCCCGGTGCTCGCCTGGGACATCGATGCGGTGGATGACCGTGACCGCACGCCGCAGAACACCCCGGTAACCACCCCGGTCCTGCAGAACGATCTGCTCGACGGCAGGGCGGTCGACCCTGCGACGGTGCAGGTCAGTGAACTGCTCCCGCCGACCAACGGTTCCATCGTGGTAAACGACGACGGCACCATCACGTATACGCCGAACCCTGGTTTCTGGGGCGAGGACAGCTACGAGTACCAGATCTGCGAGCGCGCCAACCCGAGCAACTGCACCACCGCCCGCGTGGTCATCGCCATCGATCCCAATCGGGTCGAAGCGATCGACGATGCAGGCCGCACCGAGCCGGGTGTTCCCCTGCAGCTGGTCGTGGTGGGCAACGACCGCAGCCACGGCGCGCCGCTGGATCCGGACTCCGTGTTGCTGATGACGCCGCCGGCGAACGGCAGTGTCACGTGCGCGGCAGGCAGCTGCAGCTACACGCCGACGGCCGGTTTTGCCGGCACCGACACCTACGTCTACCGGGTGTGCGATACGTCCTACCCCACGGCGCTGTGTGCTGACGCAACCGTTACGGTGGACATCGAAGGCACGGCCTCGCTCCGGCTGACGAAGTCGACCACCTCGCGCGACATCAAGACGGGCGACCTGGTCCGCTACAGTGTCACGATCGAGAACGTCGGCACGGTGGATCTCACCGGCGGCAGTGTGCTGGACACCCCACCGGCTGGTTTCACCTACGTCGAAGGCTCGCTGGCTGCCAGCGACGCTCGATCGACCGTCGTTGCGAGTGGCTTCAACCCGATCCGCTTCGACGGGATCGATCTGAAGGTCGGCGACCAGATGACCCTGGTCTACCTGATGCGGGTGGGCGCAGGGGTACAGCGGGGCGTGCAGATCAACCGTGCGCAGGCGCTCGATGGGACCGGACAGCCGGCGTCCAACGTGGCCACGGCGGAAGTGGTGCTCGATGCCGATCCGCTGCTGGATGAAAGCCTGTTGTTCGGCACCGTGTTCGACGACCGCGACGGCGATGGCTGGCAGGACAGCGCGGCATTGACGGGCTTGAAGGTGCAGGGCGGCTTCGCTGCAGGCGACTACGTCGCGGGATCGACCCTTGTCGACAATGGCGATGGCGCCGGTCTGTCGCCGGTCGCCGATGCGAGCGCTCCGTTGTTGCGCGGCCTGTCCCTGGGCCGCCTGAGCGGACGGCAAACGGTGGCTGACCCGACGGAGCGCCACGCGGTGGTGATTCGCCAGCGGCTGCGCACCGCAGCCTTCACCGACGACTTCGTCCTCGAAAGCGACCAGGGCATCCGCGTGCGCATGGCCGCCGATGGCAGTACGCGCATCGAGAGGCGGGGCGATGCAGCGAAGGGGCTGACGGCTGCAGCGCCAGTGGTCGAGCGCCGCTCCGTCGTCGAGGGCAACGAGGTCGTCGTGGATTACATCATCCGCAACGAAGGCATCGATGAGCGCGGCATTCCGGGCGTCCGCCTGGCGTCGGTGGAAGGGCTGCTGATCGAGACCGACCAGTTCGGCCGCTACCACCTCACCGGGGTCGATGGCGGAGCGTGGACCCACGGGCGCAACTTCATCCTGAAGGTGGATCCCTCCACGCTGCCGGCCGGTGCGGGGTTCACCACGGCCAATCCGCTGCTGCGGCGGGTTACGCCGGGCGTACCGGTGCGCTTCGATTTCGGCGTGCGCATGCCCGAACCGATCCGCGCCGACGCGCAGGCGGTGGAGCTGGAACTGGGCGAGGTGCTGTTTGCCCCGGACAGCGCAGTCGTGCGGCCACACTATGGCGCGGTGCTCGAGAAGATGGCCGCGCAGGTCGAAATCCACGGCGGCGGCGATGTGCTGATCCGGGGCGACGGCAACCAGGCGCTGGGCTACCAGCGCGCGGTTGCGGTACGCGACGCGCTGGTTGCACGGCTTCGGCCAGGGGTGGCTCAACGCACCACCATCAGCGTGCGCGGTGACCTCGGCGATCCTGCCAGTCGCTCGCTCACGCTGCAGGGTGCCGACACGCTTCTTGGGACCGTGCTTTTCGATACCGACAAGGCCGAGATCAGGCCGGAGTTCGGCCCGCTGATGGAGCAGGTAGCGGTGGCCGTCGCGCAGGTGAAGGGTCGCGTGATTGTCACCGGCCATACCGATGTGCGCGGTTCGCACGCCTACAACAGGCAACTCGGGCTGCGCCGTGCCCAGGCTGTGCAGCGCGCCATTGCGGCGAACCTGCCGCCCGGGACGGTCCAGGCAGTGAACGTGGAATACAACGATGACCCGGCAACCCCTGCCGAGCACGGTCGCTGAGAAGGAACAGGGGACAGCCATGAAAATTCAAATGAAGCTGCTGGATTGCGCGCTCATCAGCCTGCTTGCCGGCGGAATGGGGCTGGGAACGGCCTACGCTCAGGAACGGGCCGCCGACTGCACGGACAGCGGTTGCCGCTCCGAAGACGGAGTGCTCTTCCAGCTCCGCACCCGAAGCTACGACGAGCCCGTGACGCGCGGAACAGCGCCGGACTCGGGGTCTCGGGCGCTGGCGCCTGATCGCCGGGTGCAGGTGGCGTTGGCGCAGCCGGGTCGCGCCGTCGCCAGTGGAAAGTTTTCCATCGATCTGCCGAACGGTGGCGCGGTCTGGGCCACCGAAGACCCCACGCTGGGGCAGCCGACGCTGTCCATCTCGGCGCCGTCGATCGTGGCCTTCGACGGGACCCGCGTGACCAAGCCGGTCCAGTTCTACGTCCGCAGCAACTATCCGCGTTTCATCGACCGGTACGAGTTGAGCATCCATCGGGCAGAAGACGTGGACCTGATCGAGCCGCTGGCCCGCGTGCCGCTCGCGGTGGCTGCCGTGTCGAGCGGCGAATGGAACGGAGAGCTACCGGGCCGGTACCGTTACCGGGCAGGGGACGAACTGGTCTACGTGCTGCGCGCCTACGATGCAGAGGGGCGCTTTGATGAAACGCAACCGCGTCAGCTGCAGCTGGTGCGCCCTGAAGAGGCCGAGCGCGGTGCGGTCGCGCTGCGCCAGAGCGTGGAAAAGAGCATGGGGACCGCGCTCACCACCGAGCAGGCGCAGCAGCAGAGCCTGCTTGACGAGGTCTTCGCGGTCGATGGCCTCCGTCAGCAGAACATCCCGATCCACGGCTCCCGCATCCGGATCAATGGACGCAACCTGCCCGAAGGCCTGGGCCTGAAGATCAACGGCGACACCTACCCGGTGGACATGGAGCGCAAGTTCGTCGCCGAGTACCTGTCCCCGATCGGCTTGAGCTCGTTCCTGATCGAGCTGGAAGGCAAGGGCGAGCCGATCCGCAGCACGCTGGATGTCGATGTCACCGGGCGCTACCTGTTCGGCGTGGGCCTGGCGGACGTGACGGTGTATCAGAACAAGGTGGGCGGCTCCGTCGACGCAACGGCGGTGAACGAACGTTACGCCGATGATGTGATCAGCGATGGTCGCCTCGCGTTCTATCTGAAAGCCAAGACCCAGGGGCGTTACCTCATCACCGCACAGGCCGATACGACCGAGCGTGACCTGGAAGCACTCTTCACTGGATTCACCAAGGCAGAGCCCACGGACATTTTCCGCCGCCTTGATCCGGACCTGTACTACCCGGTGTATGGCGATGATTCCAACGTCCACCGGGACGTGGATACCATGGGCCGGTTCTACGTGCGGATGGACTGGGACAAGAACCAGGCCCTGTGGGGCAACTTCGCCACCGGCATCACCGGCACCGAGTACGCGCAGTACGTGCGTTCACTGTACGGCGCAGCCCTGGACTGGCGTTCGCGTGCAAGCAACGCGTGGGGCGATCCCGCGACCCTGCTGCGAGCGTTTGCATCCGAAGCGCAGACCGCACCGGGACACAGCGAGTTCCTGGGCACTGGTGGCAGCCTGTACTACCTGCGCCATGCGGACGTCCTGCCGGGCTCGGAGCGCGTCGTGCTGGAGATCCGCGACCTGACCACGGGCCGGGTGGAAAGCACGGTAGCGTTGCAGCGCGGCGCGGATTACGAGATCGATGAACTGCAGGGCCGCATCCTGTTGACGCGTCCGCTCGCGCAGGTCACCCGCGAGAACCTGCCCTCGATAACGCGCGATACGCCGCTGGACGGCTATCAACAGCGCCTGGTCGTGGATTACGAATGGGTGCCCTCCGAGTTCGATGCCGAGGACATGACGGCGGGCCTGCGGGCCAAGCACTGGTTCGGCAACCACGTGGGCGTGGGCGTCACCCAGGTCAACGAGAACCGTTCGGGCGAAGACTATTCGCTTTCCGGTGCGGACCTGACGCTGCAGGCCGGCAAGGGCACCTTCCTGAAGATCGAGCACAGCCGCACCGAGTCGAGCAGCGCACCGCTGTTCTTCTCCGACAATGGTGGCTTCACCTTCCAGCGCATCGACGGCGCCGGACCGCAGAGCGGTGAAGCCACGGCGGTCGAGGGCCGCGTGAACCTCAAGGAGCTGGGCTGGACCGCCCAGGATTGGAGCGCGGCCGCGTGGTGGCGCGAAGTGGGGGCGGGCTACTCGATCAGCCGCTACGACACGGCAGCCGATGTCACCGAATACGGCGCGGAAGTGCTGGGCCAGGTCCATCGGGACGTATCGCTCTACAGCCGCGTGAGCCGCGCCGAGCGGGGCAGCGAAGCACTGGAGCAGGCGCAGGTGACCGCACAATGGCGGATCGGCGATTTCGATGCACTGACGGCCGAGCTGCGACGAACCGATGAAGAGCGCGCCAGCGGCAATGCTGCTGGAACCCTTGGCGCACTCAAGTACACCCGCCGCGTTGGTACGGCTCTGGACGTCTACGGTGTGGCGCAGGTCACGCTCGACGATGACCATGGCAAGTACGCCGACAACGATGCGTACACGCTGGGCAGCAAGTATCTCTTCGGCGACAGCTCGACCGTCGGCCTGGAGACGACCCGGGGGGACAGGGGAGATTCCACCCAGGTCGATGCCGAATACCGCGTCAATGCGCAGCAGAGCCTGTATGGCAGCTACACCGTTTCCACCGACAGCACGGGCTACGATTCATTGTTCAACCCGCAGCGCCAGTCCGGCTGGACGGCTGGCCAGAGGTGGCGCCTGTCCAACCAGGTGAACGTGTTCAACGAGAGCCAGTACCTGAAGAATCCGGACGAATCCGGCCTGGCGCACACCTTCGGCATGGATTTCTATCCGGCACAGGGCTGGAACCTCGGCTTCACGCTGCAGGACGGCGAGCTGGTGAACAACGATGGGGGACAGGTCGATCGGCGCGCGGTGAGCGTGTCGGGCGGGCGCACCTCGGTGGAGACCGATTGGCAGAGCAAGCTGGAATGGCGGCGCGACACCGGTGCCGAGCGCCGCGAACAATGGGTGCTCAGCAACCGGCTGACCCACCGCTTCAATGACAGCTGGCGCATGGCAGCGCGCCTGAACTGGTCGGACACCGACGACGAGCTCGATCCCACGCAGGGAGCCCGCTTCATCGAGGGCAACGTCGGCTTCGCCTGGCGCCCTTGGGAAAGCACGCGCTGGGGCGTCTTCGGGCGATATACCTATCTGTATGACCTCTCCACGCTGGGGCAGGTCAACGGCACGAACGTGGACCAGAAAACCCAGGTGGTTTCCCTGGAGGGTGTTTACCGGATCGACCAGCGGTGGGAAATCGCGGCAAAAATGGCCCAGCGCGAGGGCGAGGTCCGCATGGGCCGGGGCGCCGGCCCGTGGTTCGACTCATCAACGACCTTCATGGCGGGGCAGTTGAGGTATGACCTGTTGCAGTCATGGCATGGGTTGGCCGAGTACCGCACGCTGCAGGTGAAGGACGGCGGTACCCGCCAGGGTTGGCTGGTCGGCCTGGACCGGGACGTCGGCAAGAACTTCCGCGTGGGGGCAGGCTACAACTTCACCGACTTCAGCGATAAGCTCACCGACTTCGACTACGACCACCGCGGCTGGTACCTCAACGTGGTGGGCACTTACTGAGCTGCATGCAGACCACTTCACCCGGGCACGGACCCTCCAACGAACGTCGCGACGGTGCGCGGCGATCCATCGGGCGCGGCACGCTTTCCGTGCTGGCCCAGCCTGTCCGGTGGCTGCGGAACGTGCCCGTGGCCGATCCGGTGGACCTGCGCAACGCGCCGATGCTGCAGTTGGTCCTGCTGCTGCTGGGAGGGCTGCCGCCGCTTGCGTGGGCCTACCGGGCGTTTGCCATGGACGTGCCGTGGCGCGAGGGAGAAGTCGGCAGCATGGCCTTGAGCCTGCTGTTGAGCGTCGTCGCGCTGAGCGGGTTCGTGCTGGTCCGGATGGGGCACTTCCGCTGGGCGGCCTATCAGCTGCTGGCCGTTTTCGCAGTGTCGGTATGCCTGTCCTATGCCGGCAGCGGGTTCGGCGCACAGCGCTTCGAACAGCCGGTGCTGACCGTCTGCATGGTCATTGCAGCCCTGGTCGTCGGCCGTGCTGCGCTGTGGGGGGTCACGGCGGCCATCTGGATCGCGTTCGGTCTGGGGGTCTGGTCTGAATGGTCTGCCGATGGCTCGGCAGCGCTTGTTGTCGATGGGATCATCAGCGGGGCGATCTTCCTGCTGATCGCCGTGGTGCTTGATCGCGCCAGTTCGGCACTGCGACAGAGCCTGGCCGAAGCGAGGGCGAAGGGACACGAGGCGAACGAGGCCTACGTGCGGCTGCAGGGGGAGGTGGAGCAGCGACGCAAGGTGGAGCAACAGCTGGTCCATGCCCGGAAAATAGAGGCCGTGGCACGCTTGGCGGCGGGGCTGAACCATGATTTCAACCACCTGTTGTCATTGATCCTGGGCTATGTCCAGCAGGCAAAGCGCGGCCAGACCGCAGAGAAAGTGGCGGGCTCGCTTGCAGGCGCCGAGAGCGCCGTGCGCAAGGCCGATGCACTGAGCCGACGGCTGCTGACGTTCAGCCGGCAGAATGATCCGGTCATCGAGCGCCACGAACTGCGCGAGGTGGTGGACGAGCTGGCGCCGCTGCTGCGCCAGACAGTGTCACCGGGCGTGCGTGTGCATACAGACATCCCGGCAGGGCTGTGGGTGGAGTTCGACCGGGATCAGCTGGGACTGATCCTGCTGAATCTGTTGAGCAACGCGGACGACGCGATGAGCGGGACGGGAGACGTCCAGCTGGTGGCGCATGGCACCGGCAATGAAGCCTGGCTGGTCTGCAGCGATTCGGGCCCGGGAATCGCGGCCGAGCTGCAGGATGCGATCTTCGAACCCTTCGTCACCAGCAAGCCGGCCGGGCAGGGTACCGGCCTTGGGCTGGCCATGGCGCGCGATCTCATGTCCAGCCAAGGCGGCAGCATCGCAGTTGAAAGTGAGCCGGGCCGCGGCGCCACCTTCCGCCTGTGCTTCGTCCGGTCTGCAGGCAGCGCCGCGTGAGCGGATCCTGATCCCTGAGCACGAATATAGGAATTGCCAACGGTTATTTAAGCGTGGCGACGTGACGTGAAACAGTGGGCCTTCGTTCACGGTCACCCACGGAGTCCGCCCACCCATGTCCACCGCCCGTTCCGCGTCGCCGTTGAAGGTGTTCGGCGCGACAACCTTGTCTGCCGTGCTGCTGCTGGCCGCGCCGCTCGTTTCCTCAGCGGCGGAAGGGGGCTCTCCCCTGCGGGCTTATCTGGCCGCCAAGCGTGAGGCCATCCAGGCGCAGTCCGCGCAGCCTGCCACGCCCACCGCGATCCACGCCAAGGTCACGGCAGAAAGCCGCTCCGGCGTGCGTCGCCTGCGCATCGGGCCCACCGGCGAATTCCAGTACATCAGCGATAGCGGCCGCAACTACGCCGGCTACAACCTCGGCGCCGGCTCCTGGGACTCGCTGGTCGGCACGCTGGCCAGCTCTGTTGCCGATGAGTACATCGTGCAGGCGGCCGAGCAGAATGTCCCGCTTGATGCGCTGGACGTGGTGTTCACCAGCATTCCCGAACGCAAGAGCGAGAGCCTGGCGTATCCGAACAATCTCTCCTATGTGGCGTACATCGATTCGCCTGCCACCGACGCGCAGCTGCAGGCGCTGAAGCGCGCGGTGCACGAGAAATCCTCGGCCATCGATCTGGTGACGCGGCCGCAACAGGTCAGCCATGCGGTGGTCGAGTACATCCATAGCGATGCGGTGCGCGACCCCAAGCTGCCGCCCGGTCTGCGCGATTTCATCACCGAGGAGAAGCGTCCGGCGGTGCTGGCCAGGCAGGTCAAGCCGGCCGCTGGCAAGGACAACCCGGCCGAGCCGCAAACCCTGGTGGCGCGCGCCCATGTCGAACCGCGCACCGGCCTGCGTCGGGTCTTCCTGGGCAAGGACGGCTATCACCAGCAGCTGCACGACAGCGCGCCCGGCCTTCTCGGCTATGGACTGGCACCGACCGTGGAAGAGCACCTGCTCGGCGTGACCGGTACCTGCCTGACCCACATCTTCGAGGTGCAGGCCGCTGCGCGGAATGTGCTGTTGGATTCGCTGGAGCTCACCGTTGATGGTCAGCTGAGCCCGCGTTTCGGCAGCAACATCCGCTCGCCGGCACGCTACAGCGACATCCGTTACAAGGTGCGCATTGAATCGCCGGCATCGGAACAGGAGATCGACGCGCTGCGCCAGTCGGTCGAGGCCACGTGTCCGCTCTACAACCTGGTCAAGGACGAGCAGAAGCTCGAAGGCAGCATCGTCCGCGGCGCCTACGCCGAAGCGACGAACCAAGCGCGATAACGCACGCCGCGATCCATCCGGCAGTGCCATTCAGCCATCACCTGGGGATATTCGATGAGTCGAACGCTTCGTTCGCAGTTGACCGCGACACGCCCGCACCATGCCCTGCACGGGCCCCGTCCTCGTCGCGGTCGGTTGGCCTTCGCGTTGTGCACCCTGCTTGCGCCGGCAGCGTACGCTGCCGAGGAAACGGGCGCAGTGGCTGGGCAGTCGCAGGGTTCGAATGCCCGCCTGCTGGACAAGGTATCGGTGCTTGGCTCGCAGATCGCCGGGGGCGGCGCGCAGGCCGCGCTGCCGGTGGTCGCGGTGGACCGCGAGCAGATCGACGCCACGGGGGCGACCAACGGCAACGAGCTGTTCCGCAGCCTGCCGCAGTTCGGTGATGTGGCCGTCAGCGAGAAAGGCACCACCAACGCAGGGCGAAACTCCAATGTCGCGCGTGGTGACGTGGGCTCCATCAACCTGCGCAACCTGGGCGCCAAGTACACGTTGCTGCTGATCAACGGTCGGCGCACGGTGCAGCACCCGATCAGCAACAGCGGTGATGACACGACCTACAACGCCAATGCCATTCCGACCTTCGGCCTGGAGCGCGTCAACCTGCTGCTGGACGGTGCGGCGTCCATCTACGGGTCCGATGCCGTGGCGGGCGTGGTCGACCTGGTAACGCCGAGCAACCTGCCCAATGGCGGGGGCATCAAGCTGAACTACGGCAAGGTGGCTGATGGGCATCGCGAAGACATCTCGCTGGATGGCTATTTCGGCAGTGATTTCGCGCAGGGGCGCGGCAATATCTCGGTGCTGTATGGCGTTTCCAAGCGCACGGCGCAGCGCAATTCAGATGCATGGTTCACCGCTACTGATGGCCGCCGTCCCCTCGGCGATGGCACCAGCGTGCCGGATCCAGACGGCACCTCGGGCTTCAGCACACGAACGCCGTGGGGTCATTTCGATACCTATGCCGGTAGCCGGCGTACAGGCAGCTGGCACGTGGATCCAGCCAGCGGCGCGCTGGTGTCAGGCGCGGTACCGACGCGCTATCACTACGATTCGGCGGCCGAGCCGGGCATCACCTCGGCACCGTCCATCAACAAGGGAAATGTCTTCGCCAGTGGACGCTTCGATGCCACCGATACCCTGCAGCTGTTCGGTGAGCTGGGTTACTACCGGGCGACTTCCGAATCCTGGGTGAGCAGCGAGTCGGGCTTCGGTGGTGACGGCTTCCTGCTGCATATCCGGCCGGACGCCTATTGGGTACCGGACGCCCTGCGCGGCGCCGAGGCGATCCGGCTGCTCAACTACCAATTCGCGGATTCAGGTATTCGCCGGGTCAAGGTGGATAACGATCAGTCGCGTGTACTGCTGGGCGTGCGCGGTTGGACCGACGGCGGCTGGAACTGGGAAAGCGCGCTGCTGTATTCGCGCGCCCGCAGTACCGACACGCAGCAGGGCGGACTGACCGATGCCTTCGTTACTGCGGTGAACCGTACCGATGCCGGTGCCTACAACCCCTTCAGTGGCGGCGATCCGGCCAGCATCCGGCTGGGCGATGCCACGCCCTATGACACCGCCGCGTTCATTGGCGAGGCGACCCGCGAAGGCACCACGGAGCTGGCGCTGTGGGATTTCAGGATCAACCGTTCCGATCTGTTTACCTGGTACGCCGGTGACATCGGCCTGGCGGCGGGTGTTGAGTACCGGTATGAGAGCCGTGAGGACGACCGCGACGAGAACATCGATGGCAGTCGTCCCTATACGGACTGGTATACCGGTACGGTCGCGGCCAGCAACTTTTTCACCCACAGCCCCCGGCCCGATGTCCGCGGCAGCCGCAACGTGAAGTCGGCGTTGATCGAGCTCGCCGTGCCGCTGATTTCCCCCGCGCAGGGCATACCGCTGGTGCAGTCATTGGACCTGCAGCTTGCCGGCCGCTGGGAGGACTACAGCGATGCCGGCAAGGTGGCCAAGCCGAAGCTGGCCGCGGCCTGGAAAGTAAATGACAGCCTGTTGCTGCGCGGCTCGGTCAGCGGCGGTTTCCGCGCACCGGGACTGGAACTGGTGAACTCCCCGCCGACCTACGGGTTTGGCTTCAACAACGATGCGATCCGCTGCCACGCGCTGATCACCAAGGGCGCCCAAACCGACTACAGCGCCTGCTTGAATGCCTACAGCAGTGGCTCCTCGGTCAAGCCGTCGGTGAGCGCGGTGACTTCATACGGCGATGACGTGAAGCCGGAAACCACCCGGCAGTCGTCCTGGGGCGCGGTGTTCGAGCCGCAGTTCCTGCCCGACTCGCTGGGCTCGATCAGCTTGAGCGTGGATGCCTGGCGGGTGCAGGTAGAGAATCCGATCAATACCCTGGGTGAGGAGCTGTTGTACGACGCGTATCTGCGCGTGGTGGAAGGCAGCAGCAACCCGAACGTGGTGCGCGCGGCAGTGACGGCGGAGGACACTGCGCTGTTTGCAGGCTCCGGTCTTGCGCCTGCAGGCGTGGTGACGCACGTGTACAACCGCTATCAGAATCGTCGGCCACTCACCGCGTCGGGTGTGGATTACAACTTCACCTGGCGCCTGCGTGAGACAGCCTGGGGCAATTTCGCGTTCCTGCTCAGCGTCAGCCAGCTCAAGGAATACACCCAGCAGAAGCCTGCCGAGGTGCAGCAGGTGGCCGCCGCCATTGCCAATGGCCAGCTGAACATCATCGCGCCCGACCTGGGCGCGGCCAACGAGGTCGGCATCAATGGGGCCAAGCCGGAATGGCGGGCCAGTGCGACCTTGATCTGGAACCTGCAGGACTGGACGGTCCGCTTGCGCGACGACTATATCGACAGCGTGACGGCCGGCGCCTATTCCGACCGCACCCCGTTCGTGGTGGGCTCGACCCAGCGCTGGGCGTTGTCGGTCAAGAAGGATTTCAACAGAGGCCGCCTGAAGGGAACGGCCGTGGAAGTGGGGGCGCGAAACCTGTTCAACGAAGAGCCGCCGCTGAACGCCACCGGCAGCTACCTGAGCGCGCTGCACGAAACCTACGGACGTTACGTCCACCTCGGTATCTCCAAGAACTGGTGACCTGCATGAAGAAGAACACGCTTGCCTCTGTCCTTGTTGCCAGCCTGCTCACGGTGGCGTGCAGCCCGCAGGATAAGCCTGCGGCGGAGACCACCCCTGCGGCGACCGCGGCGCTGGATTTCAAGAGCGAACACGCTGAGTGGGTGCATGAACGCGCCGCGGACCTGGGCAAGCCGGATGGGTGGACCAGCCTGATCGGGCTGCATTGGATCGCAGCGGGAACGCAGAGCGTAGGCGGCGCTGAAGGAAACGCCATCCGCCTGGCGATCGCACCGGACCGCCTGGCCGAGCTGGAGCAGCGCGCTGATGGGCTGTACGTCAGGCCGGTCGATGGGGCACTGATCACCGCCGATGGCAAGCCGGTGCAGGGGGAGGTGCGGCTGGAACCAGAAGGGAAGGGCGGTGGCACCAAGCTGTCCTATGACGAGGGCAAGGGGCAGATCACCGCGATCAAGCGCGGGCGGCGTCTGGCCCTGCGCGTGCGCCATGCCGATGCACCGGCGCGCCGGCATTTCGGGGGCCTGGACTTCTTCCCGGCCGAGCAAAGCTGGCGTGTGCAGGCGCGGTTCGTGCCACACCCGGCCGGCAGGACGCTGCCGATCGTGAACGTGCTCGGCGAGGTCGCGGATACTCCGAATCCGGGCTACGTGGTATTCGAGAAACAAGGGCGTGAATGGCGGTTGGAAGCCCTCGGCGATCCGACGAAAAGCTTGAACCTGATGTTCCAGGACCAGACCACCAGCCGCCAGACCTACGGAGTGGGGCGCTACCTGCGCACCGATGCGGTCGCGGCAGACGGCACGGTCACGCTGGATTTCAATCGCGCCTACAACCCGCCGTGTGCCTATACGGACTTCGCCACGTGCCCGCTGCCGCCGCCGGAAAACCGTCTGGCCCAGCAGGATGGTGACCGGCAGCGCGTGCGGCTGGCGGTGTTGGCGGGCGAGAAGAAGTACGCCCTGGCGCAGCACTGACTTCCTTGATGCCGACGCATGATTGGCTACGGGCGGAAATCACCCACTCATCCGCACCCGATTCCGCCCGTCGGCCTTGGCCTGATACAGCGCCTCGTCCGCACGTGCCACCAGCTGTTCCAGCAACCTCGCGTCGCTGCCCGGCAGGGCCTCGCCCATGGCGCCGCCCACGCTGACCGTTACATCAATGCGCAGGCCGCCCACGTGCACCGGCGCGCCGGAAATCGCATTGCGCAGGCGTTCGGCGGTGGCGGGTACCTCATCGGCGGTCGGTGCCGCCAGCAGCGCGATGAACTCCTCCCCGCCAAAGCGCGCGAACAGGTCACGCTCACGCAGCGCCTCGCGGCAGCGGCGGGCGACCACTTTCAGCACTTCATCGCCGATCGGGTGGCCGTGGGTGTCGTTGATCTTCTTGAAATGGTCGACGTCCAGCATCAGCACCGCCACCGAGCGTCCGGTGGCCTCGCGGGCGGCGATGATCTGCGCGGAGCGCTCTTCGAAATGCCGTCGATTGGGCACGCCGGTCAACGGGTCCGACGAAGCCAGGCGCCGCAGTTCGGCCGCCATCAGCAGGTCCGCGGTGATGTCGGTGAACAGCCAGATGCGGCCCTGCTCCCCATCGCCGCGCACCGGATGGGTATCCACCTCGAAGGTGCGCTCGCCCATCACCCAGTGCAGCGTCGTCGCAAAATTCAGGTTGCCCACCTGGGCGGCGTAAGCCTGCTCCAGCGCTTCATGGTTGTCGCAGCGCTGCCGCAACGCCCGCATCGGGGCAACGAGGTCAACGGCGCGATGTCTGCCGGGCTTGTGCCCCAGCAGTTCGGCGGCGCGCTGGTTTATCACCGTGCCCAGTCCATCACCGTCGACCAGCACGATGCCCGCAGGAACACTTTCCACCAGATCGATGAACTGGTTGCGCACGACGATGTCATGCACCGCGCCGCGTCGCGCCGAGAGAAGCTGCGCGACACTGGGGCCCAGCAATGCCATCGAGGCAGCGCACTGCTCGGGGCTGGCACCGGTCTTCCAGAGCAGCAGCAGGCCGCTTGATGGGGCGTCGTCCGACGGTGCAGGGATGAACAGCACGCTGCCCGCAGGGCCCCCCAGCGCGGTAAGAATGGACGTTGGCAAGCGGAAGCGCGAGGCGTCCACCGGCTGATCGTTCCAAGCGTGTTCCAGCATGCCACTGCGCGCGAGATTGAAGCCGGAGAACGAGGTCACGGGAAAGCCGGTAGACCATGCGACGCGGCCGTCGGTCTGCACTTCAACCACGATTGCCAGGTCGGCGCCGGACGCGGTACGTGCGAACTGGCTCAGGCTGACCAGGGCGTTGCTGTCGGCCATGTTCAACGGGCCGTCCGATCCAGCCGCTGTTGGAGGATCCGGGTCATTTCATCGGGCGCGGTCATGTGCGGAAGATGGCCCGATGCCTCGATGATGTCGAGGGTTGCCCCCTCGATGGCCTGGGCCAGCCAGTGACTGACGGCCACTGGCACGGCGACGTCGACCGAGGTCTGGACCAGGTGCACCGGGCGCGAAACCTGCGCCGCCAGTGCTCGGACATCCGAGGTGAAAATGGTGCGGGAGGTATTCAGCGCGATATCCGGACGCATCCGGAACAAGGCATTGGAAAAATCGGCGATGACCTCGCTGTCATCCACGCCGACCACCATCGGGGCGAAGCCGGCGACCCACGCCTGGTAATTCGCGCTCATGCTGTCGAACAGGTTTTCCAGGTCGTCCGGCTTGAACCCACCGGTGTAACCGTCGTCATCCAGATAACGCGGCGATGCCCCGATGAGCACCATGCGCTCGAACAGCTCCGGCCGCGCGATGGAGGCAAGCGCGCCGATCATCCCGCTCATGGAGTGCCCGATGTAGGTGCAGCTCTGCACGTCCTGCTCGTCCAGGATATCCAGCAGATCGTCGGCATAGCCGGCCAATGAACCGTGCCGTTCGAAGTCGTAGGTTTCCGTGCCGCGGGGACCGCAGCCGGCGAGATCGAATGAAATGACATCGAACCGTTGTTCGAACCACGGACGCAACGCGGACCATGCGGACTGGTCGGTGCCGAAGCCATGCGAGAGGACGGCGATGGGCTTGCCTGCACCGCTGCGGCGGCCGTTGAACCTTTCAAGACTTCCCACGACAAGGCACCCATGGCGTTTCGCAATTGGCGATAGTAGGCCACGGGAGAGCGGGGGTCTATTACACCTGGGTCGCGGTTCGTGCGGCGTTCGCCCGAGCAGGCGTTGCGCCAGCGGTTTCCGGGCATTCCACCGGGTACACTCCCGTTCACACTCCAGGGAAGGATGCGCCGGTGCGTAGACGCTTGATGGTTTGCATGGGGCTGGCCTGCTGTACACCCTCCGCAGCGATGACCTTGAATGCCGAGGTCGAGCGGTTGGGGGCCGATCGGTATCGCCTCACGGCTGGGTTCCCGTATGCCGTGTCCCCCGGTGAAGCGCAGTCCGCGCTCGCTCCGGTGGCGGAACAGGTCTGCGCTGGAAGAGCGCCCACCTGGGGCCGCTACTCGTTTGCGACCAACCAGCCGATCGAACGGCCGGCAGGCGCCGAGTTGAGCACGTCGTTCGAGCAGGACGTCAACTGTGGCGATGCAGGATCCGGAACGAATGCCGGCACTCCGGCGCCGCGCTCGCCGGCCACCGACGCTGACCGGAGTGCCGTAGAGGCGCGGACACTGGAGTACCTTGCGTTGAAGGACAGCAACGAGTTCGCGACCGCCAACGCGCTGTTCGCGGATGATGTCGCTGTCCTCTTTGGTCGTGAGGAATTGGAGGCCTCTCGCCGGGCATTCAACAAGGCGGCGGGAGTGCCGAAGGCCCGCACGATAGTGGGGGTAACCTTCTACGACGACCCCGTGGATGCGCAATCCTTGGGTCGATACGCCGCGGTCGATTACCGTGCCAGTTATCCGGACCGCGCGTTCTACTGCGGCTATGCCATGTGGTTGCTGCAGCCCGACGGAAGTTATCGAATGGTGCGGGTAGAGGAATCGACGGCAACCGATGAGGACGTAGGGCGTGCGGCGGAGGAGGTGCTGTCGGCATTGAAGCAGCAGCCCGGCTGCAGGGAGCCGTAATGGTGATACGCAGATGAAAGAATTCAGTGTGGATTTCGTCAGCCCCTCCGGTAATGACGGTATGACCGCACCCACGCAGAAAGTCGAATTCCAACTGGACGATGGCAGCGTGGAGACCCTGCACGCCTTCCGCCGCCCGGACGGCTCATTCGTTCTGGATAATTCGCCGTTTCATGCTTATGGCATCAGCTGCGGGGATACCTTCTCTGCCGTGCTCAGCGGCGAAGATCGGTTGAAGTTCGTCGCGGTCGTGGAGCGCGGTGGGCACTCCACCTACCGGGTTCGCCTGCAGGCCGGGGCTGGGCACGACGTGTTCCACCAGCAGTGGGGCGCGCTGGATACGCTGGGTTGCTCGTATGAAGGGTCGGGCCTGGGTGAGCGACGACTGTATTCCATCGACGTTCCTTCGACGACGTGCGTGCAGGCGGTCTACGCCGTGCTGGAACACGGCGAGGCAACCGGTGTCTGGCAGTTCGAAGAAGCGCGTTACGGGCATCTGCAGAAATAAACCGAGGTTTTTATCGTGGAAACTGATTCTCTCGACATTCACGCTGACCTGCCGTCCCCACCCTGTATCCGCTCGAGCAAGATGCTGCTTGCGGAACATCCCCTCATCTGCCGGATCGCGACTTCCGCGCTCGGGGGATATGCCTGCGCTGTGCTGCTCATTTCGCTGGACACCGTGGGGTGGATCAATCTCGGTCAGGGGTATGTCGTGGCTCTGTTCATGGGGATCACATTGGTCGGCGGCTTGTTGGCGATGTTTGGCGCGAGCTACTTCGTCGTGGTGAAAAGGCGCAAGTTGAATGACATCGGCATGTTTCTGACCGTGACCTGGGTGATTCCCTATATGGGCATCGCATGCACGCTTGGCGTCCCATTGCTGCTTCGTGCCATCAGGCACGTCGCATCAGGTAGGCGGATGGGCGTCATCCGCCGCAGTGGGCGGCGAGGATCCTGCTTCCGCCCTCAACTGCACCCCCAACGCCCGGCTCACCCCAAGCACCGTCTCGAAATACAGCGGTCGGGTGCCATCCAGTTGCCGGCGCATGGCGTCGCTGCGCATCCCGCAGGCGCGGGCGACCCGGCTCCTGCCGTGCAGTTCCGACATCAGCAGCAGGGCGCGCGCGATGCTCGCTTCGTCGCAGTCCTGCAGGCGTAGGCGGGAGTCCAGATGTTCCGCCATCTGCCAGGCCGGATCTGTATTGCGGGGCGGACGATGTCCCGCACTTCCGTTGCCGCCAGGGCTCATTGGCTCCTCCACGCTGTCTGCGCGGCGTCACTGACCAGTGCCTGTCCGGCAAGGAGCAGGCCCTCAACGTGCCGCTCGCTGATGCCGCTGTTGGTGATGCCATTGATGCGGGCCGTGTAGGCGGCATGCAGCAGGTCCAGCACGCAGGCCAATCCTTGCAGGGTTCGCATCGGCACGGCGACGCGGCTGGCGTAGGCGCTTTCCTCACGTTACTCTGGCGTGTTCTGTAAGGCGTTCTCGACGTTATTGGCGACCAGCCGCAGATGCACCACGCTTTCACCACGGGAGCGCGAGGTTTCGTACTCTTCCAGCCTTCGTTCAAGTCGTTCAATGAAGTGGGGCGGGAAGTCGAGCATTCTGTCGCCCAACAGGGCGTGCAGACGTTTGGCACTGAGCGGATGCTTCGGATCCATCGGTCGTCCTTCGCAAGGCGTGAGGCCACCTGCGCGAGCGCGCAAGGTGGCAGGCGATGCGGGTTGCCATACCGGTGAACAGTTACCAAAAAAGCCGGCGGATCAGGGATCCCCCACATCGCCCGCCATGGAATCCACGGGCAATGCAGTGCATTCTCCGCCGTGCCCAAAGGGCAAAACAGAGCCAAGTTGGTAACTATTCGAACAGGATGGCAATCCCGACTGATGCTCTTCGTCATCAGCACGGCCATCCCACCAGCCATTGCCCCACGCGTACATGGGCGGATCTTCAAAAGCAGGCGGCGTCCGTCGCCGGGGGCGCCGTCTCAGCCCGCGCGTGCCGCGAAGTGGGCAGCGCAGCCCAGTCGCCCGGCCCCGAATACCAGCTGCCGCAGGTAGCCGCCCATCGCGCCCGCCGCGATGCCCGCCAGCGCCCGCCGCGTCACGCCAAGCGCCGGCCCGGCTTGCCCGCGCAACCACGGCAAGGTTGCCAGCATCTGCGCCCCCAGCAGCATCGCCAGCATGTCCAGGCCCAGCGCATCCACCACCGGCAGCAGCGGCAACAGCTCCGGATTGCAGGCCACCAGCAGCGCGAACACCGTGGTCAACAGGAACAACGTGCGCTTGCCCGCAGGGGACGTTGTCCAGCGGACGATGCGTGACATGAGCGACATGGCAGGGCCTGATTGGCGGTTGAGCGACAGTGTAGCGCCGGGTGACTCTCGCGCCTGTTACAGTCCGCAAAACGTCACGGGGAAGGAAGTCCTGTATGAAAGTCGCCGTTTTCAGCGCACGCCCTTACGACCGCCGCTCGTTGGATGAAGCCAACCAGCAGCGAGGGTCGGGCCCAGCTTTCGAGTTCCAGTATTACGACGCCACGTTGGACGTCCACACGGTCACCCTGGCGCAGGATTGCGATGCGGTCTGTGTGTTCGTCAACGACCGTCTGGACGCTCCAGTGCTGCAGGCATTGCATGCAATGGGGGTGCGCGCGGTGCTGCTGCGCTGCGCCGGTTTCAATAATGTCGACCTCGCCAGCGCCGAAGGCCTGGGGTTCTTTGTCGCGCGCGTGCCAGCCTATTCGCCCGAGGCCGTCGCCGAGCACACGCTGGCGTTGATCATGACGCTCAACCGCCAGACCCACCGGGCGTACAACCGGGTGCGGGAGGGCAACTTCATGCTTGAAGGCCTGCTGGGTCGCACCCTGCATGGCAAGACCGCAGGCATCGTCGGCACTGGAAAGATCGGCCTGGCGACCGCGCGGATCCTGCACGGCATGGGCTGCACTGTGCTCGGCCATGACCCTTATCCGTCCCCGGACTTTGCCGGTTTGGGCCAGTTCGTGCCGCTGCAGGAACTGCTGGCACGTTCGGATATCGTCTCGCTGCACTGTCCGCTTACGGCGGATACCCGGCACCTGATCAACGATGATTCGCTGGCGCTGATGAAGCGCGGCGCGATGCTGGTCAATACCTCGCGCGGTGGGCTGGTGGACACCGATGCGGTGATCCGCGCGCTGAAATCGCGGCAGCTCGGTCATCTGGCCATCGATGTGTACGAGCAGGAAAGCGCGCTGTTCTTCCAGGATCGGTCCGGGCAGATCATCGACGACGATGTGTTCCAGCGCCTGATGACCTTCCCCAATGTGCTGGTCACCGGCCATCAGGGGTTTTTCACCGCCGAGGCGCTGCAGGAAATCGCCGAGACCACGCTGGGGAATCTCGCCCATTTTGCTGCCGGCACCGACTGTCCCAACAAGGTAGCCAAGGCGTAACCTCGGTCTTCATGCGCGCACCCGCCGGGGATGCCCGGCCCCACCCTGGGAAGGCGGACCATGTGGCAACAGAATTACGATCCGCTGGGTAACCCCAATCTGTCGGCGCTGCTGGCCGCGTTGCCTGTGCTGGTATTCCTGCTGGCATTGACCGTGCTGCGGCTGAAAGGGCTGACGGCTGCGCTGCTGGCCGTCGTGGTGTCCGTACTGGTGTCCGCGCTGGTGTTCGGAATGCCGGTCGGCACCATCGTGGGTGCGGGACTGCTGGGTATCGCCAATGGCGTGTTCCCGATCAGTTTCATCGTGCTGATGGCGGTGTGGCTGTACAAGCTCGCCATCCGCAGCGGCAAGTTCGAGGTGATCCGCGGCAGCATCGCGACGATCTCCGAAGACCAGCGCATCCAGGTGCTGCTGATCGCGTTCTGCTTTGGTGGATTCCTGGAGGGCGCGGCCGGCTTCGGCGTGCCAATCGCCATCTGCGCCGCGTTGCTGGTGGAGCTGGGTTTCCGCCCGCTGAAGGCGGCCATGCTGTGCCTGCTGGCCAATGGCGCAGCCGGTGCGTACGGGGCCATCGGGATTCCGGTGCTGGTGGGCGCACAGCAGGGCGGGGTCAGTCTGGATGCGATGTCGCTGATGCTGATGGCGCTGGTGCAGGTGATCGCGCTGCTCTCGCCGGCCATCCTGGTGCTGATGCTGGATGGCTGGCGCGGCGTGCGCGAGACCTGGCCGGTGCTGCTGGTTGTGGGCGCGGTGTTCAGCGGCGTGCAGACGGCCGTGCTGTACCTGCTGGGGCCGGAGCTGGTGGACATCATCGGGCCGCTGGCGGCGATGGCCGCGCTGGCCGGCTTCATGCAGGTCTGGCGGCCCCGCCGGATTTACCGCGAAGCGGATACACCGCCGGGGCCGGTACAGCGCTACACCTTGAAGGAGGTGCTGCTGGCGTGGTCGCCGTTCTACATTCTTACTGGCGCCATCCTGCTGTGGAGCCTGCCGGCGTTCAAGGCGCTGTTCGCCGCCGGTGGGGCGCTGGCCAGCACCGTGCTGCACCTGCCGATCGGCCTGCTGGATGGCCGCGTGCAGGAACTGCCGCCGCTGGTGGTCAATGTGCATACGCTGCCGGCAGTGTGGAATGTCGGCTGGTTGAATGCTTCAGGTACCGCCATCCTGATGGCCGCGGTGCTGACTGTCCTGCTGTCGCCCAAGCTCAACCTGCGCATGGCTGGTGAGGAGTTGGCGCAGGCCGGCCGGGAGATGTGGAAGCCGCTGGCCACGGTGTCACTGGTGATGGCGGTGGCCTATATCACCAATTATTCCGGAGCCTCGTCCACCATCGGGCTGGCGCTGGCGCAGACCGGTGGCGTGTTCCCGCTGCTGTCGCCGGTGATCGGCTGGATGGGCGTGTTCATCACCGGCTCGGTGGTCAACAGCAATACCCTGTTCGCCCATCTGCAGGCGGTCACGGCGGCCCAGATCGGGGTGCCTGAAGCCTTGCTGGTGGCAGCCAACACGGCTGGCGGGGTGATGGCCAAGCTGGTGTCACCGCAGTCGATCGCCATCGCCGCCGCGGCGGTCAAGCTGGTGGGCCAGGAGTCGGCGATCATGCGCACCACGCTGGGCATCAGCCTGGGCCTGCTGGCTTATGTATGCCTGTGCACGTGGGGACTGTCGGTGTTGCTGGGGTAGGGGGCGCCTCTTGGCGACCGAAAAGCGTGCATTTCGCAATTTTTCTCATGTACGGCGATGACGTCAGGCCACACGATGAACGTGCTGGACGCAGCTCCTCCGGCCGGTGGCGGCCCCTTCTCTCGAGGGCGTCGCCACCGTTTCAGCCTGTCATTGGGCAACGGCGGAAGTGTGGCGTCCTCGTCCTCACAGGGGGGCGTCTGCATGGGGTCATGCCCATCCGCCGTATTTTTTCGTCTGGTTGGTTGCCCTCCTTTGCGGGAAAGGGGTAGGGTGCCTGGCGGAAGAGCGTGACGACCAACGGTCGTCACCCACCAGAGCGACGATCGTCACCCACCAGAGCGGCAGTCGTCGCGCACAAGGGCGGCGGTCGGCATCCATGGGGTGCGCTTTTCGGGCCACCTGCGCCCTGCGACAGGCGGCTGCGACAACGTGTCGCAGGCCGAAAACGTCGAAAACTGCGTCAGATCAATGTCAATGGCTTTCTTAAATGGGCAGTGACGGCCTAAACTTGAAAGGCTGACTCTTCCCCCGTTCTCCGAACCCGTCGATCCTTGGCAGGTCGGGCCGGCTTTTGCCGGACTGGGCAGGGCGGGGTGGCATTCCCTCGCAATTGGATCGACCGATGATTCCGTTGAAAACCCTTGGACGCTTCTTGCGTCCGGGCCTGCTGTTCGCACTGGCGGTGTTCCTTACCGGCTGCAACACGGCCATCCTGAACCCGAAGGGCCAGATCGGCCAGGATGAGAAGACCCTGCTGATCACGGCTGTCGTGCTGATGTTGCTGGTCGTCGTCCCGGTCATCATCATGACCCTGACGTTCGCCTGGAAGTACCGCGCTTCCAACACCAAGGCCCGTTACGAGCCGAACTGGTCGCATTCCACCGCGATCGAAGTGGTGGTCTGGTCGATCCCCTGCATGATCGTGCTGGTGCTGGCTGTGCTGACCTGGCGGTCTTCCCACGCGCTGGACCCGTATCGCCCGATTGAATCGGACGTCAAGCCGGTCGTGATCGAGGCCATCTCGCTCGACTGGAAGTGGCTGTTCGTCTATCCGGAAGAAAAGATCGCCGTGGTCAACGAGATCAAGTTCCCGGTCAACACCCCGCTGAACTTCAAGATCACCTCCGATACCGTGATGAATGCATTCTTCATCCCGCATCTGGGCAGCATGATCTACTCGATGGCCGCCATGGAGACCAAGCTCCACCTGATCGCCAACGAGACCGGTGAGTTCCCGGGCATGTCCTCGCATTACAGCGGTGCCGGCTTCGCCAAGATGCATTTCACCGCCCATTCGGTCACCGAACCGGAGTACCGCGCGTGGGTGGACCAGGTGCGTGCCGAACAGGGCAACAGCCTGAACAAGGACACCTTCCGTGCGTTGGGCGAAGAGCGCAACTCCGACTGGCATCCGGTGACCTACTACGGTCAGGTGGAAGAGGGCCTGTTCGACTGGGTCATCGCCAAGCACATGGGTGACAACAAGCACTACGGCATGAAGCACGCCCATGCCGGTGCTGCGGCGGCCGACGCGGGTTCGCAGGAAGACCATGAGGGCCATGCGCCGATGGACGACCACGAGTCCAAGGCGTCTGGCGAGAACCTCGACGCCAACACCAACCACGACGAGCACGCGGGCCACGCCGGCCACGAGGGCTCGGGAGAATGAACATGCTGGGTAAACTCTCTATTGAGTCGATCCCCCACGATCCGATCGTCCTGACGACGTTGATCGGCGCGATCCTTGGTGGCCTGGGCGTTGTCGCCCTGATCACCAAGTTCAAGCTGTGGGGCTATCTGTGGAAGGAGTGGTTCACCTCGGTGGATCACAAGAAGATCGGCGTGATGTACCTCATCGTCGCCTTCGTCATGCTGCTGCGTGGTTTCTCCGACGCCATCATGATGCGTACCCAGCAGGCCATCGCCGTCGGCGGGTCCGAGGGTTACCTGCCGCCGCACCACTACGACCAGATCTTCACCGCCCACGGCGTGATCATGATCTTCTTCGTGGCGATGCCGCTGATCACCGGCCTGATGAACCTGGCCGTGCCGCTGCAGATCGGTGCGCGCGACGTCGCGTTCCCGTTCGTGAACTCGCTCAGCTTCTGGTTGTTCGTGTCCGGTGCGGTGCTGATCATGCTGTCGCTGTGGATCGGTGAGTTCGCCGCCACCGGCTGGCTGGCATTCCCGCCCTTGTCCGGCATCGAGTACAGTCCAAGCGTCGGCATGGACTACTACATATGGGGACTACAGGTAGCAGGCCTGGGCACCACGCTGAGCGGCATCAACTTCTTCATCACCATCCTGAAGATGCGCACGCCCAGCATGAAGCTGATGCAGATGCCGATCTTCACCTGGACCGCGCTGATCACCAACATCCTGATCGTCGCCGCCTTCCCGGTGCTGACCATCACCCTGGTGCTGCTTACCCTTGACCGTTATCTGGGCACGCATTTCTTCACCAATGACGGTGGCGGCAACGCCATGCTGTACATCAACCTGATCTGGATCTGGGGCCACCCGGAAGTCTACATCCTGGTGCTGCCGGCCTTCGGCGTGTTCTCCGAAGTGATCGCCACGTTCTCGCGCAAGGCGCTGTTCGGCTACAAGGGCATGGTGTATGCAACGGCCGCCATCGGCGTGCTGTCCTTCATCGTGTGGCTGCACCACTTCTTCACCATGGGCTCGGGTGCCAACGTCAATGCCTTCTTCGGCATAACGACGATGATCATCTCCATCCCCACCGGTGTGAAGATCTTCAACTGGCTGTTCACCATGTTCCGCGGTCGCGTGCACTTCACCTCCCCGGTGCTGTGGACCATCGGCTTCATGATCACCTTCGTCATCGGCGGCATGACCGGCGTGATGCTGGCGATCCCGGCCATCGACTTCGTGCTGCACAACAGCCTGTTCCTGATCGCGCACTTCCACAACGTCATCATCGGCGGCGTGGTGTTCGGCATGTTCGCCGGCATCACCTACTGGTGGCCGAAGATGTTCGGCTACAAGCTCAATGAGTTCTGGGGCAAGGCCGCGTTCTGGTGCTGGTTCATCGGCTTCTACGTGACCTTCATGCCGATGTACGTGCTGGGCTTCATGGGCATGACCCGTCGCCTGCAGAGCACCGTCAACCCGGCCTACGAACCGTTGTTGCTGATCGCCGCAGGTGGTGCCTTCATCGTTGGCGCCGGCATCCTGTGCCAGGTCATCCAGATCTTCGTGTCGATCCGCGACCGCAAGAAGAACATGGACCTGACCGGCGATCCGTGGGACGCCCGTACGCTGGAGTGGGAAACCTCTTCGCCGCCGGCCTTCTACAACTTCGGTACGCTGCCGCAGGTCACCGAGCTGGACGATTTCTGGGCACGCAAGCAGCGTGGTGAAGCCTGGCCGAAGCCGGCCAAGTATTCCGACATCCACATGCCGCGCAACACCGGCACGGGCGTGGTGATCGGTGCCTTCAGCATGGTGTTCGGCTTTGCGATGATCTGGCACATCTGGTGGCTGGCCATCATCGGCCTGGTCGGCATGATCGGCACGTTCATCTACCGCACCTTCGACAAGGACGTGGACTACTGGGTCCCGGCCGCCGAAGTGGAGCGCATCGAAAACGAACACCGCAAGCACCTGGTTGCCCAGGGCCTGGTCAAGTCGGAGCTGAAGGCATGAGCACCCATACCCCAACCGTGAACCACGGGCACGCCGCGCAAGCGGCGGCCCATGGCCATGACGAGCACGAGCACCACGACACCGGCGGCAACACCGTCTTCGGTTTCTGGGTGTACCTGATGAGCGATTGCCTCATCTTCGCTTCGCTGTTTGCCACCTACGTGGTGCTGGTCGGTGGTACCGACGGCGGCCCCGGCCCGGGCGATCTGTTCGAGCTGCCGTTCGTTGCGTGGGAAACCGCGCTGCTGCTGACCTCCTCACTGACCTTCGGCCTGGGCATGATCGCCATGCACAAGAACAAGGTCGGCCAGCTGTACCTGTGGCTGGGCATCACCTGGTTGCTGGGCTTCGGCTTCATGTGCATGGAAGTCTGGGAGTTCAACCACCTGATCCACCAGGGTTACGGTCCGGACCGCAGTGCCTTCCTGTCGGCATTCTTTGCCCTGGTCGGCACCCACGGCCTGCACGTCAGCGCTGGCCTGCTGTGGCTGCTGGTGATGTTCATCCAGGTCAAGCAGAACGGCCTGACCGCGACCAACAAGACCCGCCTGGCGTGCCTGAGCCTGTTCTGGCACTTCCTGGACCTGATCTGGATCGGCGTGTTCTCCGTCGTCTACCTCAATGGAGCGCTGTAATGGCACATGACAACGCACACGACCATGGCCACGGCGCCGGCGGCGAAAGCCACGGCAGCGTCAAGTCGTACCTGATCGGCTTCGTGCTGGCGGTGATCCTGACCGTCATCCCGTTCTGGGTGGTGATGTCGGGCGATTTCTCCCGCACCGTCAGCGGCGTGGTGATCGCGGTCTCCGCAGTGCTGCAGATGCTGGTCCACCTGGTGTTCTTCCTGCACCTGGACCGCTCGTCGGAAAGCCGCTGGAACGTCAACGCGGCGGTGTTCACCGTCGTGGTGATCGGCATCATCGTCGCCGGCACCCTGTGGGTCATGCACAACATGAACGTGCACATGATGCACTGACGTCTTCGCGACGTTGCCGCAAGCAGGAAGGCCACCCCCCGGGGTGGCCTTTTTGCTGGTGCGCTCGCTGGGGACTACGGCTCTTGGTGGGTGACGACCAACGGTCGTCACCCACCGAGCGTGGTCGTCAGCCACGTTCGCCTGGGGACTACGGCTCTTGGTGGGTGACGACCGTTGGTCGTCACGCTGTTGACTTCGGGCTCTGCAGGATAGTGACGACCAACGGTCGTCACCCACCGAGGGCGGTCGTCACCCACCGAGGGCGGTCGTCACCCACCGAGGGCGGTTGTCACCCACCGAGGGCGGTCGTCAGGCGACCTTGCGCAGGAACTCGTCCGGGGCCATCGGGCGGCCCAGGTGGTAACCCTGCAGCTGGTCGCAGCCCAGGCTGCTGAGGTAATCGCGCTGGCCGGCGGTTTCCACGCCCTCGGCCACCACGTTGAACTGCAGCGAACGGCCCAGTGCGACGATCGAGGACACGATCGCTGCATCCTCGGCGTTGTCTTCCAGGTCGCGCACGAAGGCGCGGTCGATCTTCAACTCGGTGGCGGGCATGCGCTTGAGGTACAGCAGGCTGGAGTAGCCGGTGCCGAAGTCATCTATCGAAATCCGCACGCCCAGCGCGGTCAGCGCGTTGAGGATCTGCAGGCTGGTTTCCACGTTCTTCATCGCCGTGGTTTCAGTGATCTCCAGCGTCAGCCGGCTGGCCTCCAGACCATGCCGTTCCAGCGTTTCCCTTACCGTTTCCACCAGGCCGGCCGCGGCGAACTGCAACGGCGACAGGTTCACCGCCATCGTCCAGTGCGGATTGCCGGCGTCATGCCACGCCCGCAGCTGCGCGCAGGCCTGGTCCAGTACCCAGTCGCCAATGGGCAGGATCAAGCCGCTGCGCTCGGCGATCGGGATGAAGATGTCCGGCGCCAGCATGCCCAGCTCCGGGTGTTGCCAGCGCAGCAGCGCTTCAGCGCCCACCGCGGGCGCGCCGGCAGCGACGAACTTGGGCTGGTAATGCAGCAGCAGCTCGCCACGTTCGGTAGCTTTGCGCAGGTCCTGCAACAGGCGCAGCTGGTGATTGGCGCTGACCTGCATGGACGGGGTAAAGAAGGTGTAGCCATTCCGCCCTTCCTGCTTGGTGTGGTACATCGCTGCATCGGCGTTGGCCATCAGCGCGCGTTCGTCGGCCGCATCGTCCGGATACAGCGCAATACCCAGGCTGGCGGTGACCTGCAGTTCGGCCGCCTCGATCAGGAAGGGTTCGGCCACGGCCGCGATGATGCGCTCGGCCACCACCATCGCATCGTCGGGTTCGTCGATGGGCAGCACGATCACGAACTCATCCCCACCCAGGCGCGCGAGGGTGTCCTGCGGCCGCAGCAGGGAGCCGATGCGCTGGCTCACCTTCACCAGCAGGCGGTCGCCGAGCTGGTGGCCGTAGGCATCGTTGACGGTCTTGAAGCCGTCCAGGTCGCAGAACATCACCGCCACCGCGTGGTTGCGCCGGCGTGCTTTTTCAATCGACTGTTCGATGCGATCCTGCAGCAGCGAGCGGTTCGGCAGCTGGGTCAGCGGATCGTGCAGCGCAGCCTGCAGCAACTTGTCATTGGCGCGTTCCAGCGACTCGGCCAGCAGGCCGGTGCGTTCGCGCATCTGGCGGTCGAACAGGGAGGCCACCAGCGCGATGCCGATGGTGCCCAGCGTGGTGACGATGACCAGCACCGCCAGCCATTGCGCATCGATGCCGCCGTCGATCACCGCCCCGCACAGGCTGCCCGGCGGGAAGCGTGCCGCAGCCATGCCGGTGTAGTGCATGCCGACGATGGCAAGGCCCATCACCAACGACGCGGCGCCGCGCAGGCGGCGGGTATTGCGGCCTTCGACGCGCAGGCGGAAGGCGATCCACAGCGCTGCGCCGGCGGCGCCGATGGCAATCAGGAGGGAGGCGATGAACCACAGCGGGTCGTAGTCGATCCCCGGTTGCATGCGCATCGCGGCCATGCCCAGGTAATGCATCGCAGCGATGCCCAGGCCCATCAGCAGCGCACCGGCGAACAGGCGGCGGGTGGGCAGCTGCGGACGCGAGACCAGCCACAGCGCATACGCCGAGGCGCCCACTGATACCGCCAGCGAGTACACGGTGATGGCCAGGTCGTAGCCGATCGGGATCGGCAGCTTGAAGGCCAGCATGCCGATGAAGTGCATCGACCAGATGCCCAGGCCCATCGCCGCGGCGCCGCCGGCCAGCCACCAGCGCGCCACGCGCCCTTGCGCGGTGGCCAGTCGGCCTGCCATGTCCAGTGCCGTGTAGGAGGCCAGTACGGCCACCAACAACGAGAAAAAGACGAGGCTCTGGCTGTAGCTGCCAGTCATGGGAGGTCCTTGGAATGGGGGAGGGCGCGCAGGGCGGCGCACATGGTAGCGGCCGGTCCGCGCTGAACCTGAGTGGAGCATCACGCAGGCCGGGGTGGCGGGTCGCAGCGGTTGCGACGGGGCTCGGCTATGCTCGCCATCCAACGCGCAACCGGAATGATCATGGCCAAGAGCCGCACCGCCTACGTCTGCAGCGAATGTGGCGCCGACTACAGCAAATGGCAGGGCCAGTGCACCGAGTGCAAGGCCTGGGACACGCTGTCGGAAATCGTCGTGGAAAGCGCGGCGGCGGCCGGTGCGCCGGCCTCCCGTCGCAGCGGCTGGGCCGGCAAGATCGATCCGCCCAAGGTCACCGCCCTGAAGGACGTGGCGCAGACCGACCACATCCGCGTCACCACCCGCATCGGCGAGTTCGACCGCGTTCTCGGCGGTGGCCTGGTGGAGGGCGCGGTGGTGCTGGTTGGCGGTGACCCGGGCATCGGCAAGTCGACCCTGCTGCTGCAGGCGGTGGCTCTCATGGCCGCCGAACTGCCGGTGCTGTACGTCACCGGCGAGGAATCGCTGGCCCAGGTGGCTGGCCGCGCGCACCGGCTGGAGCTGCCGCTGGAGGGCGTCAACGCGCTGGCCGAAACCTGCGTGGAAACCATCCTGCAGCACGCCGGCAAAGCCAAGCCGCGGCTGATCGTGGCCGACTCCATCCAGACCCTGTGGACCGAATCGCTGACCGCCGCCCCCGGCTCGGTCAGCCAGGTCCGTGAAAGCGCGGCGCGGTTGGTGCGCTTCGCCAAGGAGACCGGCACCGCCGTGTTCCTGGTCGGCCATGTGACCAAGGAAGGCGGTATCGCCGGCCCGCGCGTGCTGGAGCACATGGTCGATGCGGTGCTGTATTTCGAAGGCGAAAGCGGCAGCCGTTTCCGCCTGCTGCGCGCGTTCAAGAACCGCTTCGGTGCGGTCAACGAACTGGGCGTGTTCGCGATGGGCGACAAGGGCCTGAAGGAAGTCTCCAACCCCTCGGCGATCTTCCTGTCCGGCGGCAGCACGCGGCAGCCGGGCTCCTGCGTGATGGTCACTCGCGAGGGCACGCGGCCGTTGCTGGTGGAAGTGCAGGCACTGGTGGATGCCTCGCCGCTGTCCAATCCGCGCCGCGTGGCGGTGGGCCTGGAACAGAACCGGTTGGCGATGCTGCTGGCGGTGCTGCATCGCCACGGCGGCGTGCTGGTCGGCGATCAGGACGTGTTCGTCAACGTGGTCGGCGGCATCCGCGTGCAGGAAACCGCGGCCGATCTGCCGGTGCTGCTGGCGGTACTGTCCTCGCTGCAGGACCGCGCCCTGGCGGAGAAGACCATTGCCTTCGGGGAAGTGGGCCTGTCCGGCGAAATCCGCCCGGTGCCGAACGGCGAAGACCGCCTGCGCGAAGCGGCTACCCATGGCTTCAAGCGCGCCATCGTGCCCAAGGCCAATGCGCCCAAGGGCGGCACGGTGAAGGGCATGGAAGTGATCGCGGTGGAGCGCCTGTCTGAAGCGCTGGAAGCGGCTGGCGCGTAAGCTGCCGGCACGGCGTTACCGGCCCTGTAAGGCGATGGGCCGGGTGCGCGCGCAGGCTTGCTGGTGAACAGCCCCCTTGTTGTTCAAGGGGGCGCGCCAACGGCGCGGGGATAAGGTGGAATGCGTGGGCATACGACCCGATGCTTCACCGGGTCGTATGCCCGAAGACCAGTTCGATCACGAACTGGCTGCCGAAGAACGCAAGCAACAGCAGCAGCATCGCGCTGAGGGTCCAGTGGACGGCCTTCAGGCCGCGCCAGCCGTAACGGCGGCGGCCGATCAGCAGCACCCCGAACACGATCCACGACAGCACGCTGAGCACGGTCTTGTGCACCAGCTTCTGCGCCAGCAGGTCATCGACGAACAGCACGCCGGTGACCAGGGTCAGGGTCAGCAGGAAGAAGCCGACGGTGATCACCCGGAACAACAGTGATTCCAGGTCCGCCAGCGGCGGCAGGGCGCGCAGCCAGGGGCGGAACTCGCGCCGACGCAGGGCGCGTTCCTGCAGCCACTGCATGATCGCCAGCAGCGCGGCGATGCTCAGCGTGGCGTAGGACAGCAGGGCCAGCCAGGCGTGGGTGGCCAGCCGCCAGCCCAGTTCCTTGCTCGGCTCATGCCCATAGCCGTGATAGGCGCCCAGCAGCACCGCCGCCAGCGGAAACACCACCACGCCGAGTGCGGCCATGCGGCCGCGCGCGCCCACCAGCGAGGTCAGCCCGGCCATGCCCAGGCCGACCAGCGACAGCGCGGCGAAGAAGTGCATGTCCGGCCCGCCGGCGCTCTGCAGCGCCACCTGCACGTGGTAGCCGGCGTGCAGCAGCAGCGCCGGCACCGCAGCGGCCAGCCAACCGCGGCCCGGGCGCGGCGCATCGCTGCCGACCGCGCGCACCAGTGCGGCAGTGGCGGTCAGGTAGAGCAGGGCTGCGATGAGAACGATTGTCATCGTGGAAGTTTCGCACACCCCCAACGCAGTGGCGACGGCCCATCGCGCGCGCCCGGGTCGCCGGGGCGACCGGCTATACTGTCTGCCTCATTGTCCCCCGTTCCAGACAGGTTGCATCGCATGTTCGAGTCCCTGACCCAGCGCCTTTCCGGCACCATCGAGCGCCTGCGCGGCCGCGGCCGCCTGACCGAGGAAAACATCCGCGACGCCACCCGCGAAGTGCGCATCGCGCTGCTGGAAGCCGACGTCGCCCTGCCGGTGGTGCAGGCGCTGATCGAGCGCATCAAGGAGCGCGCGGTCGGGCAGGAAGTGCTGAAGTCGCTGACCCCCGGCCAGGCGTTGATCAAGGTCGTCCGCGACGAGCTGACCAACGTGATGGGCGCTGAAGCCAGCGACCTGAACCTCAACGTGCCGGCACCGGCGATCATCCTGATGGCCGGCCTGCAGGGTGCGGGCAAGACCACCACGGTGGGCAAGCTGGCCAAGCACCTGAAGGAAAAGCGCAAGAAGAAGGTGATGGTGGTGTCGGCCGACGTTTACCGTCCGGCCGCGATCGAGCAGCTGAAGACCCTCGCCGAGCAGGTGGGCGTGCTGTTCTTCGCCTCCAGCGCCGACCAGAAGCCGGAAGCCATCGTGCGCGCGGCGATCGATGACGCACGCAGGTCCTTCGTGGACGTGCTGATCGTCGATACCGCCGGCCGCCTGGCCATCGACGAAGCGATGATGGCCGAGATCAAGGCCCTGCACGCCGCGGTCAATCCGGCCGAAACGCTGTTCGTGGTCGATGCGATGACCGGCCAGGACGCGGCCAACACGGCCAAGGCCTTCGGCGATGCGTTGCCGCTGACCGGCGTGGTGCTGACCAAGACCGACGGTGACGCCCGTGGTGGTGCCGCGCTGAGCGTGCGTTACATCACCGGCAAGCCGATCAAGTTCGTCGGCGTCAGTGAAAAGCCGGACGGCCTGGATGTGTTCCACCCTGACCGTATCGCCAGCCGCATCCTGGACATGGGCGACGTGCTGTCGCTGGTGGAGCAGGTCGAGCAGCAGGTCGACAAGGACAAGGCGCAGAAGCTGGCCGAGAAGGTCGCCAAGGGCAAGAAGTTCGATCTGAACGACATGCGCGACCAGCTGGAGCAGATGCAGAACATGGGCGGCATCGGCGGGCTGATGGACAAGCTGCCGGGCCTGGGGCAGATCCCCGAGCACCTCAAGGCGCAGGTCAGCCAGGGCAAGGAAGTGCCGCGCATGATCGCCATCATCAGCTCGATGACCAAGAAGGAACGGCGTAATCCGGGCCTGCTCAACGGTTCGCGTCGTGCCCGCATCGCGCGCGGTTCGGGCACCCAGCCGGCCGACGTCAACAAGCTGATGAAGCAGTACATGCAGATGGAAAAAATGATGAGCAAGATGGCCGGCGGCGGCATGAAGGGCATGATGCGCAGCATGAAGGGCATGATGGGCGCCATGGGCGGCCGCGGCCTGCCGTTCCGCTGATACCGCCCGGCCCCGCACGGACTCATCAAAAGAGGCTCGATGCATGCGTGATGATGGAATTGCTGGCCGGGTAGAACGCTTCTGCCAGCGCTTCAACCTGCAGATGCCGGTCCTGCTGGCTCCCATGGCCGGCGCCTGTCCGGTGCCGCTGTCGGCGACGCTGGCAACCGCCGGCAGCATGGGCGCGATGGGCGCGGTGCTCTCCCCCGCAGCCGATATCGGCCGCTGGATGGATGACTTCCGTAGCCGCAGCAGCGGCCCGGCGCAGGTGAATCTGTGGATCCCCGATGCGCCTGCGCTGCGCGATGCGCAGGCCGAAGCGGCAACCCGCGCGCTGCTGGCGCAATGGGGACCCGAGGTGCCGGCCAGTGCCGGCGACGCCGGTCCGGCGGATTTCAATGATCAGTTCAACGCCGTGCTGACCGCACGACCGGCCGTGCTGTCCACCATCATGGGCGTGCTCGAGGACCGCCAGGTGCAGCGATTGAAGCAGGCGGGCATTGCCTGGATCGCCTGTGCGACCACCCTGGCCGAAGCGCGTGAGGCGCAGGCCGCCGGTGCCGATGCGGTGGTGGCGCAGGGCTTCGAAGCCGGCGGACACCGCGGTGCGTTTGATCCGGCGCAGGCCGAGCGCCAGCTGGTGGGCCTGTTCTCGCTGTTGCCGCGCCTGGTCGACCATCTGGATATCCCGGTGATCGCCGCAGGCGGCATCGCCGACGGCCGTGGCATCGCCGCCGCACTGACCCTGGGCGCCAGCGCGGTGCAGATCGGCACCGCGTTCCTGCGTACCCCGGAGGCAGCGATCGAGCCGGCATGGGCCGATGCGCTGGCGACCAGTGAACCGGAAGACACCTGGCCCACCCGTGCCTTCAGCGGCCGGCTGGGACGCGGGCTGGCCACCGATTACGTACGTGCGGCCGCCGAAGCCGATGCGCCGCCGCCGCGACCCTATCCGGTGCAGCGCGGGCTGACCGCGGCGATGCGTGCGCAGGCGGCGCGCGACAACGCCCTGGCTTCGATGCAGGCCTGGGCGGGGCAGTCGGCGTGGATGGCGCGTGCCGAACCGGCCGCTGCCCTGCTGCAGCGCTGGTGGCAGGACGCGCAGGCGCGCCTGTGAGCGTGACGGGCAGCAGCGTGCTGTTCTGCAATGGCCAACCGGCCGATGCGGCGACGTTGGGCGCGGCCTTGGTCAATTATGGCCACTTCACGTCGCTGCAGGTACGCGGCCATGCAGTGCAGGGCCTGGACCTGCACCTGCAGCGCCTGGCGCATGCAACGCAGGCGCTGTTCGGCAGCATGCTCGATGAGCGCCAGGTGCAGCGATGGATGGCGCAGGCGCTGCAGGATGCTGGTATGGCGGATGCATCGCTGCGGTTGACGGTGTTTTCCCGTGCCTTCGATTTCCGCGACCCGTTGTCCGTCGTGCCGGTGGACGTGCTGGTGGCCGTGTCCGCGCCGGTGCGGCTGAGCGCTTCGCGCGCGGTGTGCAGCGTGCGCTATCAGCGCGAACTGCCGGGGTTCAAGCACGTGGGGACGTTCGGCCTGTTCCAGCAGCGGCGCGAGGCGATGGCCGCCGGCTTCGACGACGCGCTGTTCCTGAACGAGGAAGGCCAGGTCAGCGAAGGCAGCACCTGGAACCTGGCCCTGCACGACGGGCAGCAGCTGGTATGGCCGCAGGCGGCGGCGCTGCGCGGTACCGCCGAGGCGCTGCTGCGGCAGCATTGGAACGGGCCACAGGTGGTGAGGGCGGTTGCCGCGGCCGAGCTGGACGGAATCCAGGCGGCGTTTGCCTGCAACGCCAGCGGGATCTGGCCGCTGGGGGCCATTGACGGCCGCGCGCTGGCCGGATCGGAGGCGCTGGCAGCACAGGGCAGGGCGGTGATGGCCGCGGTGCCGTGGCAGGCGTTGCAGGTGTGAAGGCCGCAAACCCAGGCTGGGGTTGGCTTGGGCCGAAGCTGCCGCTATAATCGCCGGCTTACCGCGCCATCCTGGCGACTGGGTTACATAGGAAAATACACCATGGTCAAGATTCGACTGACCCGCGGCGGCGCCAAGAAGCGTCCGTTCTACCACATCATCGTGACCGACGTCCGTAGCGCCCGCGACGGCCGCAACATCGAGCGCGTCGGTTTCTACAACCCGGTTGCACAGGGTGGCGAGAAGCGCATCGAGCTGGACCTGGCCCGCGTTGACCATTGGGTCAAGAACGGCGCCCAGCCGACCGACAAGGTCCGCAACCTGATCAAGGAAGCGTCCAAGTCCCAGGCCGCTGCGGCCTGATCTTGAAGGGCCGCGCCCGTCGCGGCCCATCTGGCATACGCAGATGAAAGATATCGAGCGCCGGATCCTGCTGGGCAGGGTTGCCGGCGCTTTTGGTGTGCGCGGCGAACTTAAGCTCGAGTCCTGGACCGAGCCGCGTTCTGCCATCTTCAATTACCAGCCGTGGATCGTGGTCAGCCCCTCGGGGCAGGAATCCACGCTTTCCGGCGTCCGCGGCCGCGATACCGGCAAGCACTTGATCGCCCGGTTCCCCGACGTGGATGACCGCGACGTGGTCGAGGCCATGCGCGGTACCGAGGTCTACGTGGCACGCAGCTCGCTGCCGCCGCCGAAGCCGGACGAGTACTACTGGGTCGACCTGGAAGGCCTGGACGTCAAGACCGTCGACGGGGTATCGCTGGGCCAGGTGTCGCACCTGTTCTCCACCGGTTCCAACGACGTGCTGGTCACCCGCGGCGACCGTGAGCGGATGATCCCGTTCGTGCAGCCGGAGTTCGTCAAATCCGTGGACTTCGATGCCAACCTGGTCATCGTCGACTGGGATCCGGACTTCTGATGCGCTTTGACGTCATCACCCTGTTCCCGGAATTCCTTGCCCAGTCCGCCGGACTGGGCGTGGTCGGCCGGGCGCAGGAAAAAGCGTTGTTCAGCCTGCACGGCTGGAATCCGCGTGATTACGCCGAAGGCAACTACCGCCGGGTGGATGATCGTCCGTTCGGTGGTGGGCCGGGCATGGTGATGCTGATCGAACCGCTGCAGGCCTGCCTGTCCGCGGTGCGCGCGGCGGACCCGACCCCGGCGCCGGTGATCTACCTGAGTCCGCAGGGCCGTCCGCTGACCCAGGCCAAGGTGCGTGAACTGGCGGCATTGCCGCGCATGATCCTGCTCTGCGGCCGTTACGAGGGGATCGACGAACGGTTCCTGGCCAGTGCGGTCGACGAGGAGATTTCCCTCGGCGACTACGTGCTGTCCGGCGGCGAACTGGGGGCGGCGGTGATCATCGACGCCGTGGCCAGGTTGCAGGAGGGCGCGTTGAATGACGCCGAATCCGCCGCCCAGGACAGCTTCGAAGGTGAACTGGGGCTGCTCGACTGCCCGCATTTCAGCCAGCCGGCCCAGCATCCGCTGGGCGACGTCCCGGATGTGCTGCGCTCGGGCAACCATGCCGCCATCGCCGCCTGGCGCAGGCAGCAGTCGCTGCTGCGGACCTGGCAGCGGCGGCCCGAATTACTGGACGAGTCCACGTTGAACAAGGCCGACCGCAAGCTGCTGGCACAGGGCCGGGACGGATTGGAAAGCAGCAAAAACCCCTAGCAAGGGTGGCCCGTATTGGGCTATGATTGCGAATTACCATCGCCCGTACTGGTCGATGTGCTCCATACATAACAAACGTGCGGCACAGTCCAGTGACCGCATGAGCCCACGCTGTCGAATGACACGCCCACCCGAACATATGAATCGGTGTAACCCATGAGCAAGCTGAACAAAACCATTCTCGCGGACTTCGAAGCCGCCCAGATCACCCGCGAACTGCCGAAGTTCAGCCAGGGCGACACCATCGTCGTGAACGTGAAGGTGAAGGAAGGCAACCGTGAGCGCGTCCAGGCCTACGAAGGCGTTGTGATCGCGACCAAGAACGGCGGCCTGAACTCGGCCTTCACCGTGCGCAAGATCTCGCACGGCTACGGCGTCGAGCGCGTCTTCCAGACCCACAGCGCCATCATCGACTCGGTCGAAGTGAAGCGTCGTGGTAAGGTCCGCGCCGGCAAGCTGTACTACCTGCGTGGCCTGGAAGGCAAGGCTGCCCGCATCAAGGAAGATCTGGCTGCTGCTGCGCAGGCCAAGGCCGCGCGCCTGGCTGCCAAGGCTGCCCAGTAATACCTGCCGACAACTCCGGTTGTCGCCGCAACGGCCGCCTTCGGGCGGCCGTTTGCGTTTGGGTCCGCGCAGCGGCTATGTTCCGGGGATGAATACGTCTACTCCCCCGATTCCCGAGCGCTATCCGCCGCAGGTGCGCCGCGCGCTGCAGCAGCTGGACGCCGCTGGCGTGAAGCGTTCGATGTCCGCGCCGCCGCTGTACCGCCTGTTCTGGCGGCTGGGCTGGGGCGTCGCCCCACCGATCCTCACCGGTTTCGCCACCAACGTGCTGACCACCGGTGCGTGGTTCGGCATCGGCTGGGGCACGGTGATGTGGCTGATGCTGTGGCGCAGTAGCGGCATGACCGGGCTGGGGATGGTGACCACGGCCGTGCTGGCCGGTTTGGCCTTCGGCGTGCTGATGGCGGTGATGCTGCGCTATCAGCGGCAGCGCTTGGGCCTGCCACTGTGGAAAGACATCGCGCCCTGAGGCAAGGTCCGCGACACCCCCGGTAGCGCCGACCCACGGTCGGCGAGCGCAGCGGACCGCAGCGGAGAGATTCCGCCGAGCACGGCTCGGCGCTACCGGGCACAGGGTCGCGCCGACCCACGGTCGGCGAGCGCAGCGGACCGCAGCGGAGAGATTCCGCCGAGCACGGCTCGGCGCTACCGGGCGCTGGGTAGCGCCGACCCATGGTCGGCGAGCGCAGCGGACCGCAGCGGAGCGATTCCGCCGAGCATGGCTCGGCGCTACCGGGTCGGCGAAGGTAGCGCCGACCCATGGTCGGCGAGCGCAGCGGACCGCAGCGGAGAGATTCCGCCGAGCACGGCTCGGCGCTACCGGGCGCTGGGTAGCGCCGACCCATGGCCGGCGAGCGCAGCGGGCCGCAGCGGAGAGATTCCGCCGAGCACGGCTCGGCGCTACCGGGCGCTGGGTAGCGCCGACCCACGGTCGGCGAGCGCAGCGGACCGCAGCGGAGCGATTCCGCCGAGCACGGCTCGGCGCTACCGGGAACAGGGTAGCGCCGACCCATGGTCGGCGAGCGCAACGGGCCCTGCGCAGGCGGCCTCAGCGCGGTGGCGTGGCGGGCGAGGCGGCCGCAGGCGCGGCGATTTCCAACGCGGCATCCGGGTCGGCCACCGGCGAAGGCGGACTGGCCGGGACTTCGGCCGGCGTACCATGCGCGGGGCTGTCCAGCATCCTGGCCTTGCGCCATCCTCCCCAGCGGTAGTACGCCAGCGACAGCAGCATCGACACCAGTGAGCTGGCCGGAAAACTCCACCAGATCGCGTCCACGCCCAGGTACGGCTGCAGCAGTTCGGCAAAGGGCACCCGCACGCCCCACAGCGACCCGGCCAGGATCAGCAGCGGCGCCAGTACCGCACCGGTGGAGCGCACCACGCCGGAAATCACGAAGCTGACACCGAAGAACAGGAACGACCACACCGCGATGTGGTTGAGATGCCGCGCCGCCTGCAGCGCCTGGCTGCCATCGGGCAGGAACAGTGCCAGCGTGTAGCGGTCAAGCAGGATCAACGGGGCGATCAGCACGCCGGTCAGCAGGAAATTGAACAGCACGCCCTGGCGCGCGGTGGCGCGTACGCGGCCCCACAGCTGCGCCCCGACATTCTGCGCGGCCATCGACGAACATGCCGCACCGATCGCCATCGCCGGCATCTGCACGTAGGTCCACAACTGCAGCGATGCGCCGTAGGCGGCTGCGGTATCGGTGCCGTACTGGTTGACCATGGTCATCAGCATGATCATCGACAGCGAGATCAGCACCATCTGCAGGCCCATCGGCACGCCCTTCACCACCAGCGCCTTCAGGATCGGCAGGTCCACTTTGAACAGCGCCATGTCCCTGCGCCCCAGCCACAGCACGTGGCGCTTGTGGCGCATGTACAGCAGCAGCGCAACCAGCGAGAGTGTCTGCGCGATCAACGTGGCCCATGCGGCACCGGCGATGCCCAGCTCCGGCAGCGGCCCGAGGCCGAAGATCAGCAGCGGGTTGAATACGATGTCCAGCGCGACGGAAACCAGCAGGAAGCGGAACGGCGTGCGCGAATCGCCTGCGCCGCGCATCGCCGCGCTGAGGAACGCGAACGCGTACAGCGTCGGCATCGCCAGGAAGATCACCTTCAGGTAGGCCTCGGCCAGTGGCAACGACGCGGCGGGCGTGCCCATTGCCGCCAGCAGGGGATGCGCCAGGAACCAGCCGGCCACCGCGATCACCACCGACAAGCCGATGAAGAAGGTCGCGCTGGTACCCATGACCCGGCGCGCCTGGCCGATGTCCTTGGCGCCCATCGCCTGGCCGATCAGGATGGTGGAGGCCATCCCGATGCCGAACACCGAGCCGATCAGGAAGAACATGATGTTGTTGGCGTTGGCCGTGGCGGTCAGTGCCGCTTCGCCGAGGAACCGCCCGACCCAGACCGCATTCACCGAGCCATTCAGCGACTGCGCGATGTTGCCCGCCAGGATCGGCAGGGAGAACAGCAGCAGGTTGCGCCCGATGGGGCCGGATGTGAGGTCGAGCGGCGCTTTTGCCATGGGTTGGAGATCGAGCGGGCGTGCGCGAACACTAGCATCTGGCGGGTCTGCGGGATGTGCCGGTGAATCATTCACCGAGGGGCGCAGCAGGCAGCCGGGGGAAGCTTGATTGCCGCAGGGAAGGCCGCATGTCCTGAGCAGCATCTCCTTGAACGAGCCCGCGGAGCAACCCCTGTCGATGACCGAGTTTTCCCTGCCGCAGCCCAGTGTCCGCCTGGATATCTGGTTGTGGGCGGCACGATTCTTCAAGACCCGGAGCCTGGCCAAACAGGCCGTTGAAACCGGAAAGGTGACCGTAGCTGGCCAGCGGCCGAAGTCCTCGCGCGCGGTGCGGGTCGGCGAGCAGCTGAGCATCGAGCGCGGCGAAGAGCAGTTCGAAATCGCGGTGGCCGCGTTGAGCGACCAGCGGGGTCCGGCGCCGGTGGCCCAGCAGCTGTATGCGGAAACAGACGCATCCAAGGCACGTCGTGCAGAGCAGCGTGCATTGCGGATCGCGGCGCGTGATGGGTACAAGGCGCCGGAGCACAAGCCGGACAAGCGGGCGCGAAAGCTGATCCGCGCGTTGGGGGACCTGGACGCGCTTTGAGTCTGGGGTGGAAGGCGGTGACGACCAACGGTCGTCACCCACCGAAATCAATCACCCACCCGGGTCGGTCCATGCCGCCCGGGTGAGGGGCTGCGACTTCAGCCGTGCAGGTCGTAGCGGTCCAGTTCCATCACCCGCGTCCAGGCGGCGACGAAATCCTGCACGAACTTCTTCTGGCCATCGGCACTGGCATACACCTCGGCCACCGCGCGCAGCACCGAGTTCGATCCGAACACCAGGTCCGCACGGCTGGCGGTCCAGCGCGTGGCACCGCCGTTGCGGCTGCTGCCTTCGTAGCCATCGCCGGCGGCCTTCCACTGCGTGCCCATGTCCAGCAGGTTGACGAAGAAGTCGTTGCTCAGCGTGCCGACACGATCGGTCAGCACGCCGTCCTTGCCACCGTCCACATTGGCGCCCAGCACGCGCAGGCCGCCGACCAGTGCGGTCAGCTCCGGTGCGGTCAGGGTCAGCTGCTGGGCCTTGTCGATCAGCAGCGCTTCGGCCGGGACGCTGTAGCGTCCCTTGAGGTAATTGCGGAAGCCATCGGCTGCCGGCTCCATCACCGCGAAGGACTCCACATCGGTCTGTTCCTGGCTGGCATCGGTCCGGCCTGGAGTGAACGGCACGCTGATGTCATGGCCAGCGGCCTTTGCCGCCTGCTCGATGCCTACGCCACCGGCCAGCACGATCAGGTCAGCCAGTGAAACCTGGGCGCCACCGGCACCGTTGAAGTCGGCCTGCACGTTCTCCAGCGTGGCCAGCACCTTGGCCAGCTGCTGCGGCTGGTTGACCGCCCAGTCCTTCTGCGGGGCCAGGCGCACGCGTGCCCCATTGGCGCCACCGCGCTTGTCACCGCCACGGAAGGTCGATGCCGATGCCCACGCGGTGGACACCAGCTCGGCCACGCCCAGCCCGCTGGCGGCGATCTTCTGCTTCAGCGCGGCCACGTCCCTGGCGTCCACCAGTGGATGCGTGGCTTCGGGCACCGGGTCCTGCCAGATGAAGGTTTCGGACGGGATTTCCGGGCCGAGGTAACGGGCACGCGGGCCCATGTCGCGATGGGTCAGCTTGAACCAGGCGCGCGCGAAGGCATCGGCGAAGGCCTGCGGATCGGCCAGGAAGCGGCGCGAGATCTTTTCGTAGGCTGGATCGAAACGCAGCGACAGATCGGTGGTCAGCATGGTCGGACGGTGCTTCTTCGACGCATCGTGTGCATAGGGAATCACCGCCTCGGCATCCTTGGCCACCCACTGGTGGGCGCCCGCCGGGCTCTTGGTCAGTTCCCACTCGTGCTTGAACAGCAGCTCGAAGAAGTCGTGGCTCCACTGCGCCGGGGTGCGCGTCCAGGTGACTTCCAGGCCGCTGGTGATGGTGTCCCCGCCCTTGCCGCTGCCGAAGCGGTTGCTCCAGCCCAGGCCCTGGCGTTCCAGTCCATCGGCCTCCGGTTCCGGACCGACGTTGTCCGCCGGGCCTGCACCGTGAGTCTTGCCGAAGCTGTGGCCACCAGCGATCAGCGCAACGGTTTCCTCGTCGTCCATCGCCATGCGGCCGAAGGTGTCGCGGATGTCGAAGGCGGCCAGCAACGGATCGGGGTTGCCGTCCGGGCCTTCGGGGTTCACGTAGATCAGCCCCATCTGCACGGCGGCCAACGGGTTTTCCAGCTTGCGCGAATGCACGTCGCCGTCGGCATCATCATCGGATACCAGCACGCCGCCGGCCTTCTCCACGCCTTCCGAACCGTGCTTGTAGCGTTCGTCGCCGCCGAGCCAGGTGGTCTCGCGGCCCCAGTACACGTCCTGGTCCGGTTCCCAGGTATCCGGGCGACCGCCGGCAAAGCCGAGCGTCTTGAAGCCCATCGATTCCAGCGCGACATTGCCGGTGAGGATCAGCAGGTCCGACCAGGAAACAGCCTGTCCGTACTTCTGCTTGATCGGCCACAACAGGCGTCGTGCCTTGTCCAGGCTGACGTTGTCCGGCCAGCTGTTGAGCGGGGCGAAGCGCTGCTGCCCACGGCCGCCACCGCCGCGACCATCGCCGATGCGATAGGTGCCCGCGCTGTGCCAGGCCATGCGCACGAACAGGCCACCGTAGTGCCCGAAGTCGGCCGGCCACCAGTCCTGCGAATCGGTCATCAACGCTTTCAGGTCATTCTTCAGCGCCTGGTAGTCCAGGCCCTTGAACGCGGCGGCGTAGTCGAACTGCGGATCCAGCGGATTGGAGCGCGAGGAATGCTGGTTGAGCAGGTCCACGCGCAGTTGCTTGGGCCACCAGTCCCGGTTGGTGGTGCCTTCACCGGTGACGGCGTGGTTGAACGGGCACTTCGCTTCGCTATTCATGGGTCTCTACCTGTGTACTGGCGAATGTTTATAGGGAACGTAAATCGATGTTCCATCCCACGGTAAGCACCGCACGCGGGAACGTACATTCGATTCGCTCAACCTCATCAATAGTAAGAAGCTATGAACTAGGAGCGATTGGACAGTCGTGCCCAATCAGGGGCGCTTGCCGAGCAGTCCACCGCCGATTTTCAGGACATCACCGAGGCCAAACTGCCCATCGCCGTCCTGATCGAGCAGGGCGCCGAGGCCACCGCCGGCCATGCCTGATGACTGTGCTTCCTGTCCGAGGGCCTGACTGAGCTGGGCGGCGTTGCCCTGCTGGGCAAATTTCTGGGCCAGGAACGACATCACGATCGGGGCAAGCAGGGCCAGCAGCTGGCCGGACCTGCTGCTGTCCAGCCCGGTCTTCTGGCCCAGCAGCTGCGCGGCCTGCGGACTCTGGCTGCCGAATACATGACCCAGGATGCCAGCGCCATTGGTGGCCTGGCCGCCGGCTCCGCCGAGCACCGCACCCAGCAGGCCGCCGAGGTCGAAACCGCCTGCGCCGCTGGCGACGGCCGGGCTGGTTCCGAGGTGATCACGCTGCAGTGCGTTGAGCAGCGACTGCGCCCCCTGGGGATTGCTGGCGTTGTTGCCCAGGGCGCCCAGCAGCAGCGGCAGCGCGGACTGGATCGCCTGGCTGGCCTGGGTATTGTCCACGCCGAGGGTCTGGGACACCTGCTGCAGGGCCGGACCCTGCTGCAGCTGCTGGAGGAGGGAGCTGGTGAGCGACTGCGTGTTCATGGCGGAACTCCTGCGGCTCGGTGTGGGCGACTCGGGTGTGGAACCCGCCGAGCATAACGCCGCCTGCACCCAAGCGATGCGAAGGCTTCACGGTGTGCCCAGGGGCACGCCAGCAGCAGGCGGAGCCGCGACGTCGGCAGTGCGCTCCCCTATTTCCAGCAGCAGCAGCCTGTCGAAATCGGGCAGCAGGGTGCGGTTGCCGTGCCCACTCAGGTGATCCTGGTCGAAGAACAGAGGTTGGTCGCCATCCATTGCCGCGCAGCGCTGTGGCGTGCAGAGCAAAGGCATCGGATCCCAGACGTGCAGCGCCGGATAGCGTGCCGACAGACGTTGAAGCATCGCCAGCTGCGGCGCGCGCAGGGCCTCCATCTCCGCACGCGGCACGCTGAGTCCGCCAGCGCAGGCCGGGTTCATCCGGTTGAAGGCATCGGAGCATCGGTAGGCCGCCGAGCGGAACACCGGCATCGGTGCATCGATGATCACCTGCACGTTGAGCGCCTGCAATCGCTGCAGCACGGCATCGGCGTCGCGCTCGGCCGCAGCGGTATCGGCCGCACTGCGCTCGCCGCGCAGGGCAGCGAAGCCTGCTGCTTCGCCACGGCTCCAGTCCGCATCGCGCAGTTCCTGCATGCGCAGCGACGCCAGCAGTACGATGTCTCCGGGCCGCGCCTCATCTTCGATCTTCTGCAGGACGCGACCCACGTAAGGCGCGCAGTCCACGCTGCTGGCCCGCAACAGGTTGACGATGCTGCAACCACCGCGCTCTTCAATGTGCAGCTCAAGGTCGAACTGTCGCGCCGCAATCGTCACCATGTTGCGATAGGCCGCCGCGTGCGAATCCCCGGCGACGAACAGACGGCGGCCCGCAAGTGCAGGTGCATCGATCGGCTCGACCGGCATCCAGGCGGGTTGCCGTTGTGCCCTCCAGGCGTAGCCATCGCGCGTGGTGCTCAATGACAGACTGTCGGTGTACTGGAGGATGGTCCATGCACCCGCAGTGGAAACGCCCAGCCCGGCCATGGCGCAGAGCAGCAGTTTGCCGGGGTGCCAGCGGCGACTAGCGCGAGCATTGCGCAGGGGGCATTCCACCCAGTGATACGACGCGCTGGCCAGCGCCAGCAGCATGACGGGGTAGGCCCACAAGGCGATGCCCTGCATGCCGTAGGTCCAGCGCAGCAGGGCCAGCAACGGCCAGTGCCACAGATACAGCGAATACGACAACCTTCCCAGGTACACCAGCGGCGCCCATTGCAGGCCGCGCAGCAGGACATGCGGTCGTGGCGCGCCGTTGGCCGATGCCGCAGCGCCAAGCAGCATCACCGTGCCGACCACGGTGGCGATGGTGCCGGGGAACGGCACCGGCTGATCCCCGGCGAACAGGAACCCGACCACCACCAGCAGCAGCCCCGGCACCGCCCAGCCTTGCCAGTGCGGCGCCAGCGTGCGGGTGGCGATGCATTGATACAGCAGCGCGCCAGCGGCCAGTTCCCACAGGCGTGCTGGCAACAGATAGAACGCGCTGATGGGCGCGGCCTTGGTCTGCCAGGCGGCCAACAGCAGCGATGCCAGCGCCAGCAGCGGCAGGATCGCGTTTACCCATGGCCGCGATTGCCGTGCCCGCAGCCACACCAGGAACAGCAGCGGAAACAGCAGGTAGAACTGTTCCTCCACGCCCAGTGTCCAGGTATGCAGGAACGGATTGAGGTCTGCACCCGGAGAGAAGTAGTCCCCCTGCTGCCACGCCAGCACGAAGTTGGCGACCCCGAACAGCGCGCCCAGCCCGGTCTGGTCGAACTGCTCGTTACGCCACGCACGCGGCATCAGCAGGGCGGACAACAGGAAGGTGAACAGCAGCACCAGCAGCAGCGCGGGGAGGAGGCGGAGTACCCGGCGACGGTAGAAGTCCAGCAGGTAGGGGACGGCGTGGGCGTGCGGACGCGATGCCAGCGACTGGCTTATGACGAAGCCGGACACCACGAAGAACAGGTCCACGCCACTGAAGCCCCCGGGCAGCAGGGACGCATCGACGTGGAAAATGACCACCGCCAGCACGGCGATGGCACGCATGCCATCGATGGCGTTGTCATGGCGCGGTTTGGGATAGGACATGGACGAACCAGCGGCGGGCAAGGCCACAGGATCGAAAGCTGCGCGATGGCAGACAAGCAGCAGATGCGACACGCGTGATTGCTGTTGGGCCAGCGTTGAGCCCGGCCCGCTAACGCCGACCCATGGTCGGCGAGCGCAGCGGGCCGTGCAGAATCAGACCAGCGCTTTCAACCGATACAGTGCTTCCAACGCCTGCCGCGGCGTCAGTTCATCCGGGTCCACCGCCGCCAAGGCATCCAGTGCGGCGGTGTTGTGGGCGGCAAACAATCCGAACTGCTGCGGCGCATCCAGCGCCTGCGGCGCAACGACCGCCGACTGGGTTTCACCGCCGCGCTGTTCCAGTTCGGCCAGCCGACGTCGTGCCTGCGCCACCGTCGCGCGCGGCAACCCGGCCAGCGCGGCTACCTGCAGGCCGAAGCTGCGGTTGGCCGGGCCATCCTTCACTGCATGCATGAACACCAGGCGCTCGCCGCCGTTCTGGTCGGTGTGTTCCACCGCGTCCAGATGCACGTTGGCGATCCCGCTGCGGCCACCTTCGTGCTGTTCGCCGGCCAGTGCGGTCAGCTCGAAATAGTGCGTGGCAAACAAGGTGTAACAGCGGTTCTGCCATGCCAGATGACGCGCCACCGCGTCGGCCAGCGCCAGGCCATCGTAGGTCGACGTACCGCGACCGATCTCATCCATCAGTACCAGCGAGTGCTCGGTCGCGTGGTGCAGGATGTAGCTGGTCTCGGCCATTTCCACCATGAAGGTGGACTGCCCGCGCGCCAGATCGTCGCCGGCGCCGATGCGGGTCAGGATGCGGTCGATCGGGCCGATCACCGCCCGGCTGGCGGGCACGAAGCTGCCGATGTGGGCGAGCAGCACGATCAGTGCGTTCTGCCGCATGTACGTGGACTTGCCGCCCATGTTCGGGCCGGTGATCACCAGCATGCGGCGGTCCGGGTGCAGGTCCAGGTCGTTGGGTTCGAACGGCTGGTCGCGCACCGCTTCCACTACCGGGTGGCGCCCGCGTTCGATCTTCAGGCAGGGCGCGGTTTCCAACTCTGGCCGCGACCAGTCCAGCGCCTGCGCGCGTTCGGCGAAACCGGCCAGCACATCCAGTTCGCTCAGCGCGCCGGCGCACTGCTTCAGCGGCTCCAGGCAGTCGCCCAGCGTGTCCAGCAGCTGCTCGTAAAGCTGCTTTTCGCGCGACAGCGAGCGGTCGCGCGCAGACAGCACTTTGTCTTCGAAACTCTTCAGTTCTTCGGTGATGTAGCGTTCGGCATTGGTCAGTGTCTGGCGGCGGGTGTAGTGCACCGGCGCGCGGTCGGACTGGCCCTTGCTGATTTCGATGTAATAGCCGTGGACGCGGTTGTAGCCGACCTTCAGCGTGGCGATGCCGCTGCTTTCGCGTTCGCGCTGTTCCAGGTCGATCAGGAACTGGTCGGCATGCGTGGACAGCCGGCGTAGTTCATCCAGTTCTTCATCGAAGCCATCCGCCAGCACGCCACCGTCGCTGAGTTTGAGCGGTGGCATGTCGGCGATGGCGCTGGCCAGCAGGCGCGCGCAGTCGTCGTGCTCGCCGAGCAGCTGATGCAGCGCCTGCAGGCGCGGCGAATCCAGCGGGGCGAGCACCTCGCGCACCGCCGGCAGCAGGCCCAGGCCATCGCGCAATGTGGAGAAATCGCGGGGGCGCGCCGAGCGCAGCGCCACGCGGGTCAGGATGCGTTCCAGGTCGCCCAGGCGCCGGAACTGTTCACGGATATCCGCATCCGCGCCGCGGTCGATCAGTGTTTCCACGGCATGGTGGCGCTGTACGAGTACCTCACGCAGGCGCAGCGGCCGGTGCAGCCAGCGCCGCAGCAGGCGTCCGCCCATCGGGGTGACGGTGCTGTCCAGCACGCCGAGCAGCGTGTTGCGGGTATCTCCATCGACGCGGGTATCCAGCTCCAGGTGGCGGCGCGTGGCGGCATTCATCGCGATCGCTTCGCCCGCGTTTTCCATGGCGATGGATGTCAGGTGCGGCAGGCGCTGCTTCTGGGTTTCTTCGACGTAGCCCAGCAGCGCACCGGCGGCACCGGTGGCACGTGGTTTGTCATCGATGCCGAATCCACTGAGGTCATGCAGCTTGAAGAACGCGAGCAGCTGGCGGCGGCCACTGTCGGCGTCGAACAGCCACGGCGCACGCAGGCGCACGCCCTTGCGCTGGCGCAGGAATTCCGGCCAGTTCTCTTCGTCGGGGACCAGCAGTTCGGCCGGTTCCAACCGTGCGAGCTCGGCTTCCAGCGCGTCATCGGTGTCCACTTCATTGACCAGGAAGCGCCCGCCGGCCAGGTCGGCCCACGCCAGCCCGTAGCCGGACCTGCTGCGCGAAAGCGCCATCAGCAGGGTGTCGCGGCGCTCGTCCAGCAAGGCTTCGTCGGTGACGGTGCCGGGGGTGACGATGCGCACCACCTTGCGTTCCACCAGGCCCTTGGCCAGGGCGGGGTCGCCGATCTGTTCGCAGATCGCTACCGATTCGCCCAGAGCCACCAGCCGGGCCAGGTAGCCTTCGTAGGCATGCACCGGCACGCCGGCCATCGGGATCGGGGCGCCGCCGGAGCTGCCGCGCTGGGTCAGGGTGATGTCCAGCAGCCGCGCGGCCTTGCGTGCGTCGTCGTAGAACAGCTCGTAGAAATCGCCCATGCGGAAGAACAGCAGCAGGTCCGGGAACTCGGACTTGGCGGCGAAGAACTGCTTCATGAGCGGGGTATGCTCTGCCGCGCTTCCGGATTTCTGCTGCGTTTCAAATTTTGACATATCAATCAATGGTTTAAGTAATCTTTGTGACAGCAACTGTGGACGAGTAGGGACATTTATTCCCGTCTTTGGACAGTCACCTGTAGCGCCAAAGTAGCGCCCTAGGATAACGTCCAGCGAAACAGGGTCCACCCGGAGCTACGCGATGGAAAACAAGGCCTCTCGACGTCTGGCGCTCACGGCGACCATGGTCAAAGAGCAGCTGTCCTTCACGCGCGTGCCGGAGGTCAACGCCGACGGCAAGATCGTCAAGTTTGCCCCGAATACGGATCAGAAGCGCTATGTGGTGTTCGACAGCCACCGAGATGCGCCCGTCGGCTTTGGGGTGGCGGTAAACAAAACCGGGATGAGCTACATCTTGCAGCGGCGCATCGGTGCCCGTGTGCTCAAAGCGACCTTGGGGAACTGCCGGGACATCACCCTTGCCAAGGCCCGCGAAGACGCCAAGGTTGCTCTGGCCTCCATGCAAGCCAGTGGCAAAACTCCCGGCCAGGCCAAGCAAATCGACAAGGACGAGATCCGGGTAAGCCTGATGACGGTTGAGGCGTGCTTTGCGCTCTATCGCCGTCACCTGATCGAGCGCGCAAGGCCCGCCAAGGACAGCAGCCTAAGGGGGTTCGAATACGCCGAGAAGCGGCTCGGTCGGGCTGAGGTGAATCTGCTGGGTCTTCCTATCGGTGACTTGGTCAACGAACAGCGGATCTTGGACGCGTTCGACGAAATCGCCAAGGGTAAGCGCCACCTGGCCGAGGGGACCAAGCGGGCGAATGCCGCAACCACGGCGTTTGATAAGCCAACCGTCACCACCGCAGAACTGACTTTCCGTTGGGCTAGTCGCGCGGTGGGCTACTGCATGGATCGGGAAAAGCGCATTGCCGCGAATGCGGGCCGGTCACCTTCGTTGCAGATCAATCCGTTTACGGTGCTTCACCAAGAAGGGCGCTACCGAACGCGCGAGCAGTTGGAGGCGGGTTACGAGGCGAGCCAGGCCCGCAACCCGATGCAGCTTCGCGATGGTTCACTGGGTCGCTTCTTGGTGGCGCTTTGGGAGCGGCGCAAGGTCGATAACTACCGCACGGCGTGCGACTACTTGCTTTTAACGCTTCTTTGGGGCACCAGGCGGGGTGAGGCAGCCCCGTTGAAATGGCGCCATCGGATCGATAAGCGAGATCTTTCGATCAGCTCTTGGGTGGATCTGGATGCCGGGTGGGTGTCTTTTGCCAATACGAAGAACGGCTCTACCCATACGCTCCCGTTGGCACCAGGTGCCAAGCGCATTCTGACCCTTCGTGAAGAGGCGACCCAGAAGAGCCAGTCTCCTTGGGTCTTTCCCGCTCGGAGCAGCAGGGCGGTGCAAGGCCACTATTTGGACAGTAAGGCAATCTTGCAGGGCTTGAAGAAAGCTGGCGAGATCGAGGCGCTTCGGACCCACGACCTGCGTCGGACCTTTGCTACAGTGGCCGAGGAAGTGGCCTCGTATGCGGTGGTGAAGCGTCTCCTCAATCACCGCAACAGCCGAGACGTTACCGGCCGCTACACTAAAGTGGACGATGCGCGGCTGCTGGAAGAGATGACGCGGATTGAGAAGGTGATGCTGGGGGCGGATCCTCTGCTTCTGGCTGTGCTGACATAGCTGAGTGGTCTTAGAGCATCAAGGACGGCGCTAGGGAGGGGCGAAGATCAGATGAGCCAAGACAATGAAATTCCATTCCGGCTGACCCAGATTGCGCAGAAGCGCTTGACCGCTGATCAGCTCGCGGAAGTGCGCCGCCGTTTGGAAGAGCGCCCCGAAGACGCCGACTTCAATGCAGTTGAAGCCGCGATCTATGTGGGTAGAAGCACCAAGACCCTGAAACGCGCAATAGATGCAGGCGTGGGGCCGGCCCGGGCGAAGAACCCTGATGCCAGTGGTCTCTACGCCACTAATCGCCATACGCGCTACCGCAAGGGCGACCTAGATGCGTGGCGTTCGAGCTTGATCAGCTTCGCGGTCGCGTTTAAGCGGTTCGACGACCTGACCCTAGATGCGCCGTGGATCGTGACGAACGAAGGCAAGCTCTGGGGACACATCTTGGATGCCGAGAGCGTTGATGCCGTCTTGCGTGCGCTGAGCGACGACGCGGTTGTCTTTGCCACTCTAAATGAAGCACTGAGAGAGGCATGGTCGAACATGCCTGCGCGTCGGGCCTACGAGGCGGTCTTTGATGACCTCGTGGAGCATGAGCGCGCTGCTATTAAAGCGGCAGGCGAGCGCGACGCCCTTCATTCGGAGTTTGGCATGTAACCGAAAAACAGCCAGGGACAGTGATCGTGCCTGGCTTCAATCGCGGGTGACTGCTTATGCCCGCACCGCAGTAAATGGAACTTACAGGGGGTTGTGGTGACGATTTTGAACGAGATCTTTGAATGGTCTAAGGGCCTGCCACCTTGGCAAAGTGATGCCATCTCTCGACTGCTAGCGAAGAATGCCCTCGATGAGCAAGACGAGGCGGACTTGCTAGCGCTGCTTAAATCCGCGAACGGTATTCCCGATCCGAAGGGACGGATAGCCAAGCCGCTTGCGGCGGGGCAAGTTCCACTGCCACCTGCGGGTGCAAGCGCAATCGTGCTACAAGCTGTGAAGGACTTGCAGCACGTCAATGCTATCGCACCGCACCAAAGCCTTGGGATGGGGGCAACTGGCTTAACGATCATCTACGGCAGTAACGGGTCGGGGAAGTCTGGCTACTCGCGAGTTCTCAAGCGAGCATGCCGTGCTCGTGATCAACAAGAAGACATTCATCCAGACGCCAACTTCGCCGCTTCCAAGTCCACCACGCCGCAGGCGACCTTTGTTGTGTCGCAAGGCGGTGTGGTCAGCGAGCTTACTTGGCAGCAGGGCGTCACACCGCCAGCGGAGCTTTCATCCATTGCGGTTTTTGATGCGCGGTGCGCTAAGGCATATCTCGACCAGGAGGGAGACTTTGCCTATGTGCCTTACGGCTTAGAAGTGTTCGCAGCGCTTGCAACGCTATGTCAGCGTCTGGAAGCCAAGGTTTCGGACGAACTTCTCAGGGCACAGGTCGACATCAGTGCTTTTGCGCCTCTCCTCGGTGAGACGCAAGTTGGGAAACAAATTGCTGCGTTGTCTGCCAAGACCAAGCCTGAGGTGATCGAAAGCTTGGCGACCCTGAGCGACAAAGAGCTTGCGCGGCGCGCCGAAGTGGAAGCCAGTCTCAAGGAAGGAAACCCCAAAGAGAAGGCACAACAAGTTCGTCTTCGGGCGCAGCGATTTAGTGCACTTGCAGCGAAGGTGGCAGTCGAAGAGGAGCGCCTGAGCGAAGCGGCGGTGACGGTCGTCCATCAAGCAGCTGATGCCTATCGCAATGCGCAGGTCGCAGCCAAGATCGCCGCTCAGTTGCATACAGAGGGCGGCAAACTCTTGCCAGGCACGGGAGGCGAGGCGTGGCGCGATCTCTATGACGCGGCAAAGAAGTTTGCCGTCAGTGCGTATCCTGATAAGGGCTTTTATGAACTCACGTCGGATGATGCTTGCTTGCTTTGCCAGCAGCCACTGCAAGCGGGCGCCGAGCGCTTGCGGCGCTTCGAGGCCTTTGTAGAGGCTGAGGCAGAGAAGGCACGTGATGGCAGGCGAGAGGATCTTCGCGCGGTCTTTGTGCCGATGACAAAGGAGGTCGTCACACTCGGGTTGGATGAGGCCATTCGGGTCGAGCTTCGCGCGGAAAACGAGCAGCTGGCCAGCGACGTGGAGGCCTTTGAGGAGGCGTTGATTGCGCGCCAGAAATCCGTCAAAGATGCTGCCACTGCCGATGATTGGAGTGTGGTAGTCAGCGCTGGGGTGAGTCCGAGAGCTGCGCTTTCGCTTCTTGCTGAGCAATTGCACAGCGCAGCCAAAGCGCTTGATGAAGCTTCGGATGAAAAGGCGCGTAATGCTTTGCAGGGCGAGTTCAATGAGCTTAATGCCCGCATGCAGTTGGCGGTGGTCAAAGACTCGGTGCTTAGCGCCATTAACAAATTGTCAGTGCAATCCAGATTGAAAGGCTGCCTACCCCATCTCAAGACGCGGTCAATTTCCACCAAGGCCACCGAGATTGCTGCCCAAGTGGTCTCCAAGGAACTGGGTGAAGCGCTCAATCGCGAGTTCAAATCACTCGGCGTCTCTTCACTTAGTGTGTCCTCGCAAAGTCGCTCAGCGCGTGGAAAGACGCTCCACCGGCTCCGCTTGGAGTTGCCGCAGGCGCTATCTCCCTCCGAGATCCTCAGCGAAGGCGAGCAGCGCGCCATCGCCATTGGATCATTCTTGGCTGAGGTTTCGCTGAGCGGCCAAACAGGAGCGATCGTGTTCGATGATCCAGTGTGTTCGTTAGACCACCGTCGTCGTGAGCGCGTCGCAAAACGTCTTGCTGATGAGGCAGAGAAGCGGCAAGTAATTATTCTTACGCACGACATCTATTTCCTGAACTTGCTGACGGAAGCTGCCGGACGTGCGGGCAGGCCTGTCGTGACTCAGAGCCTGGTGCGTCAAGCCCAAGGTTTCGGTGTGGCAAGTCCCAATCTGCCGTTTGAGGGGTTGAGTAGTTCAAAGCGCGTGGGCTTCATCAAGACAATTCACGTCGAAGCAGTGAAAGCACAGAAGCTTGGTGAAGAAGAGGCGCATCACGAGTTGACCGTAAAGGCCTACTACTATTTGCGCTTGGCCTGGGAGCGAGCAGTAGAGGAGGTGCTGCTCCGAAATGTCGTTCTTCGGTTCCGTAAGGGGGTGGAGACGCAGCGCCTATCAGGCGTGACGGTGACGGATGCTGATTACGCGCGCGTCGAAGCAGGTATGGCTAAGTGTTCTAACTACGCGCACGACAAGGCTCAGTTTGGTGGGGTCGCGGTCCCTGACCCGGATGAGCTCATGTCGGACCTCGTGGAATTTGAGGCCTTCATCAAGGAAGTAAACGAGCGCTCGGATAAAACCTCGACGTCGCGGAAGAAAGGGGCGTCGGCAGCAGCGGCCACCGCATGAGCTCCTGGTAAAAGGCTGTGGTGCCTCTCTTAGGAGGGGCGCCACGGTCAAAGATGGGGTCTTGATCTGGCTGGCACGACCGGGATGACTTGCGCTTACTCATTTAGCCTTGCTCGCGCGGCACGCTGATTTTTGGATGGTCATCATGAGGCGGGCGGAAACGAGAGGGTGACCAGTCCGGACCCGGCTTGACCGATCATAAATCTGCCTTAGCTTCAACCTTTTGAAGGAGCTGAGCGCAGTGAAAGAGCGGGAGAAGTTAGAAGAAGCGGTGAAGGCGGGTGACGTGGCGCGTGTATTGAAGATCGTGGCTGCGTCTCCGATCAGTTCTCGGCTGGCTTGGGAGGCCGTTCAAGAAGCCGTTGAGGCGAACAACGAAGACATCATTGATGCACTGCTGCCGTCGCTTCTGCCGACGCAAAGTGCCTTCCCGCTCGCCGTTGCGGCCTCAGGGGGGCAGGTGTCAATCCTGCGCAAGTTGATCCCGGTGTCTAGCCCTAGGGCCGACGAATCGTTGGCGCTATCTTGGGCGGCACGAAGTGGATCTGTTGAAGCCGTAGAAGCGCTTCTTCCTTTCACTGATCCCTTGGCAAGCGACTCAAACGCGTTAGTTCACGCTGCAAGGGAGGGTCATGCAGAGATCGTTGCGCTTCTCATTCCGCTGAGCGATCCCAAGGCGAATGGCAACCGTGCACTCTGGGAGGCTGCAACTCACGGACATCTCAACATCGTGAAGCTCCTTCTTCCCGTCTCGTCGGCCATCGTTTGCGCGATGAGTATCCTGCCCGATGCAGCTGCGCGCGGCGCGACGGATGTCATCAAAATCTTGCTCAAGGCTAAGCTGCCCGATGCAGGCGACACCTATGCAACGGGATTGGATGCAGCGGCGACGAACGGGCATCTGGATACGGTCAATGTGCTGATACCAGCGATCATCAAAGCCGGCGCGCCACGCGGCTTTGGCAATAAGGCGATCTATGAGGCGGCGAGAGCTGGGCACACGCGCATTGTTGAGCGTCTGATTGGGGTGGTGAGTCAGTCGGCGTGTTCTCATGCTCTAGCGGCAGCCATCCAAGGAGACAAACAGGAGACTGCGATTGCACTGTTGGAGCACGCCGATCACGCCGAAGCTGAGCGGGCGCTCTACCTGCCCGACGGAAAATCGCGCCTTACTAAGCTCATCGCTGAGCATCAGGCTACCCAAGCGCGGAAGCACCTAGCCGATCAAACAAGCGTTCCCGCATTGAAGCGGCATCGGCCTGCGCGGATCTAGGATCTCACCATGATTGCATGCCCGTGCTGGCCAGGTGTCCATGGCGCGGTGTTGGGCGCGTTGATGGTCTTCTGCCCGCGCCAATCCCGGTCGTCTCCTTCTGATGAGCTACTCTTGCGTAGGCGAGCCCAGGGATGAGGTCTATTCTTTGCCGTAGCGTAGATAGAACAGTCTCCCGAACCTAAGCACAAACTGCCGCTGTGAGGTGGAAGCAACTGACGGTCGCGCAAGGCCAGTCCTGCGCTCTAGCTTTCGGATGGCAAATCGTTTGAGCAGCGAGTCCCAGCATCCCAACAGGAACATGAAGGCCACCAACGCAGCTGCACCGAAAGCAGTGCGCTGCACCGGCAGCGACTCCGTAAGTTCCTTTCGCTCGGCCGGCAAGGTCCAAATCGCGCAGAGCACCGACAAGTTGTAACGCGCTTCATCGTCAACGAAGGGCTCAATCGTAATCGGCTGAGGAAGAGCGGCGCATTCTTGCTGCGTGAAAGTGAGGTCCTTGTCACGGAGGATTCCGTGAGCAGTGCCCTCATCACCTTTTGTGGCCACCCGGAGAAGCGTGTCGGTCTCCTTAATGCGGATCAACACCTCGCTGCTAAAGGCTCCCCACAAAAGGCATGCTGTCGCTAAGTAGGAGATCATGAGCGCCATGCCGCTCATCGCGCCTCCCCACTTTCCAGGCGACTTGTGCGGCTTGACTGCAAATGCCTCACGATCAAAGGCATCGCCCGCAGCGCCAATGAGGTGAAGCGGCACGTCGTGCGTTTGCGCGCCCTTGATGAGTGACTCGACTTCGGTGACCGTGTCTAGGTGGATGCCGTAGACCATGCCGAAGGACACGACAGCGGAGCGGTCAGAAATACTGCCCCGAATGGCGCCGTGCTCCACGTCGTCGCGGCTGATGAAAAGCCGCATCAGCCGATTTCGAAGCGGGTGAAGCGTTCCCGAGGTGTAGCAGAGATAGAGTGCGGTGCAGGGTAGCGCCAGCAATGTCACGGCCGCTTCAAGCAGCGTGAACATCTCGTTCCAAGTCGCAGTCGTTTCCATCGTGCGTCCATGCAGTAGCGGTAGCTCGTTAGCGGCTGCTGACGCGAAATCTTGAGGTGCAAAACGACAGCTCTCGATGCGTGCGCTGGCACGGGAGGCGCTTAACCGCGAGTGGCATTGCCTACCCCGCGTTTCGCCAACTGCTCGCCAAGCCCTTCAATGCGCCTTGGCGAGGAGGTATGGCGCTGCCAGTCAATGGATTTGGAGACGTCGGATAGGTCTTCCAGCCATTGCTTCGGCCGGCATAAGGGCTAGCGAGTCTCCTCTAGGCAACTGCGGTTGCCTATCTGTCAGGGGCGGGCTTACTTAGCAGAATATAAAGACTTCTCAGATCGAATCTCATACCCGGTCCTTTCCAACGTTCGGACTAGGTCGAGATCTTGGTCATAGATCGCAATCAATGCCTCAGATGAAGCGATGATTTTGCCACTGACTTCCTTCTTTCCATCGCGCCAAAGTTCGGCAGGATGATTCTCGTGGCCATCCTTCTCGTGGATTGCTTCGCGCTCCTCTATGGCTTGAAGATGTCCGGCCCGTTCGCCAAGCCACCCTGGAATCAGGGCGAGAAGTGTGCCGATCAAGGTCATGGTTAGCGCCACATAGAGCACGGCCGCAGATCCCACCATCGCTTTGACCGGCTCGCGGATCCAGAATGGTCGTGCTGCAAACCAATCGTGAAAGGCTGTTCGTTGAACAGTGGGCAGGTTTGCGACAAAGATGGCCGTCGTCATGCCACAGAACGCGTAGAAGACAACACGCCACGGGATATCCGAGATGAGCTCGCTGCCTTGGAGCACCACCGCGTAGTAGCCCCGAACCACCTTCCAATCCGCTGTCTGTGGGAACAAGCCCTCTTGAACGCCCCAGTCATTAAGGTAAGTGCTGTATGCCACGTGGCCGCAGCCATGAAGAACAAATCCAAGCAGCGTGGCTAACGCCACCAAGCCGCCGGCAATGGTGGCCAGTGTCATCAATGCACTGGGGCCTGGCTTCTCAGAGGGGGCGGTTGGCTTGGCGGCAGGTGTCGCGGGAGTGTTCATTGGCATCCGTCCGTGGAATGGGGGGCAACAGTAGGGAAGTTCACGCGTGTGGCCTCCTTTTACACATGGAGCACTGATCAGCACCCCATCCTAATGCGAGTGGCTACGGGTTGGTGTTGCGCTAAATACAGGCAATGTTGGGGGCACCTCCCACAACCTCGATTATGAGGTCTTCCAGCGAGGTAATGTCGATGACGTGTGCGTTCTGCTCGGGCATTGCTAAGCCGCTGCCGCAGCTGCTCTGAGGGATCAGCCTTCACTTGGTCCATTTGGAGAGATGGGGTATTGCGAAGGCGGCTTTTCTTGCCGCTACGACAGCGACATCGATCTATATGTCTGTAGTCAATCTCGCAAATGGCGCTGAGGCTCCGTTTAACTCGTTATCCGGGCCAGCGTGTGTGGCGTTCATCGATAACAAACCGGTGGCGGTGGGTGCCGTCGGCCTGGCGATGCGCGAGAAGGTGGGGGTCGTCGTCAGCCAGCTGTTCGTGCTCATGCACGATCACATCCGGATCATGAGCCGGCCATTTGCGCCACGCCAGTGCCAAGCCGAGTGTCGCGAGGATGGTCAGAGCCGCCAAGGCAACGCTTAAGCCGTAGCGCGCTCCCACCCATCCTGCGAGTGGATAGGAAATCAGCCAGCAAACGTGCGATAGGGAGAACTGGGCTGCGAAGAGGAATGGGAGATCGGCTGATTCTGCCGAGCGCCGAAGGAGCCTGCCGCCAGGGGTGACCAAGCCGGCATAGGCCATGCCCAATAGGCACCAGATTGGGATGACCGTGTTCCATCCGAGGTGTCCTTGGAGCACTGACCAGATTCCGAGCAACACCATCAGGATAACCACCATGCTCAGCGCCGCTGAAAGCATGACTGTCCTGTCTGAAATGCGCTCAAGAATCTTGGGCAGCAACAGGGCAACCAGCATGGAGCCGCCTCCAAAGGCGGCCAATGCCCATGCTACCTGGTCCTCGGTTCCACCAAGGACGGTGCGCACCATTACTACGGTGTTGACGAAGACCATTGCACCGCCCGCTGCAGCGCAGACGTTAAGAGCGAGAAGTCCCTGCAGTCTTGGCGTGCGAAGGTAGATGCGCATGCCTCGCATGGCTCGCGCATAAGGGCCGTCTGTGGAGGGGGCAGAGGCAACGATGGGGAAGGCCGTAGAGGCGACAAGAATCGCCGAGAAGATGAATCCGACCGAGGTGCCCGCGAACAACCCATGAAAGCTGACGATGGTCAACAGTGCCGCCGCGAGCGCTGGGCTTAACAGGCTTTCCAAGTCGTAAGCCAATCGCGACAGCGAAAGGGCGCGCGTGTAGTCGCGCTCCTCGTTGAGGATTTCGGGAATGGTCGACTGGAACAGCGGGGTGAAGCACGCTGAGGCGGATTGCAGCACTGCGATGAGGAGATACACCTGCCAAATCTCAGTGACAAAAGGCAAGCATAGGGCGACCCCAGCACGAACCAAGTCGAGCGCGATCAGCACCTTCTTACGTAGCCGTGCCGGGACAACCGCCCCTGAGACAGGTGCCAGCGTCACATACACGACCATCTTGATGGCCAGTGCTGTTCCCAGCACCGCGCCGGCTTGTGCACCTGCTAAGTCATAGGCCAACAGGGCCAGAGCGACAGTCGCAAGGCCGGTTCCAATCAGCGCGACCACCTGCGCACCGAACAGGCGGCGAAACGTGGGATGGCGCAATACTTCAATCATGGCGTGTCCTGACATCAATAGTCTGGTTGCACCGATCCGTAGGCACGGGGGCTCTTTGTGAGCAGGCGCCGTGGGTGGATCCAGTTTACTCGCAGCAGGGAGGTGGCTGGGGGACGGCCCCGCCATGGCAGGGCCGTCCTCCAACCTGTATGGCGTTACTTTTTCTTCGGTGCCGCCTGCGCCTCGCAGCGCTCCTTCAGGGCCTTGGTCTGGGCATCGCCCAGATCAACCTTGAACTTAGAGCGGTCCGCCAACTCCTCGCAGGTGGTGGGTTTGGCCTTTGGACCCGTCGGTGCGGCATGCGCCGAATGGAGGGCGGGATCGTGGGCAGAGGCAACGTTGGACAGGACGGCGCCAGCGAACAATGCGGCGACGACCGAGATACGGATTTTCATGGTCTTTTTTCCTTGGTTGAAATCGGCGGAAACGCCGGGGTCTTACGGTTGGTAGATGTCGGACTGGTAGCCGACGATCTCGATGCTCACGGTGACCGGTTTGTCGCTCCGGTTCTGCCAATACCAGCCATGAGTGCCCTCGAAGGGGGCAGTAAAAGTGCCGCGTGCTTCACGCTGGGCAGCTTCAACTGAGTAGCTGGTCCAGGCACCTTTTACGTCCGGTCGTTCGCCGTGCATGTCCACGGCCAAGTCGCCCGTGGCGTTCCACCGGAATAGCATTCCAGCGCCAGCGGCCATGTGGGACTTCACCTCGGTTCCCTTGCCAGGCGCCAGCGTGACCGTCATTGCGTCCTGCCGAAGCTCGCCGTCGGCCAATGACACTGCGTTTGGCGCCAACGATTGGCCTTTACTTTCCCCGAACGCCTCACTTGCTTTCTGTGACAGGAGCGCCACGTCGTCTTGGCTACCGGCCGGCGTCCTTACAGGAATGGAGGCCGGAGTAGATTGCGGCGAAGACTCGCTGTCAGCCAGCGCACTGAGGCCAAGCATTCGGCCAATACCGGTGGGGTCGATCCCGTATTCGGCCGGCAGCACGGCCGTGACCAGAAGCGTGCCGGCGACGGCCACGGCGAGGGCCGTGGATTTCAGCAGGCGAGCGGTGGTGGGGAGCGGTTGATTGGTGGTGATCGACATAATGGGTCTCGGTCAGAAATCAGGAAACGAAGTAGCCGGTGAGCTGCATGCCGATGAGCACGAAGCCGGCCATCATCAAGATGGTGTTCACGCCGTAGGCCTGACGGTTGAAGGACGGCAGCCGACGCCAGAAGCCCATCACAATCAGGATGCCGGCAAGCGCCAGCAGTTGGCCGATCTCAACGCCCACGTTGAACGCAAGCATGTTGGGGACCAGCCCGTCCGGCGAGAGCGAGAAGTCCTGAAGCTTCGTGGCCAGGCCGAAGCCATGGAAGAAACCGAAGACAAGCACCGCGATCTTGGTGTTGGGTTGCACGCCGAACCACCGCTTGAACGCGCCCATGTTGTCCAAGGCCTTGTAGACCACCGACAGGCCGATGATCGCGTCGACCAGATAGGCGTTGACGTGGAAGCCGCCGAGCACGCCGAGCAGCAGCGTCGTGCTGTGACCAATGGCGAACAGGGTGACGTAGATGCTCACGTCCCGCATGCGGTAAAGGAAGAAGATCACCCCGAACAGGAACAGAAGGTGGTCGTATCCAGTCACCATGTGCTTGGCGCCGAGGTAGGTGAACGCAATCAGTTGCCTACCGGTGCTTTCTTCAAGGAAGGCTTGGTCGCCCTCGCTGACACCGTGCGCGAACGCCGCAAATGGCAGCAGGACTGCGGCAAGCATCGAAAGCCATGCAAAGAGCTTGGTGGGGGAAGTCAAAGAAGGGTTCCTTATATTGAAAGGAGTGGGATGATTCATGGCGAGCGACTTTCCAGATCAGGTTTTTCGCGGTGGATCAGTCGATAGAGCGCCGGCAGCACGAGCAGTGTCAGCAGCGTGGAAGAGATGATTCCGCCGATAACCACGGTTGCGAGCGGGCGCTGAACTTCCGCGCCAGCACCGACGTTCAGAGCCATGGGAAGGAAGCCCAGGCTCGCCACCAAGGCCGTCATCAGGACCGGCCGGAGGCGGGTAAGAGCACCTTCGGTGACAGCCCTATGCAGGGGCATGCCTTCTTCCCGCAGGTTCTTGATGAAGCTGATCATCACCAGGCCGTTGAGCACGGCAACGCCCGAGAGCGCGATGAACCCAACGCCTGCGGAGATGGACAAGGGAATGTCGCGCAGCCACAGCGCCACCACACCCCCGGTCAGTGCCAGCGGCACGCCACTGAAGACGATGGCGGCATCCTTGCCCGAACCGAAGGCCATGAACAGCAAACCGAAGATCATCACCAGAACCACTGGCACGACGAGGGACAGGCGCTTGCTTGCCGAGATCAACTGCTCAAATGTGCCGCCATACTCAATCCAGTAGCCTTCGGGCAGCTGGACTTCTTGTCTGACTTTGCTGCGCAACTCCTCGACAAAGGACCCCAGATCGCGTCCGCGCACATTGCTGGTGATCACCACCCTGCGTTTGCCATTCTCGCGGCTGATCTGGTTGGGACCGGGCGCAATCTCGACCTTGGCCAACTGCCCCAAGGGCACGAAGCTACGCTCCTGGCCTGTGCTCGCCCCTGGCGCGACGGCTACAGGTAGTGACGCCAGTGTTCCGATGTCCTGGCGCAGGTTCTCCGGCAGACGAACCACGATGTCGAAGCGGCGATCGCCTTCGAACACCTGGCCGACCGATTCACCTCCCAGCGCCACCGAGATGGTCTTCTGCACGTCGTCGATGGCTACACCGTATCGTGCAAGTGCATCCAGGTCCGGCGTGATCGTCATCAAGGGCAGACCGGTGATCTGCTCAAGTTTCACGTCGGCCGCTCCTTGGATCCCACTGGCAACGTTCTCCACCTGACTACCGATGGCTGCCAGTTGCTCCAGGTCGTCGCCGTACAGCTTGACGGCAACCTCAGCCCGAACGCCTGCAATGAGCTCGTTCATCCGCATCTGCACCGGCTGGGTGAACTCGTAGTTGTTGCCAGGAATGGCGCGAACCACCTTCTCGAGCTCGGCAACAAGCTGTGCCTTGGGCTTGCGCGGATCGGGCCATTGGTCCCGATCTTTGAGCATGATGAAGGTGTCGGCTACGGAGGGGGGCATGGGATCGGTAGCCACCTCGGCGGTACCGATTTTGGCGACGACTTCGTCCACCTCAGGGAACTGCTTGATTGCCGCTTCGAGCTGACGTTGCATTCCGATCGCCTGGGTCAGGCTGGTCCCGGGAATTCGGAGCGCGTGCAGCGCGATATCGCCCTCATCCAAGTTAGGAATGAACTCAGTGCCGAGGCGACTTGCAAGCAGACCGGCCAAGACGGTGAGCACTGCGGCCGAGGCCGCCACCACCTTGCGTGCGTTGACGGCTCGCTCAAGCATCGGGCCATACAGCTTGGTGACCCCGCGCATGGCCTTGGTTTCCTTCTCCGACACCTTCCCCGTTACGAACTGAGCTACGGCGGCCGGCACGAATGTCAGGGACAGTGCCATGGCACCGGTGAGCGCGATGACCACGGTAAGCGCCATCGGGTGGAACATCTTCCCTTCCACGCCGGAGAGGGCAAAGATCGGGATGTAGACCGCCGCGATGATGAAAAGGCCGAACAGGCTTGGCTTGATCACTTCTGCACTGGCACTTGCCGCCAAGGAGAAGCGCTCTTCGCGGGTCAACAGACGCCCCAGAAGGTGTTGCCGCTCGCCAAAGCGGCGCAGGCAGTTCTCCACGATGATGACCGCCCCATCGACGATCAGGCCAAAATCCAGTGCGCCCAGGCTCATCAGATTCGCGGAGACACGATTCTGGACCATGCCTGTGATCGTCAGTAGCATCGTCAATGGAATGACCGCCGCAGTGATCAGCGCCGCACGAAGATTGCCCAGAAGCAGGAAGAGGACCGCGATGACGAGCAGGGCGCCTTCGAGAAGGTTCTTCTTCACCGTCTCGATGGTCCGGTCCACCAGTTCGGTTCTGTCGTAGACGGGATGCGCCCGCACGCCGTCAGGCAAGGTGGCATCGATGTCCTTGAGCTTGGCGGCAGTTCGCTGAGCCACGTCTCGGCTGTTTTCACCGATGAGCATGAAGGCCGTGCCAAGGACTACTTCCTTGCCATCTTTGGTTGCCGCGCCTGTGCGAAGTTCGGTGCCTTCTACAACGTCCGCCAGATCGCCAACGCGCAATGGCATGCCATCACGGTTGGCCACAACGATCTTGCGCAAGCCCGCCATGTCGGCCACCTGGCCCGGCACGCGGACCAGGTACTGCTCACCGCTTTTCTCGATGTAGCCGGCACCTACGTTGGCGTTGCTGCGTGCCACGGCTTCCAGCACATCCTGCAACGTCAGTCCGTAGGCTTGGAGCTTCTTCGGGTCCGGCGTGATGTGGAACTGGCGGACATAGCCCCCGACGGTGTTGACCTCCGTTACGCCCTTCAAGTGGCGCATCTGCGGTCGGACCACCCAGTCCTGCAGCGTACGAAGCGCCATTGGCGTCCACGTCTCCTCAGCACCCGGCTCAGCTTCCACGGTGTACATGAAAATCTCGCCCAGGCCGGTCGCTACCGGTCCAAGGCTGGGCTTGAGTCCCTCGGGCAATTGGGATGCCGCTTGCTGAAGCCGCTCTGCGACCTGTTGACGGGCGAAGTAGATGTCCGTGCCATCTTCAAACACCACCGTGACTTGAGACAGGCCGTAGCGTGAGATGGAACGGGTGTATTCCAGCTTTGCCAGCCCGGCTAACGCTGTTTCGACGGGGAATGTGACCCGTTGCTCGGCCTCCAGCGGTGAGTAGCCGGGAGCTTCGGTGTTGATCTGCACCTGGACATTGGTGATGTCAGGAACGGCGTCGATGGGAAGCTTGCTGTAGTTCCAGATCCCAAGGCCTGAGAAAGCTAGGACCAGAAGGAGCACAAGCCATCTGTGCGCGATGGACGCGCGAATGATTCGCTCTAGCATGGGGCGTCCTTAGTGGTCGTGGCTTGCGCCGGACTTTTCGATGTCGGCACGAATCAGGTAGCTCTGCTCGGAGACGTACCGGGTTCCCGGCTTGAGCCCTTTCAGAACCTCCACTCGCTCGCCATCGCGCCTACCCAGTTCAAGCATCCGCACCTCATAGCTGTCGCCCACTTGAGCGAACACAACGGTGAAGTCCCGGAAACGCTGCAGTCCCGATTCTTTTACTGTCAGCGGGACTTCCGTCTCTGCGATGACGACCTCGGCGGACACGGCCATTCCTGGTCGCCATTTGCCTTCGCTATTGGCAAGGGCCACACGTGCCACCACGGTCTGGCCAGCGCTGGCAAGCGGCAGGATGCCCTGCAGCTTTCCCGTTGCTTCCAAACCACCTGTTGCCGAACGGATGGTCACCGCTTGGCCCGGGGACAGGCGCTCGGCGTCGCTTCCCAGCGCACGCAGATCCACCCAGACCTCAGAAAGGTCAGCAATCTCGAACAACGTGTTGTCGGCAGCGACATCTCCTACCGCCGTGTTGCGTGCGAGCACGACACCACTGAAAGGCGCCGTGACGGAGTAGGTCCGCATGCTGTCATTGCCCTCCACCGTGGCCAGCGTCTGACCGGCCGAGACGCGTTGTCCCATCTCGACCGCCACACTGCGGACCACGCCCGGGAAGCGCCCCTTCACCGCAGCAAATCGACCGGTGTCGACCACGACATTGCCCATAAGCGAGACAGTGTCCCGGATGACCCCCGGTTCGGCGGGCTCGACCACGACGCCTGCATCGGCAGCCGCTTTCGGATCTATGGTTGTGCGACCTTCGTACGAGGCGTAGGACCAGGTGTAGTTCTTCCCACTCACCACTGCATCGGCTTTGACGTCAAAGGAGTGCGGTTCGACCACCTCCCCGTTGCCCACCAGGTAATCGCTCTCCGGAGCAAAGCTGAAGTTGTTGACTTCGCCGTCCAGTCGCTTGAGTTGCATCGTCGCTTTGACTTCGCCAGGTGCCAGCGGCTTGTCGTTGCGATAGGCATACAGCCGGAACTGCGGCGGGGTATTGGTTTCGTAAACAGTCACTTCAAGGGCGAAGTCGCCGTCGCGAAGCATGCGCCCGCGATGCGGCCCTCGCTCGTAATCGCCTGCGGCCGCAGCAGTGGCTTCAGGCTTGTCTCCCTGCGCTGGTTCGTTGCCGCCACATGCAGCCAGGGCGAACGGGAGCAGGATCAGGAATACGTATCGGTTCATGGGCGGATGTCCAAGGCAGAAGCGGTGAGGCGGTCGGCCTCGACCATGAGACGGAGATAGCGCGCGGCGGATTCGACTTCCCGTTCGCGAAGGTCGAAGAGCCTCTGCTGCGCCTGGCTGAGCACCAGGAAGGAGAAGCGGCCTTCCTCAAAGCCCCTGCGGCTCTGATCAAAGGCCTGCTGGGCCTTTGGCAGCTGGCGCTGGCGCACTGACTCCACTTCGGACTGCGCTTGCCGGAGCTGCTGGTAGATGCCAAACAGCTCTTGACGCACCTCCAACATCTGCGCCTCGCGCCTGTATTTGAGCGAGGTCAGCTCGTAGTCTGCTTCGGCGACGGAGAAGTCCGATCGTCGACGGCTCCCTAACGGGACAGAGACGGACATCACCAGGCCGCTGTCCTTGGTGGCTTCCAGTCGTCGAATGCCAAGGCCAACGCTGATATCCGGCTTGGCACTGGCCCGGGCGATGTCCCTTCTTGCACCCAGAACCCCGGCCTGGGCGTCCATGGCCCGCTGCTGTGGAGTCGTGGCCAGGCGTAGGCTCAGATCATCAAAATCATCCAGAGGGGGAAGGATCCCGGTATCACCTGCAACCGAGCCGAAGTCGGGGCGGGGTGCCCCCCACGTGGCCGCCAGTGACATCCGGGCGCCTTCTAGGGCCTGCAACGCCTGCTCCCGCTTCAGCTCGGCATCGAGCAGGGCGATCTCGGCGGATCTCAGGTCCGAGTCCGGATTGCGGGCGGCCGCTACCCAGCGGGCCACTTCACGGCGCATGGCTTGGGCCATTTTGATGCGCTCTTCGGCGTGCTCGACATGCTCCTGGGCGGCCAGCGCATCGACGAAGCGCCCCGCGGCCAAGGTGGCGATAGCGATACGGGTGACGTCCGCTTCGCTTCGGGCGGCGTCCACCTCGGCGCCACCGAGCGCTTGGCGTGCTGCCCGCTTCCCACCCAATTCCAGGACCTTGGAGATGCGGAAGGTGGATTCGGCGGCGTCCAGGCCGCTCAGGCCACCTGAGCCAGCCACGTTCTCAAGCTCGCCGCCCAGCACGAGCGGCGTAGGCAATGCCTCCCGGCCCGCACGGCTTCTGACAGCTTCTAGTTGAGCAGCGTCTGCCTGCACGCTGGGATGGGTGCCCAGGGCGCGGGCAACCGCATCCTCTAGGCGCAGCACTTCAGCGGCGTGGCCAGGCACGGCCACACCGCAGGCGCCGGCTATGGCCAGCGCCCACAAACTACGTAATTTCACGGAAAATCTCCGACAAATGGTCATGACGATGCGCTGCCAGCCACCATTCGGTGGACAGCACGCTCAGGCCGCTACAGCGCGGCAGGAGTCGTCAGACGATCGGAGGTCTGAAAGGTGAGCCGCGATGGCCAGAGGGCTCATCAACGGAGTGCAGGCCGGGCAACAAAGATGCCGGCGAAACCGTAGCCAGGTTCAGATTCGAGGACACCAGCATCCCGGCAAAGCTCACATCGGCTTGGTGAAGGACGCTGTGGACGCCTGATGCATGCTTCGGATCTACGTTGTCTCCGTTTCCGGAGGCGTGTGAATGCCCATGGTCTAATGCCGCTGCGATGTCGTGCTCAGCGGCGTGAAGCTCGCCCTGCTGAATTACGATCGGCCGAACAAGGACGCTCAACAACATCAGCATGAAAATGCTGAGCCGAATGAGTCGACGATGGCGGGCCAAGATGGCGGTCATGCTCGGGAGAATAGCGGGAGCGAGGCCGCCTTGTCGAGGACACATCGCGCCCAAGTTCGCCGAAAGCGAATAAGAGGCCCGGACGGTGATGTCGCTATCCGGGGAAGGCGGGGAAGCGCTCACCAGGGTGGTGCTTCTTCCAGTCGCTGTGCGCAACGGTTCCCTCCCAAGCTAGGAACGCCTTTGGCGGCCGGCCTCGCCCTGACCACGTTTCACCACTAAATGGGAGCCAGAAGCGCGGTGGTGCCTCATTAGGGACTGGCCTGGATTGCGCTCGAAGCTTCCCAGGCGCGCTGAGGCTTGTCTTCTGGCCGACCATTTGGCGGATGTGCTGCTGCTGCGTGGGACTGAAATCAGAAAAGGAGGTCTCTAGCAGCGATATGACGCGCTTAAATGCCTCTTTCGTTGCGGCGCGAAGGAGCGTTGACTCGTTCCCTGCAAAACGGGTTGGGTCGATCTTGCTGCGCGGCTTCCGAGCGGGCGTGGCTGACTGGGCTCTTTTGCTATTAGGCATAGGTATATTAAAATTGAGGGAGGGCGTTGACTTTAGGTATAAGTTAACTAGATTGCCTCATTGGAGGCACTAATGATTCATCCGTACGACTTCGTAAAGGCTGTTGTCTCGCATGAGCACGCAAGCGACCGTCTGGCTTTAGCGCGCCTAGGGCTCAATGTGCTCTACGACGCGGACGCATTTCCGTTTGATCTTTCTGAAATCAAGCGAATGAAAACCCATGCCAGTCTCCTGGCGTATGGTCTGATCATTCATGCAACAGCGCGGCCCATTTTCTACAGTCAGCAAAGTGCGTCGCTCTGTGAAGAACTCATCGGCATCACGATTAAGAATAAGCAGGGTGCGTCGGGGGAGCGTCATGACTCTTGATGAGTTTGTTAATCACCTGTTGGATTCCAAGCAGAACACGCAGTTGATGGCTCGTATCTTGCTCAACACTTTTGGCGAATCCGAGGAATATCCAGTCCACGTGCACGAACTTCGGAAGCTAACGCCACTGAATTTCGCGGCGGTGATGGCGTTAATGCAATGGGCGCAGACGAGCTCTACATTCAAATATGAAGGGTGCCGTCGCCACTGGATACTGAGCGTGGCTATCGGCCATGCGCCAGATAAGCGCGACTGACCGAGGGGTCGGCGTTGAAGGTCCTAACGCATCTATCAAACTCTTCATTATTCTGCAACATTCCATTCCGAAATTGGTCGTATAGGAAAAGATAAAGTCCATCAGATACCGGCTGGACACCAACAAGCCACGCCATTATATCTTTCCATGTAACGGGCCCGAAGCGTTGCTTTTGCTCTGCTTCGAACACCTGAATGATCTTGAGCAGTGAATTGCTGTCTGCCCTAGAGTTCATTAAAGCGCTCGCTAGATTGCGTTGCCGGGTAGCGGCTTCGCTCGAAGTGCTGCGGGCAAGGAACATTTCGAAGAGCAATGTGACCACTTCTAGGTAGAAAAAGCCTGACTTGCAAAGCCTGTCCGCGATTTCTAGCATCGGAGGCGTTAGCGGGAAGGGGAAGTGCTTGCGGACATCGTCAAGGCAAGACATGGGCATTCCTTGATGCGGACGGGACTTCGATGATTTTAGCTCTAAGATGATCTCTGATCGCAGGCATGGGGCGCAGCCTTTCGAGCGCTCCTGGCGTTAATTACGAGGCTGAATAGCCCGCCGCCACCTTGCGAGCGCTCTTTCTCCGATACTGGCCAGCATTCATTACATCCGCCGTCCAATGTGCCGTGTAGAATTGTGGCGTAAGGGTGGGGCCTTGCTGTCGTCTGGGGAGGCGCTGATATGGGCAGGTCACTAGGCCGATAACTCAAGGGCTGTGTTTTGGATCGTCAAGTCAAGCAAGTTGACCCCAAGCCGGAAGATGGCGGTGAGGCGCTTTTTAGCTCATTCCGAGGCGCTAAGAATATCGTCGTGTTGGGGGATCCAGGAGCTGGGAAGAGTGAGCTCTTTCGTTCCCACGCCCGGGCGACGGATGGGGCTTTTTTCACGGTCCGTGAGTTGCTCAACACGCCACTCGGTGATATCCCGTCTAACCAGGTGCTTTGGATTGACGCGCTGGATGAGACTCAGGGTAGACGTGGAGACCGATCGCCCGTTGATGAACTCACACGTAAGCTAGCTGAGATATCGCCCTGCGGAGTGCGTTTGTCCTGCCGTGCGGCAGATTGGTTGCACACTACTGACTTGGAAGCCTTGAAGCCTTACCTCCGCAAGGGGGGTGAGACCTTTGTGGTTCAACTGCTCGCGCTAAGCAAGACAGAACAATCTCAGATCCTCCAAAGCAAGGGATTTGAAGATGCTGAGGACTTTCTTGAGCAAGCTGAGCGCCGAGAGCTTGGCGAGCTTCTTGGCAATGCACAGACGCTCCTCATGCTCGCAGCCGTGTCCGGCCGGGGGGATTGGCCCGCTAGTCGCACGGAGCTGTTTCAACGAGCTGCGTTGGGGTTGCTGGATGAGGTTAACCCGCAACACGCTGACCGAGATCAAGGGGGCGCTCATATCCCCGGAAGGCAACTGCTCGATGCGGCCGGAGCACTTTGTGCGCTTCGCCTGACTTCCAACTGCTCCGGGTTCACCTGGAAAGCGCGGTCTGTAGGGAAGGATGTGCCCAGCTACAAAGAGCTTGCCCTGGCGTCCCAAGATCATCTTCTTGCATGCCTCAAAAGACGTGTTTTCGTCGCGAGCGGCGTTGACAGGGTTGACTACGTTCATCGCACCGTTGCCGAATACTTGGCGGCGCGCTGGATTGCTGATCGTGTCCAGTCAGGACTGCCGATCGGCCGTGTGTTGGCTTTGATGGGTATTCAGGAGCGACCACCGACAGCGCTCAGAGGGTTGTTGGCATGGCTTACTTCCCTAGTTCCTGATTCTTCCTCCATGCTCCATCTGGATCTGGCCGGATTGCTGATGTATGGGGATCTGTCCGCATGGACCTCCCCTATGAAGCAGCGCCTGCTCAACGCTCTGATTGAGCAGAGTGAGACCAATCCTCGTTTCTTCCGAGAGAAGCACCTCCCATCCGGGGCCTACGCGCTTGCCGACCCGGCATTGCTGGTCACCTATCAAGAGTTGTTGCAGAGGCCAGGTGCGGAGGTGTCTGTCAAGCTGCTGGCTATTGTCGTCCAGAAGGCAGGCCGGATCATGCCTGGTATTGAAGCGGCGCTACAACGTCTGATCCTAGACCCGACTCAGGTAATCCTCCTTCGGATGGAAGCAATCCAAGCGCTGCTAGACGGCAGCGCGGCGCATCGTCAGATGCTCGTTGATTGCTATCGGCAGCTTGGCACGGGCGCGGATGAGCTCCGGCTTCGCTTACTGTTACTGCGGGCCCTTTACGGCGACGGCCTAGACAAGGAAGAAATCGGCCTCATTCTCAGGGCTATTGTCAACCCGAACAATCACATTCCCCCCGGGGCGAGCTGGGGGCTGACGGACTTTGTCACTTCGAAAGATGCTGCCGGTATCCTTCTCTCGCTCGATCTCCCTTTGCCAAGTGGTCCGCTGAGGGTGCAACGCAATTCCTGGGAGTTCGCGCATATCTACGGCGAACTGTTTGCCAAGGCGCTGGCTGTTCAAGACGTGGACCGTTCCATCTTTGATTGGTATGTGATCTACCAACATCACCTGGGTGGGCAAAGCCCAAGAAAGGGGGTCCTCAGTGCGCTGTCGGTAGGCGACGGCCGAGATCGGGCGCTGCTTCGGGGCGTGTTGCAGCGCATTGATTTCAGTGGCGCCTTTAACCGGTCGTGGGACCGGTTTATGCGCTTGTTCGGTTCCGCTCTGTATCCGCAAATCGTGCTCAATGAGATGGAGTCCGCGTTGCGAGCAAGCTGCGACGAGCGGCGAAGCGAGGTTTACGCAGCGTGCCTTCGGCAGGCCATCAGGGACGACGTGTCGCCGTATCCTGTTTTTTGGCGCCTCTACGCATTGGCCGAAGAAGACCCAGAGCTCAACCAAATCAGGTCCGTTCACTCAGTTGGCTACCTAGACGACACCCCGGTGGTGGACCTGGAAAAACTACACAAGCAAGAGCGCGAAGCTGAGGGTGAGCAATGGGTGCGGGAGCTCGCCGCTGAGTTTTCCGCCAAGAGCCAAGAAGTCGTCGCCGGCAAGCCCTCCCATTTCCTTGATAGCCTAGCAAGAGTCTACTTTGGCCAATGGCTTCCCATCGCGCACGCCGCAACACTCACTCCGCACGCCCGCTTGCAACAGGTTCTCGGCGAGGACGGTGCGTCGACGACCTTGCGTGGTTTCTCGACGTTGCTCACCACAGGCGAGCTACCAGGTGTTGGCGAGTTGCTATCAGGGCGGGTTGGCCAAACAGAGGTTCGCTGGACAGCACTGTTAGCTGCACTTGATGATCATTGGTGCACGACTGCTCGGATCGCTGATCTTCCGGATGCTGTTTGGACAGCCGGATTGGCCGTTGCTTTGATTTGTCCGGTGTATGTCGAAATGGATTCGCATGCTCGGGTATTGGATCACGTCTGGTTTGGCCCGCTCCTAGAGGCAAAACCCAAGCTCGCCATCCAGACATATGAGGCAATTATTGCCGCTGAGCTCGCGCTTGGTGGTCACCAGCTTCGAGCACTCAGGTCTCTAGAAGCTGTTCAACTGGCGGGACTCGACCGTGGCAAGGCCATTGTCCGCGTGCTCCAAGCGCACCCAGGAATGGCTGAATCTGACTTGCTTCGGATGCTTCGCTTGTGCGAGGCCGATGGGTGCTTGGCGGACCTTCTGGTCACAGCAGGAAGCCAAGTGCATCAGCTTCTGAGTGAGCAAGACAACGACCCCGAGCGCCTGATGGGCGGCTTAAGAGGTGGTTTGGCTGCGTGGCTTTGGTGTGGCTTCTCGCTTAGTCCGGAAGCTTACTTTGACCTGCTGCAAGGACTCAGTGGTGAGCGAGAGGAGTCGGCAATGTGGGTTCTCCTTGAAGATGGAGGCGAAGCACCTTGGGGGTCTCAAAGGAGTTGGAAGTATAGTCTCACTCAAATTGAGTTCATCGTGACTTGGGTCGGATCGCGGTATCCGAGCATCTCGCACCCGGTCGGGCCTTCGGTCGGAACGCGCAACGAGTGGGACGCCGCTTCGATGGTCAACACGATGCTTGCGCAGCTCGGTGCCGATTCGGATCCCGAGGCTGGAGTCACGCTCGCCCGGCTCGCGCTTGTATCGGAACTGGATAGCTACAAGACCACCATCTTGCACCAGTTGGCGAGCCACAAGACGGTTCTTGCTGATACACGATATAAGGTTCCGACTTGGGAAGAGGCGATGAAGTCGCTTGGGAACGGAGCGCCCAGCTGTGCGCAGGATCTTCACGAACTCGTGTGCTACCACTTGGAGCAGATAGCCAAGTCAATTTCTACTCGAAACGATGATCCGTTCAAGCAGTTTTGGAACACTGGGTCCTATGGTGAGATCGTTGAGCCGAAAGTGGAGGAGGTTGCTCGGGATCGTCTGCTGGGTATGCTGAGGCCGTTGCTAGCTGCGCACGGCCTTCGTGCGGAGCCAGAGGGGCGCATGAGCGCAGGCAAACGCGTTGACATCGTTGTTTTTGGCAACAAAATCAAGAGTCTTATCGAGATCAAGCGGGACTTTCATAGCGATGTGTGGACGGCGGCGGCTGAGCAGCTTCATCGTCTCTATTCCGTAGATCCGGAGGCCAGTGACTTCGGCATATATCTGGTTTTTTGGTATGGCGAGAAGCGAAACGCTAAACAAGCTTTGCCACCGAATAGAAAAGTGCGACCAGCCACCGCTAAACAGATGCAAGCGATGCTTGAAGACGATCTTCCTGCGCATCTGCGAGCGTCAACGCGAATAGTGGTGATGGATGTGACTGGCGCGCGGAGCGATGCTTAGTCGCCACACGTAAACTGCCCGCAAGAGGATTGGCCGCGCGGGTTCTGTTGGTAAGTGAGCCACGGTTCTAGCTGGCTCCCTGGCCCGTTATTCCGATAGGCGTTGGCGGCAAGAGATCAGGCTCGGTCGTAACTTGACGAACAATGAGCCTGCCCTAATCTAAGATTCTCTGGGAGATGGCGTGTGACTCTTGGCCGCAGCTTGATCGGAGACATCCAAAGCGCGGATGTCAGCGCCATCATGAAGGTTGTCTCTGAGTCAACTGATAGTGGGCGCTTGGCATGGGAAGTGGTCCACGACGCCATCAATGCCAATCGTGAGGCGGTGATTGAAGCGTTGATTCCCATGTTGTCCTCCAACGACAGAGTCTTTGCGTTGGCGTTGGCGGCCGAGGAGGGGCTTGCCAATGTTGTTCGTAAGCTTGTTCCGCTTACTGAGCCAAGGGCAAAAAACTCGCTGGCGCTGGTGTGTGCAGCTCGGGCAGGGCACAAAGAGGTCGTGGAGCTACTGTTGCCCGTTAGTGACGCACTAGCGGAACACTCCGCTGCACTATACGAAGCAAGCGCCTGCGGGCACGCGGACGTGGTGAAGCTACTAATTCCGCACAGCGACCCTCACGACAAGGACAGTCGAGCTCTTGCTCAGGCTGCTCACGAGGGCCATCTTCGTGTGGTCAAACTGCTGCTTCCGGTGTCGTCATCGATCATTTGTGCGACTCAGATCTTTCCGACGGCGGCTGGGCAGGGGGCAACAGAGGTCGTCAAACTCATGCTTAAAGCTAAGCTGCCAGATGCCGCGCACACGTATGCAGGTGCTTTTGACCTTGCGGCAAGTAAAGGTCAAATTGAGGTCGTTGAGCTTATCTTGGGTGCAATTGATCAGCTCGGACGCCCGCGCCGTTTCGGCGAGAAGGCGATCTACGATGCAGCTAGCAAGGGCTACCAAGAGATCGCGGAGTTGCTGGCACCGACCGTAGGTCAAAGCGCGTGTAATGCTGCGTTGGTCGGAGCAGTCGGTCACGCGCAGCGAGAGACAGCCCGAGTTCTCTTTCACCATGCAAGCTTGGATGAAGTCAGGGCGAGGCTGTTCAGTCCCGAGCACCACGCGCTATTAGACGAGCTTGCGGCTGAGGCGACTGCACAGCGGGATCGTGAGGCCTTGAATAAGCAGACCCAGCTGCCAATAGGGTCGCGTTCCAAAATTCCGCGACTTTAGTAGGATCGTCGTGCTGTCCGAGTATTCAGCTTGCGATTGCGGCTGGGGGCCGAGGCAGGATTGAAGCGGAGCACTCTTTTCGCAGTTACGGATACATCTTCGCCCCTTTCCCGAGCTTTTCTTTGAACTGCCCGCGTTGATACACCGGGAGCACTAAGGGCGGGTTGTATTTTGCCAATGCCGCGACTTGGCGCTCGCGCACACGCTGCGGCGATCGATGAATGTAGTTGCTGTGTAGAACTGGCACTTTCTTGGAGATCGAGTGGCCCGTTATGAGAGCAATGTCCTCTTCATTGACGCCGGCGGCTTCTAACTCCGTCGCAAGCGTGTGGCGGAAGCCATGAAAGCCAACGCCTTTGGGGAAGCCTAGGTCCTTAAGATAGTTGCTGAGCTGGATGACGAGCGCTTGGCTGTATCTTGCGTTGGACTTGCCCGTTGCTTTGTTCACGCCTGCCGAAAGCTGCGGGAAGAGTCTGGGGTGCCCGCACGCTCGGACGTCGGCAACGAAGTCCAGGAGTCCAGCTTTTAGAAGGGTGGGGTGCACCGGTATCATGCGGATCGCACTCTTCCCTTTGAGGCGCTGCCGGGTTTGCTGCCCGTCGCTCTTGGCAAGATCGGCATCTTTGGTCATCCGAATGGCGATGCACCAGGTGCCCTGGTCTTGGATGATGTCGGCAACTTTAAGCTGTGCGACTTCGTTGACCCGCGCGCCCGTATACAACCCAATCATCGTCGCCCACCAGCGATGTGGGAACTTGGATGCCCACGGTGTGAACGTATCTGGATTGAAGATCTTCTGCACGTCTGCAGGGCTCAGCAGCCGCTCCGCACTCTTGCTGCTTTCTAAAAGACTTGCCTTGACCGGGCGGAACGCGGCCATAGGCGAGTGAGGGATGGCTTTAGTGTTGACCAGCGCTTGAAAAAAGGTCGTGAGCATTCGACGATGAAGCTCTAAAGTCGCCACGGCGGGGTCAGGCACGTTGAGTTTTTTGCCCAAGGCAATCAGTGCATCAACCGTCATGCATTGAAGCTTAGGATCAGAGGTCAAGTTCGGCGGCGATGAGCGCAGCAGCTTCCACATCTGATGTATGTGGCGATGGTCAATCATCGACACCGGGATGTCGCCACACGTCATTTGTAAGATCTTCAACGAGCGCGCAGCTGCTTTGGTCGTTGTGTCTTGCAACGCGCGGCGCGTCATGTCAGCCAGATAGTCTGCAACTTCGTCTGAGAGCCGTCGCGCAGGGCTCGCGATTGGAAGCGTGTCTGGAAAGCGCGTGCTATTGCGACGGCGTCGAGAGTTTTCGATCTGCTGGATCGTAAGCTGCAAGATTTCGTAAAGCTGGATGCCAGCCTGGCGACTGTTGACGACGACGTCTCTCAGTTCGAGCTTGCCGAGCTTGATGCTGCTGATTTGAAGTGAGTCGTTGGCGCTGAGTGGTGTTTCAGGGTTGAAGTGGGGTAAATTAGAGGGCATCTACAGTCCGTATTTATGAAGGTAGACTGTTGATAAGAGATAAACATTTTCTGTCAATTGGCAATTCTGTACTATTTTCTCTTGGATGGTTGATGTCCGGGCGTTTCGAAATCGCCTTGCGATCGAAGTTAATTTTTAAAGAATATTATTGCTAAGAATTGCCGTAGAACCTTTGGGGTGTATGGCCTCTAGAGTTTATCTATGCAGTGTTCTAAAAGAACTCGCCATAGTGTTTAGTTGTCTATATTTGGCTAAGGCGGGAGCCTTTGAAGGTGAACTCAAGATAAACTAACGGCATTTCTCCTGATGCCGTTATTATCTAAAGAGGGCCTTTAGGCGTTTTGTGTCGTCGAGGGGCCGCATCGAGGAACATGCCGTTAGCTGGAATGGAAAACGTAGATAACCGGCAGTAACGCCGGCAGTCGATCAGTCGGCGGGTTAATGCCGCCAGGCGGCGCGTGGGCGAAGCCGGTCGCGGAGACGGGGCCTCATCCTGCTCCGCCCTACTTGGCGTTCTTAGCGGCCGCGCTAGCCTTCGGAACGCGAGAAAATGGTTCGTCTGCCAGGTCTAGCTAGGCTTGACGAAACAGCGCTAATTCACCCATTTGCGACGCAGCAGCACCACAAGATCTTCAATGATCCGTTGAGCATCCATGGTCAATGCTTGCCTCACCTGATGCGCCTGCGACAAAAGCACAGGTTCCTGATGCTCACCTTGCCGCCAAGGCACCTGCATGCCGTTCGGGCTTGCCACGTGCTCCGCCCTGGTCCGCCAAGCGCCCGCATGTTCTCCGACTAGCCTCACGGAAGGGACAACATGGGTCAGTCGCTCGGTGCGATCAATGTGATCCAGGAGCCACGCCGCGTAGCCAAGGGCAGCTGCAAGCTGCTCGGCGACGTTCTCCTGTAACACGACTGAGAACCCCATACTGCCTTCGGCTGGAGGGACAGGGAGGCTGATCAACATATCTCCATTGGGCCACAGCGACACAGAAGCGCCATCGCTACGCCGCTCACCTTGGGATACAACTCGGGCATCGCCCTCAAACGACGCCTCCATCCCAATACTCCGGTTGAAGATTGCAGGTCGGCCAAAGAGAGCTTGCTGATGCATGCTGTCGAGCAGGGCCTGTGCCTCGATCTCAGCCGGCCGCAGCACAGTGGTGTCCGGTCCGGCAGCCAGAGCGAGTTGCAGCACGACACCGCCTTGGTGATAGCCACGTTCAATCGGAGGAAACAGCGCCAAGGCGCGGGAGCGCAGACCGGCAGGATCTAAGGGTGCGCTGGCGTGACTTACCCCAAATCGGTAGATGGCACTTGGCAGCTTCCGCCCCAGATCTTCCGCCGAGTCAAAGCTATCTCGGAATAGCCCGCTCTCCCATCCCCCGATCTCCTGAATGAGAGCGGCTTGCTCGGGCTCAGCATCCATGCCGGACTGCACATAGACTAAGAGCGGCTTGCGGTTCCGCGCCTCCAGCACTTCCTCGTGCGTGGCCGACACTCCCGCCCCCTGCCTGGCACCGTAACGAGGTCCAAGGATAAGGACCACTAGGTCAGCCTCGCGGATGCCGCTCAGGCACGCAACCTGAGGGGAGCTGGCTCGCGCACCAAACTCCTCAGCCGTGATGGCTTCGTGGCCGAGAAGCTCAACGGCATGCTTGGCCGCAGCTCGCTCCGCTTCCATGCCGGTGATCAGTGAGCTGATGAAAACTTTCATCTCGAACTCCGTAAGTGGTCCAGCGGTAGGGCATCAAGCAAGGGGGCAGGCCTTCGTCCAGTGGCTTTGACAATCAGACGACGGAAATCTGTGCGCACTTCACAAATGGGTCTAAAACATGGACATTCCGACCCTTCACGTGTTTGATGTTTCGTGTGACTAAAACCATCGCGTTGACCTTTGCCGTTGCCGCCAAGCCAGTGTCACTGAAATGCTTCTCGCTCTGAGCAAGGAGTTGACCCCACTCCCGGGCAACGTCGGGAGTGACATCAACAATTCTCTCCTTGAAGTCGTCGAACAGCGCTTGGACTCTGCCTTCGATCGCAGCCGCCTTCTCCGGCTTACTCTTCCGCAATCGCTCAATGCCTTTCCAGGTCTCCAGCACCGTTAGAGAGCTAAGGTAGAAGGCAGAGTCATCAACAGTGCTGGCCCACGCGATTACGTCTGCGTGCCCTCCGCTTTTGCCAACTTCGCGAAAGACATTCGTGTCCAATAGATATTTCATCTTCATTCCATGAAGTCGTCCAGCTCCTCAAGTCCCGAACTTAGCAGCGCTCTTTTAAGCGTTCGTTCGGGATAAGGGCGGCCTGGTTTCGGATACACCTCAGCATAGGCACGTGCCGCATCTATCTGTTCGAGTGTCAGACTGGGGTAGTCTTCTTGAATCTCACTCGGCGACATTCCCCCCTTTAGGAGAGCTGCGATCCTGTGCGCCTCCACGCCGGATCCGGCGATAACGGCCTCGCCATCTGAACTGGTCTTAATGCCTTTATGCAGAGCTTCGAGCGCATGCTCCCGCCTGTCGATCTCCGCCCTCAGGGGCTGAAGATGGACACTTAGGCTTCCAAGGCGAACCGTGTCGACACGCTCCACATTGACCTCTCGCAGAACCTGATACAGCTCTCTACGGGCCTTGGCCGTGAGCTCTTCTTGGAGCGTTTTGTTGGCAAGCAAGTAGAACAAGTCCTTTCGCTTAACAAAACGCGTGCGTGGGCCGGCCTTCTCCGCGAGAGTCGTCTCGACAGGGCCTGTATCCAGGGTCTTCTTGACGGCCTTCACCGTCTCCCCAAGAACGAATGCGACTTCGTTAGCTGTATATGCGTCAGACATTTCTCACCCCGCGCCATTCCTAATGCAACCCTATCATGGAGTCGCATTGGCGGGTTGTCAAGGTCGCGCGCCTGGGAAGATCGGCACAAAGGCCATCGGCGGGCACCTCCGCAAGGCGATGCTTAGTTTACCGCCGGCACCTCAAAAGTGTTTCGCCGTAGGGTGTGTATTCATATTGGAGCTGACCCTTGAAGCGCAGCAGCGCCGAGCTCAGGCGAGTTGATGCCCTGTGATGCTTCCAAATAGAGTCGACGAGTTCAACCGATCCGGTCATGTCGACGCCGCTTAAGCGCATGTCGGAAGCGCGTAAACCGGAACAAATCTTCATGCCCTGCAATAGAATTGATTTCGCTGAGGAATGTGCGTGGTATTTTGCACCGGGAGCCTGCCATGCTGAACGTAAGAAAACGATGAAACGGCGCGCTCGATCCCATGACCTTTAGGCGTCAGCAAAGGAGCGATAAGCTCGTTTGAATACGTCTTGCTCTATTGCGAAGTTGCCTCATAGCTGGATGCTCAATCAAAGGAGCATCTATGGCCATTTACCACACCCGCGTCAAAACGTTCAGTCGTGCCAAACAGCACTCAGCGGTCGCCGCAGCCGCCTATCGTGGCGCACTCTGTCTCACTGACGCACGCACAGGAATCGTGCACAACTATCAAACGCGTTCGGGCGTGCAGCGCGTCTTCTGCATTAGTCCCATTGGCGCGCCTGACTGGACCGAAGATCCTCAGCAGTTGTGGAGCGCGGTCGAAGCTGCTGAGAAGCGCAAAGACAGCACGGTGGCTCGCGAGTTTGAAATGGCACTGCCTCACGAGCTCAGTGACGATCAGCGCTGGGAACTCGCACTGGACGTGGCCCGGAAGCTGGTGCTGCGCTTCCAATTCGCTCTCCAAGTGAGCATGCACGAGCCGCCTAAGAATGCGGATCCGCGCCACTACTATGCCCACCTCCTGGCAACGACACGCAGGGTGGATGCGCAGGGACTCGCTCAAAAGACACGTGAGCTCGATGGCGTCATCAATGGCAAGCCACAGGTCGAATGGATTCGAGCAACCATTGCCCAATCAATCAACGACCACCTTCGACAAGCCTCAGATGCAGCGCGAGCGGCGCTTAATGCGGGGCAATCGAAGGTTCAACCCACATCCCCGGGGCATTTGTTGTCGAAGCTCGTCAAAGAGTTCGAGAGCGCAATGCTGGTTCACCAGAGAAAGGACGTAACTCAGGCTTGGTCTGCTTCTCACGATTCGGTTTTCTTGAACAACAACGATGCAGTGCTAGCGGCATGGCAAAAAGCGAACAACGCGCCATCGCAGCGCCTGCCGTAGGGCGTCGGCAACGTCGTGCAAGAGTCCCGACAACGAGTGGTCTGCTTGGTGCCTCGCGCACCAAGCACGCTGTCACCGCGATCTTCCTAGGCGACGCAGACTCAGTCTCGCGTTAGAGCGCCTAGTTATTAGCGGTCAGCTAACAGTCAATGGAGGTAAGGCTTGATGACTGCTTGGCTGAGCGCATGCAGATCATAGCTGCCGTCGACATACCGATCCAAAGCGACATGGATGCGGGCGTCGGGTTGCTCTCCGCGATCGGCTAGGCATCGGAGCCAGAAGCGCACATGTTTTCGGCGCGATTCTGTTGTGTTTGGCTCGTCGAAGTCGGGATGGTCTGACACGTCGGGATTGTAGGAGAGTGTATTCATGCCTGATTCCTAACATGAATCAGAGCGTTGTCAAATCTCTCGTCGGCGTATGAATGCTCAGATCGGTAGTTGTAACGCGTGATGAGGAGGGCCGTGCAGGCGCACCCAACCAGCGCTAGGCTAAAGTCTGCTTATCACCTAGCGGATACTCAGGTCGACGATAAATCATTGCACTAAACCGACCTTTTTAACCCATCTTGGACAACGAGAACTGCCGCCTCCCCAGCGGACGCATCTGCCAAAGCCGGCAGTTGGTTCCGCACGGCGAGGTGTTATTGACCTGCTGTCTTGCTCGGCCCATTGGTGGCGGAACCTCGGATATCGGGCTCGGCCTTGGGAAGGCGAGCGCGCCCTGGCCTGCTCGCCCCCATGTCTGTCACGCCGCGATGCTAGGCGCGTCTGCATCTGCGTCCGCTTCCCTATGCCCAGATTGGGTATGGAGAAGACCGATTGGAGGTAGGGAAAGGCCTACCGCTACGCGCGGATAGTTCCGACTGGACAATGGCCGGGCGTGGCGAGAATGTGAGGCGCCTCACATTTCGAGGCGCGGAGGGGATTGGCAATGGCAGACGATCTGAGCAAGCGCGGCCCACCTGATGGCATTCGCATCAATGTGAATGAGGCCTGGGAACTCCGGGATTGGTCCAAGCACTTCAACGTCACACCGGCAAAGCTGAAAGAGGCTGTGGCGGCAGTGGGCGTGATGACCAAAGATGTAAAGCGCCACCTGGGCAAGTGAGGGCGGGGAGGGCGGGATCATTCCGCCCTCTTCTTTGATCGGCTCAGTTGGCGTTGATTGCCTGGTTCAGAAGCTCATACCAGCGATTCATCTCCGCCTCGTTGCCGAACTTGATCGTCCAGACAGGCTGGTCGACGTCGCGCACACTCACCGCTAGCGTGCCTTCGCGCTTAGTGTTGTGCCAGTGTTTTTCCCAGGCTCGCACGTCAGCAAAAGAGTAGATCTTGGTCTGGTTGCGGTCATGAAGCTTGATCCTCGCTCGCTCAGGGGACAGCGCGATGGCGCCCGAGCGGGAGAAGTAGCTTCGTTCGTAGTCCCGCTCAAAGTTGCCGCGTTCGCTCCGCAGTTTGAAACTGCGGCCCAAGCCAACAAGCACAAGCGCGGTAGCGCCGAGGACGAGCAAGAGGAGGAACGTGCCGACGGTCATGGGAACTCCTGATTGGCTCTGGGGTGATAAGCGCGGGGCTGCGGTGCGAAGCGCGTCGCGGTCAATTAAAGGGTGCGACTGACGACGCCGACGACTCGGTAGTTGCCGTCCACCTTGGCGAACGTAAATACGCCGTTGAATTCTTCGTCAAAGCGACCATTCATGGCCAAGACGCGGGCCTGGACGGGGCAGTTGTAGCCACCGTCGCCTTTCTCACACTTGCCGATAGCAAACTTGGTCAAGCGAGCGTCGTCAGACCCGTTGGCTTTCACAAACACAAGCATCGCGTCCTCTGCCTTGTTTGCAGACGGTCCAGCAGAGCACGCAGTCAGCAGCAAGGCGGTGGCAAGCGAAGCCAGGAGGGTCTTGGGCATGGTCATTCCTTTGAGTTCACAAAATGGAAGGGTGAGGGTAAGCAGTGCGAATAAAGCGATAGGCACGTCCCGCGTGACTAGGCCGACTGAAAGTGCCGGTATGGGCAAGCGCTTGAGCGGGGTGTCAGGCGATGGAGGAGTGCCGATCCCGAGCAGGCTTGCCAAAAATGTTACGCCAAACGTATGATGCGTTCAACGTAACTTTGCGTTGGGCGTAACTGACGTTCATCATTCCCAGATGAACGCGCACGCCCTATCGATCCAGACCCTTATCGCGACCCGCATGAAGGAGGTCCGCAAAGCGTCTGGCGTCTCTCAGCGGGCCCTGGGGAAGAGCGTGGGGTTAGATGACAAGCGGGCAGGGCCTTACATCAGCCGCTATGAGAGCGGCATCCATGCGACTGACTGGGAAACGACCTTGAAAATCGCCCAGTCCCTGGGCGTGTCCGTGGCGTATTTGGTTGCCGAGACGCCGGAACTCGCCGAGCTGATTAAAGCCGTCCAGGACTGCCAACCGGAAGAGCTTCGGGCACTCGCGGAGGAGATCCGGATTCGCCATGCTCAGATTGAGCCCACAGCGCAGGATCAACCGTAGCGGTTTGCCTGCGTAGAACCCCACCTCCGCAGCGAAAGCTGGCCGAGCGGGTAGGCTGCTTTTAAGATGGGGCAACCTATCTGCGAGCTGCCAATGACTTCGGACCAAGAAGACGCGCGTCAGCCAGACCAAACGCCGGGCGCACGGCTCACGCGTGTAATTGACCGAAGCCCGGCAACGCGGCTTGTTGAGGAGTTGCATCGCAGTTCGGCCATCGATGCCTTCCAAGCGTCTCAGCAGCACTCCATCTTCGCAACCATGCAAGCCATCGAGTCGCCTGTCAGCCGCATTGCGAGAGAACTGACCAACAGCGACGTGCTGCGAATGTCCTCAGCCCTACAACAGCAATGGGCCGAACGCACGCGAGAGATCAGCGAGTTCGCGGAATTGGCCAAGCGGTCGTCCATGGCACTGCGCCAGTCCCTCATGCCTTGGCAGCCGGTTGTCAGCGACCTCGCGATGGCTGCGAGCCGAACGGCAAATTGCATTCTTGCTTGGCGGGATCGGTATGCGTCCCAACACGACGCTGCAGTCGAGGCGATGCGCCGACTCGAGTCAAGCATTGGCCCCGCCAGGCGCTTGGCTGAGCAGTTCGGCGAGCAGTTGCACATAGCAGCGCAGCTGAGCCAATCGCCGGCGTTTCAGTCTTGGCTATCGGAGATGTCCAGCGTCGAGATGCAAGAGCGCATGGAGCAGCTTTTGCAGGAGGCGTCGGAGGATACGTCATCCTCGTCACCAGACATGGCAATGCCCCCTGCTGCAATGCAGGCAACGGCAACATCTCTAGTTTCATGGTTGGTGGGGTGTTTGGCTGCGTTGCGCTCATCCGGTCTACCGCATGCAGATAGAATGGTCCTCTACGGATATGCGCTGACAATCGCTTGCTTCCTCTATACGGAAATAGGAAGCAATCAAGACCACGCTGAGCACATGACCAAGATTGACGCGCAAAGTCAGGCGATGAACGCAAAGCTTGATGAGCAGAACCGAAGCGGGCGTCAGATGGTCGCGCTAAATCAAGCCCTGTTGGATCTAGAGATGGCTGATCACACCTACCAGGTCGTCGTCCGTTCCGCTCCACTTCGGACAGTGCTTTCAGAACCCGCGACGCATTGGCTGCCTTGCGGTGAGGAAGTGCAGGTCCTACGCGCAGCCGGCAAGTGGCGTTTTGTCCAAACGGTGGACGAAGAGGGCGCGTTGCGGTTCGGATGGGTCCTAAACAAGCATTTGGAGCGCCTCACCGAGCCGGACTAATCGTTCCACTTTCGGATTGTAACCACCAGTTCTTGCATGCGTTTGGTCCAGTCAAAGCGCGGGGCCATGATGGCTGATGTGGTGTGCTCGCGAGAGGCGAGGGCAAGCTCAACCTTGTCGATACTGGCCCGATTGAGCTTGGCTTCAACGTAAGAGTCGCCCGTCTTCGACTTGGATGCGCTTGGAAAGAAGAGCTCGAACTGCGCAGGATCAACGGGATCAGCTTTCATGCCAAGTGCTTTGCCAATCACGGAGCCAGGCAGGTAAGTCTCAATCTCTTTGCCAGCCGTGACCCACATGTATCCGCCTGGCAGCTTTGCGATCTCCTCTTGCGCTTTGAGCACGCGAGGCTTTAGTGCGGCACCCTTGGATGATCGATCGCTGTCGCACACCAGCGCAGCATTGCGGTTAAGCCGTATGAGCTGGATGAGCTCTTCGGGATTAGGCGTTGTGGGGTCACGGAAACTTGTTCGAGCCAAGAGGGATCCGCCGTAGAAGGCGCAGGCGTAGTCACGGCCTTCTAAGAGACTCCCCTTCGAGAAGGTCTCGATCCAGTGGTTGAGATAGATGGCATCTGACGGTCCCTCGACCCAGATGATGCCGTTCGCCTGCAAAATGTCAGACGCGCGAGCGCCCAGGTCACCGACCACCTGAGAGTGATCAAAGTGCGCCGAGATCGTTTGAGTCGATGCAGCTGTCCCGTCATGCGATACGCGCACAAATTGAGCATGATCGGAGCGACTGAACTGATCGAGCGTGGCGCTGGAGTGGGTTGTCAGAAAGATAGGGCATTGGTGTTCGACGGCGAACCCGTCGATGAACCGCAGCAGGCGTCGGAGAAGCGCAGGATGAAGGTTGTTCTCAAGCTCTTCGAACGCAAACACATACTCACTTGCCGCTTTATTCTCAAGCGTAGGGATCACCAGGAGGTTGAGCAGAACGAGGATGACTGTCTTCAAGCCGCTGCCTGAGCTGCTCAGCGGGATCAGCCCCTTTTCTGCCTCTTCAAGGAAGATCTCCCATTCCCCGTCCTCATGCTGTTGCACAGAAATTGCAGAAAAGGACCCATCCGGGCCGAAGATATGGTTGAGCGCTGCTCGCAATTCGCTTTGAACGAGGCGCCGCGTCGCCATGATGTTGTCCGCCCGGATAAGGTGGTCGCGGATGATGTTCGTCGCGCCTTGCCCGTCTGATCGAAGCGCAAGCTTGGCGGCGGCAGGCTCATTTCGGATGTCGCGATCAGCGAGCATGTGGCGGAAAACTTTGTCGGCAAATGGGCCCCGGAGTCGGCTCACTGCCTTGTTAAGCTCCACCTCAGTCGCGTCGTTAACTTGATGAGGGAGAATTCTGCCCCATGCATCAGGCCTCTCCTTCGCCCGATGTGACAGCTCACTCACGAGCTCGTGCGCGTTCTCGATCCAACTCACTGGTGTGTCAACGAACCGCAGTCCGTGAAACGTCCAGTTGCTTTCAGTGTTTGGGACGCCTAAGGCACCAGAACGCTGAGAATTGGCAAAAATCCCTTGCAGCGTCGCTTCGTCGAAGGTGCCCGTGAATCGATACGAGGCAGGAAGGCGCGACTTAGTGCGATCTGGCGAGCAGAGGCTCTGCACGATCTTCAAGAGCTGCGACTTACCAGTGTTGTTGCGCCCGATGATGACGTTGATCAGCTTGAACTCATCGAAGCCGCAAAACTCCGTGGTGAAACACGACAGACCTTTGATCTCGACCCCAGTGATGGGCATAGCGTTCCTTGCAAATGTGGACTGTGGCGACGCGCCGCATGACAGAGCGCGCTATGTGACCCGCGTCTCAGTCTAGCGCGAGAGCAGCCAGGGCTGGTGGGGAGCTTCGCGTATTCATATTCACATTTCGTTCATCAAAATATACGCTGAGCGTATCTTTTTTGGCGATCCGGCGGTATCGATCTCGGCAAACTGCGGGGTGCGGGAGACCCCTAAAAATCAAAGTCAAAACCGCACTTATGGTTTCCGCTTCGCGTAAACCGTGCGGCCTGCCGGGGTTTGGCCGAGCGCTGACGCGCCCGCATTTGACGGTGTCAAATGGCCAGGCAGGCAGACCAATTCGGTCGCCGAGAAAAGTGTGAGCTAGCGCTCGCTTACGCAGTTGACCGTTTGCACTAGACGAAGACAAGTCGCGCCTTTAATTAAGCGCTCCATTCACAGGAGCCCTACTAAATGGCCATTTATCACGCAACACTGAAATCCTTCTCCCGAGGCAAGGGCGAGTCATCCGTCGCCGCCGCTGCTTACCGTGCAGGATTTGATCTCGTCGACAACGCAACTGGTCTTTACCACCGCTATTCTCATCGTCATGGCGTTACTCACCACCAGATGCTCGCACCCATCGGAGCGCCAAGCTGGTGCTACGACGCTCAGAAGTTTTGGGATGCAAATGAGGCGGCGGAAACACGCACCAACGCACGGGTCTGTCGCGAAGTCGAAGTAGCCTTGCCGCATAGCCTGTCAGACAGCCAGCGCAAAGATCTGGCCCTGGATCTAGGGCAACTGCTCGTGGACCGGTATCAAGTGGCAGTCTTGGTCGCGATCCACGCCCCCTCGAAAGAAGGCGATCAGCGCAATCATCACGTGCATCTACTGATGTCGGCGAGAAAGATTGACGCAAAGGGGCTGGGTGAGCGGGCAGGCATGGCATTTGACTCGCGACAGGGCGGCGGTGCCAAGGCCATTCGGGAACTTCGCAAAGCCATTGAAGGCGTCATCAATGCGCACTTGGAACGCGCTGGCGGCACGGATCGAGTGGACCACCGGACCCTGAGGGCTCAAGCCCGGGAAGCTGCATTAAAGCAAGATTTTGTCCGTGCCAATGAGCTCAGCCGCCCACCAACGAAGCATATGGGCAAGACCCGGACCGCGATGATGCGCCAAGCCAAGAAGATGGGTGTGGATCACGCGCTTACAACAGGGAGTTTTGTGGAGCGGGTCATTAGTCGACGCTTGCAAACCGCCGCCCCAACGCATGGCGTGCCCAAAGGACACTCCCACCAATCTGCGCTGGCGGATCGTGCGCGCGAACAGGCGGCGCTACCCCAAGTCACGACAGGAAAAGGAAATACGGAGGGAAAAACGGGCCCGGTCGGTGGACGCATCATGCCAACAGCCGTGCCGGTAGGGATTACGCGGAGGATTAGTCGCGTCATGCGTTTGGCGCGGGCGACTGGGCAAGACGCTGACGTTCTCAACGCCGAAGCAGAGCTCGTCGAACAATGGTTGGAGAGCCAGCGCCAAGCCGCGCAGGACTCGCTCGATATGCTCCGAAGCGTGGGCGGCATCCAGATCGAACCACAGTTTCAAAAAGCCTACACCACACTGATGTGCCGGCGAGTCGACGCCTATGCGACCAGTTCGTTCCTGTATGAAGACACTGAACGCTTGTCGCAAGCGGTGATGAGCTATGCGCACGCTGTGGTGAGGCCTCAGCGGGCGCGAATGGCCTACCTGTCTGCTCGGGCAAAACTCTCCGAGCATGAGGCTACACCGAAGTCACGCGAAACTGCTCGCGCAAAGCAGCGCTACTTCCGAGCCAAGGCGCACATCACCAAACGCGCGGCGGCATTGCAGGTGGCCGCCATTGATCAGGCACGGTCAGTGATGGTGGAAGCCAGTGTGCATCTGGACAGGACATTCAAGATCCAGGATTCGCCTGCTGCTACGTCTCCGCCAATGCTAGAGGATGGTGATCTTGTCCAAACCGAGAAGCACGCGAGCGGTGAACTGGAATTGCGACCTCACGCCCTCCGGCCGCGTATTTGAAGCAATGGTTTGGCGGGCGAGGAAACTTCGCCCGCCCATGCACTCCCAGGATGAGAAGGGAGTGCTGGATTGGTCACAAGCTAACGGATTTGATGAGCTGACGTCGATCGCCATGGTTGTTTGCAGGTAGTCCGATGCTGTTCTCATTTGCGACAGCTTCAAGAAGCCTGTCAACTTCGCAAGAAAGGGTCAGTAGGGCGCTCCACTTGGCTGGGCTATCAAAGATGACTCGCGTCCCATCCGGCACGAGCAAAAGCTTCGAGTAATCGGGACGGTGATACAGGTCGTCAAGATGGCGCTGCGTCTCAGCCAATATGGCAAGCTCATACCAATGTCCATTCCTCAAGGCATCCATGTCGGCGTGGAACATGATGGCAGCAAGATCAAAGCTTGGAAGCGCGATGTCCTGATCCGCGTCTGCCTTGATGTTCTTGATGAGTCGAATGGCCTTCTTTAGGGAGCCCATCGCGACCAGGTCACGATCTGAGACTTCCCTGATGTGCTTGAACGGGTAGTTGGTCATCGTGACGTTGTTTTTCTTGTCCAAGATGATGACCCCGCGATCATGCAACGCGCCACTGCGCTGGTAATCGGCAGAGTCATACCAGTGGGAAGGCACGACATCGACTGATCGGGCAAGGGAGCCGCCTGAGATCTTGATCGCTTTGCTCCCTTGCTTATCTACCGTTGCAGCCGGAAAAGCGTCTTCGAGCGCCGGCTCTTCCTCCGCGCGTAGGTCTTTGAGTTGCTGCAATGAAGTCAGGGCTGTGGGGTAGTAAGCGCCGGATGTTGCACGCAGGCCGCCCGGGTCGTAGCTTAGAAATTGCGCTGAGATCAAAGTCAGGAGGTCCACATCGCTGACGCCGCGAATATGCACATTCAGTGGCACAGAGCCTTGCAGGTGGAATTCAAGCCCAAAACCTGCGATTCGGTTCTCCACCTGCTTTGCCACGCGTAGAGCAGTCTCTGTGCTGATGCGCGTGTAGTCTGCGTCGACCTCTTGCATTGCGCCCAATACGTAGCGAGTGTTGGGCTTGCTGGTTGCCTTTGTTTCCCAAGCCTCTTTCTGTCCAATCTTCTCAACATACTTAGCCACCGCAACGCTGTCTTGCGCCATCAGGCTTGCTCGATCTTCGCCACGGCGCCGCGCTCTCAGAGCGGAAATGCGCTCATCTACAGTCCTTGCCATTACTGCCTCCGAAGTGTGAGGGTGCCCGACGAGTGACGGCCGTCACCATTGAAATAGTCGCCCTTGCCAGTCTTCAAATCCTTGGCAAAGATGAGTTTTGCAAAGCCACGATGGGCGCTGAGCTCTGTCTGACCCGCTTTGGGCTCGTTGCGATAGCTATAAAGGAGAACAAACCCTTCGATGGGGTCAGAAAGCAACCCGGCAACATCACTGTTGGACCTGGACGAGTCGGCATCAAGGTGGATGCGCACCTTGTCCCAATCTTGGGTGATCGTCATCGTTCCCCGCCAATCAACGGCGAGCGAGTCAGAACGTGGAAAAGGATGGCCCTCGCAGATCCATGTGCCCGAAAGATCGGCAACCTTCAACCAGCTGGCAACGAGGGGCATACGCCAGATCCAGCGGCGGAAGATCAGATAGAGAACGGCATAGACGGTGCCCGCACCAATCAGAGAGAGAACAACGGGCGGCAAGTTCGTGCTGAGCCCAAACTGCTTGGCAAGGTCGACTGCTTGAAGGAGCGCCCAGACCAAGAGCCCTGAAACGGCCGAAGCCGTTCGGGTCAGATACTTGCCAATGTCCGCCCTATTAACGCCGCCCCGCACCACATACTCATGGTCCATTTGAGCCCCCCGACTGTGCCTAGTCGCAAGATATCGGGAAATTGTCGCAAGAGGTGCGACCGAGCGCTTTCCAAGCGAAGCGGATAGCCCGGGCAAGGGGAATGCGCTTTGACTGACTGGAAGGCTCCGAATGAAGCCAGGGACATCCAACAGGCTCCGCACCAAGAGCTAGGAACGGGGGACTGGCGGGGACTCTCGCGAAGGAAAGACTCGGTCAGGGCAGCCCTGTCGAACGTAGAGCCCGGCGCCTAATGTAGCGGTGGTGTAGCGCCAGCCTTAAAAGGAGCGTCGTTTGCTGCGCAATCCAGAGCAAATACAAGGTCTTGCTGAGCTCACGTGCTTAATGCTTCATCGCAGGTGTATGGCCCGATAAGTCGTTGTTTTTCATGAAATATTAAAGCTAATCAGCACGTTAGGCGAGGCGGCAAGGCGACAACTTGAGACACCCGAGGACTGCAAAAGACGCTTCAGGGCTCAAAAAGTGTCCATCTGGTGTCCACAGAAATCGACGGGCCGCAAAGTGTGTGTCCATGGGTGATTTGCATAGTAGAGTCGGCGTATGCCGCAACTTCATGGACACAAGCCATGGGGTTCAACGACAAGGGTGACAGAGATGAGCAAGCAGGGATACCGGCTCAACGATCGGCAGCTGCGATCGCTGACAACAAACGAACGCCCGGCATTGGATGCCACAGGTAAGACCGTGATCGAAGCCAATCCGGACCCCAAGCCCTATCGCTTTCAAGATGGAACACCTGGGGCTCCAACCGGCTTTGGCATCTATGTAGGAAAGAGCGGCAATTCATTTGAAGTGCGCAAAAGGGTGGGGGACCGTCTGGTGCGAGTTTCCCTTGGCTCAGTGGACGACATGTCGATCGTCCAGGCGCACGAAAAGGCCCGTTCGGAAATTGCGTACATCGTGCAGTCGGGTGGAGAGAGCCCCCGGCGCAGGGACGCTCAAGAGCGCAGAACGACGAGCGCCAGGCACATTACGGTGCGCGCCTGCATGGAGCGCTACATCGAACGGCTTGACGCCCAAGTTGAGGCTGGCAAACGCAAGGCCAACAGTACAAAGGCCGTGCAAAATAGTTTGGCGCGACTGGCGCGCAATGAGGTGGGGCTTGCCGACATCCAAGTCCGGGATCTGACCCACGATCAAATTGTGAAGGCGTGGAACGCATTGCGCACGTCGGCAATGCTTAAGTCCAACCGGATCCCCGCAGAGGTCAAGCCCCTGTTGTCCGCAAAGGACAAGTGGTGGTCGTTGTCGATGGACGATTACGCGGCCATGGGCTTGTCGGGCAAGTACATTCAACGCGCAAAGTCGGCAGGCATTGAGGCCGTTGAGCACACCTTTGCCGATTTGAACCGGGCCATTGAAATTGTTCTGCGCCAAGAGCGATTGGACGCGCGAAGGGAAGGGCGGGATGTTGCAATTCAGTTCAACCCCGTCGAGTCGCTTTTTGATTTGGAACTGTGGCGAGGGGCCAAAGAGAAACGCGAACATTACCGCAAAGCCCAGGTGCGCAATCCGCTGGGCAAAGAGGACGGCACATTGTCCACGGTGCTAAAGACGTTGGTGTTTCGCAGAAATTTGCAGAACAAGCACAACGCCGTAGCTGTGGACTATTTGCTGTTGACGCTGCTGTGGGGTGCACGACGCAACGAGGCCACTCAATTGCAGTGGTACAACAAGGTATCCAAAGACGACCTTGCCAATGAGCGTGTGTCTTGGGTGTGGCTTGCGCCCAACGCTGGTGATATCAATCCCAGCACCAAGCGTCCAGGTTCACAAGTGTTCTTTCACGACACGAAAAATGGTGAGGTTCGCTTTCTGCCCGTTGCCTACTTTGCAGAAAAAATCCTGATCCAACGATTGAACGACGCAAAGGACGCCGAAGCACAATTGCCCAATGAAATGGAACGGGCCAAGCGTGCGGTGGAAGAGGTTAAAAAGACCACATCCGATTACATGACAATTGCCAAAGCGCAGCGTGAGGTTTATCGGGTTGAGCAGAAGGCCGATCGCATGAAGTGGGTGTTCCCGGCCCGATCCACGCGCTCAAAGGAAGGTCACTACAGTGACAGCAAATCCATTATTAAAAATGTGCGCGTGGACGCGGGTATGTTGGATTTGCGTCAGGAGATTGACATTGGCTTAACGCCACACGATTTGCGCCGAACCTTGGGGCGATTTGCCGAAGCCCTTATGTCCGGCCGAATTGTCTCCGACATGCTCAATCACAAAGTGAACAATGGGTCGGCCAATGTCACAGACCTGTACAATGAGCAGGAATGGGGAGCTTTGCGGGAGGCTTTTTCCAAAGTGGAAGAAGTGATGATTTCGACCAGTCCCCGCGTGTGGAATGTGTTGAAGGGCGCGGAAAAACCTTTCTTGGACGAGTTGAATGACAAGATGCCCGTCATTCATTCGGGCCTGCGTACAGTTAAAGGCGGCGAGGAAGAATGATGAGTAGTGGATTGCTTTTCGTTGACGAAATCACTGAAAAGAAGAGGGTGCGTGACCATTCCGTGGAGGAACTGAGGGTTCTGTACCGCGATGTTCGTGAATTCAAAAGGTTGGTTGAAGACGCAAGGCGTATGGATCAACGCACTGAATCGCCCAGGGTTCCGTAGACACCTCGCAGCCATAAACTATGGCTTAGGCGGAGGTGGTTATGAGCACGAAGCGGTACACCGATGAGTTCAAGATCGAGGCGGTACGGCAGATTGTTGAGTACGGCCGTCCGGTAGCGGAGGTTGCCGAGCGACTGGGCGTGTCGATCCACAGTCTTTACGGCTGGAAGCGGCAACAAGGCAAAGGCGATGTTGGCCGGCGTGTCGAGCAGGACCAGAACGCGGAAGTGCGCCGCCTCAAGGCTGAGCTACGCAGGGTCACTGAAGAGCGAGACATCCTAAAAAAAGCCGCCGCGTACTTTGCAAAGGGGTAAGAGCAAAGTACGCCTTCATGAAGCAACACGCAGATGAGTTCGGCCTCGCGGCGATGTGTCGGATGCTTGGCGTCCATCGCAGTGGCTACTACGCCTGGCTAAAAGAGCCGGCAAGCGCTCGCGACAAGGACGATCAGCGGTTGCTCGGCCTAATCAAGCACAGCTGGCTGGAAAGCGGCTCTGTGTATGGCCACCGCAAAGTGACCACAGATCTGCGCGAGCTTGGCGAGACGTGTAGTCGTCATCGCGTGGCACGCTTGATGAAGAGCGAGGGGCTGCGGGCAATGGTCGGCTACGGTCGGCGACCACGCCCATTGAGCGGCCCTGTTGGATCAGTCGCCAAGAACGTTCTGGCTCGCGGCTTCAAAGTCAGTGAGCCAAATCGCGCGTGGGTCACGGACATCACCTACATCTGCACGTACGACGACTTCCTGTACTTGGCGGTAGTGCTTGATCTGTTGTCGCGTCAGGTCGTTGGATGGGCAACCCGGCCAACTCAACATACGGACCTGGTTTTGCAGGCGCTATTGGCTGCAGTGTGGCGGCGCAAACCAAGCCCCGGGCTTCTGCTTCACTCCGACCAGGGAACCCAGTTCACCAGCGAAGACTGGCAGAGCTTCCTGCGCGAGCACGACATCGTGTGCAGCATGAGTCGACGAGGCAATTGCCATGACAACGCAGCGATGGAGAGCTTCTTCCAGCTACTGAAGCGGGAGCGTATTAAGCGGAGGATCTACAGCAATCACGACGAGGCACGGGCCGACGTCTTCCAGTACATCGAGATGTTCTACAACCCAAAACGGCGGCACAGTTCCAACGACGGGCTGTCCCCGGTAGAGTTCGAGAAGCAGTAGGCACTAAACGGCTGACGACTGTCTACAAAACCCTGGGCGATTCAGTGCAGTCGTTTGTGGACGACAAAGTGCATGTGATCCACGTAGAGGAAAAGCCCAGCAAAGAGGTGGGTAAGGCCGTCAAGAAGGCCGCTGCAAGAAGGCTCAATGGAGCGGTGAAGAAAGAACAAAATCTGACAATGTGAGGTGGCAATGAGTAAGCAAGACGAAGCACGAAGCATTGCCGCTGAATACATCATCGAGCAAATGCAGCAAGGTGTAATCCCTACCTGTCCGTGACCCTCGACGATCCTTCGTTCCCGGCAACGGTCTATGCCCGCCTGATCGAAGGCGAGGACGGCACGCACGACCTGATCTGGTCGCGCAGCAAGCCTCAAGCGGTCTGACAGCCGCCACTAGCGCCCCCGCCCATTGCGGCGGGGGCGCAGTGCTGCTGATCGCAGCACCGCGCGCGCCTACGGCGTCTCGCGCTTCTTCAAGATTGCCTCCATCTCTTGGCGCACCTGCGCCAGAAGCTGATCGGCCTTGTGCGGACTGTCGCCGGCATAGGCCAGCGTCAGCAGCGTGAGCGGATGCACTTCCATGACCTCGCACAGCTCGGTCAGTTTGTGCAGCGTCGGACTTTTCAGGTCGCGTTCCAGTGAACTCATATAGGTACGGCTCGACACGTCAGAAACCGCTTCCTGGCTCAAGCCGCGCGCTTTTCTGACCGTCCGTATTGCCGTTGCCAATGAGTTTTTAGCCGCCACCTATGGTTTTCCCTATAAAACCAAGATGACAACCCATTGCGCCCTATAGGGCTACAATCTATAGTGTTCAATTGGTGTTGTTGTTTTCCGTATTTGTGCCTTTAGGGAAATCCGCATCTGAGGATTTCGCCGGAACCGGGGAGCCGCATTCGTGCCTTTCCTGACATCCACAATTCGGCGTTTGTGTTTCTGTGCATGTACGGATTCGAGAGCTTGCGCATCCGTGCGTGCGCACGAAAGCGCATATCCGGCTTGGCGGTTCCGTGCTTCGCCGGAAAAGCGTGTTTGTGCATTCGCAGATACGTGGGATTCCCGCCCATGACCCAGCCGTTCACCACCACCGACGAACGCGCCCGGCTGCTGGCCAGGATTGCCGGGATCTGGTGGCGCAGGCCATGCGCCACGCCGCTCAGGTTGATATCGATGACGCGCTGCCAGTCGGCCTGGGCGAGTTCGCCGGCCGGCTCGGTCGCGCCGCCGATGCCGGCGTTGTTGACGGCGAAATGCAGTGCGCCGAACGCGTTCACCGCACACTCGACCGCGGCGCGCATGTCGTCGTCCTTGCTGACATCGGCGACATTGCCGACGGAGCGGCCGCCTGCCGCGGCGATGTCGGCGACGACCCGGGCGACCGCGTCGGCCTGCAGTCGGAGACGACGACCGACAGGCCGTTGGCCGCGAGCAGGCGCGCGGTGGCTTCGCCAATGCCGGAGGCCGCGCCCGTGACGAGGACGGATTGGCCGGGGAAGGTGTATTTCATGGGGATGTCTCCTGGTGCGGATCGCGGCGGGGGAATGCCGAGTTGATGACGATGATGCGCCGCCGCGGCGGGCGGGCCGTGGCGCGCCGGTGCAGCGGGCGGCGTGCGACCGCGGCGGGTCGCCGTGGCGGGTCGGGGTCGGACGTGGCACGTCGGTCGCTGGCCGGGGCGGCGCTCATGCCGTTGAAACCAGCGCTTCGAGCTGTGCGGCGATCCTGTCGAACGGCACGATGCTCCTGCGGGCGCGGCACAACACGATGGCGCCTTCCACACTGGCGACGATGAGGGTGGCCAGGCAGGACGCGGACTCGCGATCGCGTCCCTGGGTCTCCAGCGAGGCGACGAGACTGCTCTCCCAGTCGTCGAAGGCCTGCGCGGCCGCTTCCAGGACGTCGTCGGCCACGCCGTCGATGGGCGCTTCGACGGCCGCGCCCATCACCGGGCAGCCGATGCAGAAATCCGATTTCAGCAGGATGTCCCGCCACATCGCCAGGAAGCCGCGCAGCCCCGCGGCGGGACCGGCCTGCAGGTGACGCTCCAGGCCGGCGCTGGTCCGCGCGCCGGCCAGCTGCACCGCCTCGACGACGACCTGCTGCTTGCCGCCCGGGAAGTGGTGGTAGGTGGAGCCGAACGGTGCGTCCGCGCGTTTGGTCATCTCGCGGATGCTGGTCGCGTTCAAGCCATGCCGGGCCAGCATCTCGGCGGCGGCGGCGACGACGCGCCGGCGGACATCGGGTTGACGGTGAGCCATCGGCGTCGCTCGCTAAGACGGGTGTCATAGCCAGTGTATCGCACTCGCGATCCGTGGGAGAGCAGGGCATGCGGAGGGGGAAGGGCACACCCCCGGGCTCATCCGGCCGGGGCATCGGGTGCCGCGGCCGTGGGCCTGTCAATCCAGCGCCAGTCTGGCGCCGCGCAGCTCGTAGCTGGCGATGATCGGGTTCCACGCGACCGATGGCGCCGTTTCGAGCCGAATGCCCGGGAGGCGTAGCAGCCGGTCGAGGAAGATCGCGGTTTCCTGCAGCGCCACCGACGCCCCGGGGCAGCGGTGGTGGCCGTCGCCGAAGCTGATCCCGCTCGCGGTCATCTTGCCGGCGAGCTCCCGATCCGGGTCCAGGCGATGCGGGCATCGGCCCGCAACCATGGGATCGGCGTTGACGGCGCGCACGTCGATCTCAACCAGGGTGCCCTTGGCAATCGGAACGGTGCCGCCGGAGTCGTCGAGCGTCATGTCCTCCTGGGCCCGCCGGTAGAGCGAGCCGACCACCGGCTCCAGCCGCAGGATCTCCTCCAGTACCGCGATGCGCCCCCCTTCGTCGGCGTCGAGGAAGCGCCCGCGTAGGTCCTCGCGCTCCAGCAGATACCAGCCCGCCATGACGATGAATTCCCGTGTGGTCGCCATGCCCGCGGTGCCGTACATGAGGCACTCGCGCAGGATCTCGCGGTTGGAATAGCCCTGGCCGAGCAGGTGCGAGATGACATCCTCGCGCGGATGGGCGCGGCGCGCCTTGATCGCGGGCACGACGTCGCGGCGATGGAAGCGCCACATCCACCACTGGCTGCCCAGCAGACGCAGGAGGATCGACAGGCGATCGTTGCGCGTGCGGTTGCGGGAGAGCAGCCGGTCCAGGCGCCGGCTCATCTGCGCCCGGTCGCTGTCGGTCAGGCCGATGATCTCGGCCGCGACGGCGACGGCGAGATCGAGGCTCATGTCGTCCAGCGATCCGTGGCCATTGTCCTGCAGTTTCGCGACGAGGCCGTCGCTCAGCGTGGTCATCAGTTCGCGATAGCGCGTGTCGACCACGCGCGGTGCGAAGAAGCGGCCGGTGGCGATGCGCTGCTTCTTGTGCTCCTCGCCTTCCTGGAACAGGACTGCCATGCGAGCGCGTCCCCGCACCCGCTCGAGCAGTTCGGCCTTGAACCCGGCCTGCCGCAGACCGTCGCCGCGCAGGAGCTGGCGGGCGGGCGCGAAGCCCGTGATCCGCAGATGGCCGGCGTCGATGCATTCGATCCCGTCTCCGCTGGGGGAGGTGGAAGGATGGATACCGGACTTGCGCTCGCTATTGCCCTGTTCATGCGGGCAACCATGACGATCGGGGTTGCTGTTCATGTTGTGCCCCATTTATGATATACATGGATCATATCTCAGGAGGCGCGGATTTGAAACAGGGCACAGGGACCAGGCGGCGGGAACCGGCGGCCGACGCGCGGATCGTCAAGACACGGCGTGCGCTCGCGCAGGCCGTGCTGGCGCTGTCCGAGGAAAAGGACTTCGACGCGCTCACCATTGCCGAGATCACCGCGCGCGCCGGCGTCGGCTATGCCACGTTCTTCCGCCACTATCCCGACAAGGAAACCCTGCTGGCCGAGGTCGCCGAACCGCTTCTCGACGAGCTGCTGGCGAAGCTGCTGCCCGGGCTGCTCCAGCAGGACACGCGCGCCGCGGCACTGTCGCTGTTCCAGTTTGCGGCCGGGCGACGCGCCATCTTCCTGGCGCTGCTGTCCGGCAGCGCGGCAGCGACGGTTCGCCGGCGCCTGATCGAGCGTGCCGCGGCCCGCGAATGGCCGGAAGACCTGCGCCGGAGCAGCGAGGTCCCGCGTGATCTCGTCATCACCCACGCCGTCACCAGCACCCTCGGCCTGCTTTCCGCGTGGCTCGCCATGGACGATCGCCTGCCTGCTTCCGCGATGGGGGCCTTGCTCGACAGGCTAGTGTTCGCGCCGATCCGGGGGCTGGGTTGACCTGCCGCTCGCGCGGCCCTCGTCGGCCTGCCAGGGCGTTTGCGCGCATGCGCATATCGCCGGACCCATGAGCGGTGCGACATAACGGGCTTGGACGCCTGCCGCTGCGGGCGTCGGGCAGATCGCACTGCCTGGACGAGCCGCGCGCGGTCCCCTGCGGGCACCAGAGGCCCGCCGGCCGCTCCTTGCCGGTGACCGATCGCCGCCGCCGACAGGCCGGCGCGATCAGTCCGGAATGGACAGCAGGCGACGCCACGCCAGTTGCCCGGCCTCGTCGTAGCGGCGCATCGCCTCGACGAAGGCGCGGCGCTCGGCGGTCGAGACCAGCGGCTCGGGCAGCAGCGGGTCGAACACCAGCACGCGCAGGGCGGCGTCGCCGACGAGGTAGCTCTGGCGCGCCGCGTCCTCGACCGACAGCGCGGGCAGGCGCTGGAGCGAGGCTTCGAGCGCCTTGCGCGTGTCGCGGTAGGACTTCTCCAGCGCGCGTCCCTTCCACAATCGCCGTGCCCGTGCTTCGCGTGCGGCATCCAGGTCAGCGGCGAGGAAGACCGGCGCAGCGCGCTCCACGCCCAGCGCGTGCAGGCGCTGCCGCACCTCGGCCGCGCCGCCGGCCAGGTTGTCCGGGCGGACGAACAGCCCGGCCTCCAGCGGGCGCAGGCCCAGCAGCACGAAGGCCCGTTCGCGCGTTCGCCGCAGGCCGCGGTCGCTGCGCGGCAGGCCGGAGGTCACCGCGGCGACCCAGCCGCCCTTCCACTCGCGCACGCGGCTTTCGGCCTCGCGCCAGGACGAAATGTCCTGGCTCAGGGCGCGCCCCGGACGTCCCAGGCGGTAGGCGCCGCGGCCCACCGCCTCGACCATCCCGGCGGACAACAGGCGCGTCAACGCCACCCGGGTGCTGTTGGCGGAGATGCCGAACAGTTTCCCGGCGCGTACCGCCATCGCGGCATTGAGCGTTCCGCCGTCCGCGGCCAGGAGCAGGCGCACCGGGAGGCGCCGGGCGGCGGGACGCGCAAGGGCGGGAGGGAGGCACCGGGGACTCTAACC
>NZ_PJAY01000056.1:0-83409 GCF_002836635.1 Stenotrophomonas sp. Bg11-02
TCACGGCGTTGCCGCACCACCGCAAAAACCTACTTCAACTTCCTCACGAATTCTTCCGGCGTCAGCCCCGGCGCGAACAGGAAACCCTGGCCGACATTGACCCCCAACCCCATCAGGTAGCGACGCTGGGCTTCGGATTCGATGCCTTCGGCCACCACGCCCAGCCCAAGGCTGCGGGCAATCCCGCAGATCGCCTCGCACACCGCCATGTCCGAACGGTCACCGGGCACGCCCTCCACGAACAGCTGGCTGAGCTTCAGGCCGTGGATCGGCAGCCGGCGCAGGTAATTCAACGCGCTGTAGCCCTCGCCGAAATCATCGATGGCCAGCATCACGCCCATCTCGCGCAGCCGGGCGAAGGTGCGCAGGGTGTCCGGGGCATCCTCGATCAGCACGCGCTCGGTGAACTCCAGCTCCAGTGCGGTGCCGGGCAGATGGAACTCATCCAGTGCCTGGCGCACCTTTAGGGCCAGATCGTCGCCGGTGAACTGGCGGTAGGACACATTGACCGCCACCCGCACCAGGCCGAGGCCTTCGTCCTGCCACTGGCGGACCTGGCGGCAGGCCTCGCGCAGCGCCCATTGGCCGATCCGCACGATGTCACCGGTACTCTCTGCGTGGGCGATGAACAGGTCCGGGCGCATCTCGCCCAGCTGCTCGTTCTGCCAGCGGATCAGCGCCTCGGCGGCGATCACCTCGCCGGTGCGCAGGTTCACCTGAGGCTGGTAGACCGGGCGGAATTCATCGGCTTCCAACGCGCGGTGCAGCCGGCTTTCGATCTGCAGGCGGTCGTGCTGGGCCTGCGCCAGCTCAGGTGAAAATACCTGCCAGCCGTTGCGGCTGCGGCGCTTGCAGTCATACATCGCGGTGTCGGCGTTCTGGATAAGCTGCTGCGGGCGCACGCCGTCGCGCGGCGCGCACGCGATGCCGATGCTGGCGGTGACCACGAACTCGTCGTTGCCGAACACGAACGCAGGTTCGAACGCGGCGGTGATGCGCTCGGCCAGCCGTTCGGGCTGGTCGGGCTGGTCGCGGGTATCGCAGATGACCAGGAACTCATCGCCACCAAAGCGCGCCAGCAGTCCTTCGGTGCCGATCGCATGGGCGATGCGGCGGGTGGCCTCCACCAGCAGTTCATCGCCTGCGCTGTGGCCCAGCAGGTCGTTGACTGTCTTGAAACGGTCCAGGTCGATGTACAGCACCGCGACCTTGCAGTGGGTCGGGTTGGACAGCCGCACCCCCAGGTCGCTGAGCACCGCATCGCGGTTCATGATGCCGGTCAGCGGATCGGTGCGCGCCTGGATGCGCAGGGTTTCCTCGGCCTGCTTGCGTTCGGTGATGTCCTGCACGGTGCCGGCGATGCGCGCGGCGTCCACGTCGCCTTCGGACACCTCGCCGATCATGCGCACCCAGAAGGTATGGCCATCGGCGCGCTGGCCGCGCAGTTCCAGGGTGAAGCTGCTGCGCGCCTCTACGCTGGCCGCCAGCGCCTGCTGCAGGGCCAGCCGGTCATCGCTGCGCAGGCACTCCATCAGCTCGGGCATGTCGTCCAGTGGCAGCTCCTGGCCGAGGATCCGGCGTGCTTCGTCGGTCAGGTACAGGCGCGCCAGGCCCCGATCCCACTCCCAGCCGCCGATGTGGGCCAGCGACTGGGCGCGGTCGAACAGCGCGTTGTTGCGCTTGAGTTCGGTGATGTCGCTGAACATCGCGAACACATGGTCGGCGTGGTCGCGCCCGTTGCCGAACACCGGCACGTTGGTGATCGACAACCACAGCATGCGGCCGCGCGGTCGGTGGTACAGCCCGACGATGGTGCTGCGGATGACCCGGCCCGCCTGGAAACAGCGGTTGGCCGGCCACTGGTCGTGGCCCAGCAGGTGCCCGTGTTCGTCCACCACGATCCAGTCGTGGGGGTCGAGCAGGGTCTGCAGGCTGGAGCCGGTGCCGGCCGTGCCCAGGATGCGGTGCGCGGCCGGATTGGCCGATACCACGTGCAGTGCGCGGTCGAACAGGATCACGCCTTTGTCGATGGATTCCATCAGCAGGCGATAGCGGGACTCGGCCTGCCAGCGCCCGCTCAGGTCGCGCGCCACCGCCACGATGCACGGTTCGCCCTGCAGTTCGAAGCCGGCCGAATGCACCTCCACCGGAAACCGGCTGCCGTCACCGCGCATGTTGGTGACTTCGATGACATAGGTGTCGCCGCGTTGCAGGGCGGCCCATACCGGTTCCAGGTGGTCGCTGGGCAGGTCCGGGTTCAACAGTTCGATCGGCTGGCCGACGATGGCCTCGCGCGGGCGTCCGTAGGCGCGTACGCCGGCGCGGTTGAGGTCCATCACCACGCCGGCCGAACTGAGGATGCTGACCGGGTCGGGCACTGCGTCGAACAGGGCGGCGTAGCGCTGCTCGGCGTCGTGGCGCTGCTGCATGGCCTCATCCAGGGCCTGCCTGGCCTGCTGCAGCAGCGCGTGCTGTTCGGCGCGGTGCGGCTGGGACAGTGCATGGTCCAATGCGGCCAGTGCGTCGCTCTGCGTGGCGGGATGTCCGCCAGCGGCCAGGTCGTCGCACGGGCCGCGGCGGCTCATGTCGGTGCCATCGCCTTGCCGACGCGGCTGCCGGTGGGCCGGCCCAACAGCGCCGACAGCCAGCGGCCGATCTCGGCCAGCGGCTCCAGCTCCACGCCGGTCTGCAGCCCCATCCCGTGCAGCAGGTACACCGCATCTTCGCTGGCCACGTTGCCGCTGGCGCCCTTCGCGTACGGGCAGCCGCCGGCGCCGGAGACCGCGCTGTCCACCACGCGCACCCCGGCCTCCACGCAGCTTGCGATATTGGCCACGGCCTGGCCGTAGGTGTCGTGGAAATGCACGGCCAGCGCCTGCATCGGCACCTCGGCAGCGACTGCCTGCAGCATGGCGCGCGCTTTGCGCGGCGTGCCCACGCCAATGGTGTCGCCGAGCGATATTTCGTAACAGCCCATTCCGTGCAGGGCGCGCGCCACGCGCACTACCTCGCTGACTGCAACCTCTCCCTGGTAGGGGCAGCCGAGCACGGTGGATACGTAGCCGCGCACGCGCACGCCATCCTGCGCGGCACGCTGCAGGATCGGTTCGAAGCGCGCCAAGGATTCGTCGATGCCGGCATTGGTATTGGTGCGGTTGAAGGTTTCCGAAGCGGCGGTGAACACCGCTACTTCCTGCACCCCCGCCGCCAAGGCGCGGTCGTACCCCTGCGCATTGGGCACCAGTACCGGATAGGCCACGCCCGCTGCCCGCTGGATGCCAGCGTAGACCTCGGCGGCATCGGCCAACTGCGGTACCCAGCGCGGGCTGACGAAGCTGGTGGCTTCGATGCTGCGCAGGCCGGTGGTCGACAACCGGTCGATCAAGGTGATCTTGTCGGCCGTGCTGACCGGCTGTTTCTCGTTCTGCAGGCCGTCACGCGGGCCTACTTCGACGATGCGGACATGATCAGACATCCCTGCGCTTCCCGTGGGTGGGGTGGGCGGCAGGGCAGGCAAGGGCAGGGCAGCAGGCAACGGTCACGGAACTTCCTGTAGATGAAGTGGCGCACGCAGGGGTGGCCACGAGAGAGATATACGCGGGCCGTCGCAGCAACCGGCCAGCCCACAGCATGAACGGCTTCACCGGGCGGGGCGCATGCGCGCAGCATCGGCCCGGCCCAGCCGCCGCGGCGTGAAGGCGGCGGGTCAGGTGCGGGCGGCCCACTCCGGCGGACGCTTGTCGAGGAACGCGCCCAGTCCTTCCTGGCCCTCCGCCGATACCCGCAGGTGGGCGATCAGCTCGGCATTGGCCTGGTCGCGCGCATCGGCATTGGCGTTGCCCAGCACGTCACGGACCAGCCTCTTGGCGCTGGCGGTGGCGACCGGTCCGGCCGCCAGCAGCAGGTCCAGCTGCTGCTCGACTGCGGCATCCAACTGGTCGCCCGCCACCACCGCGTGCACCAGTCCGATGCGCAGCGCCGTGGCGGCATCGAAGTGCTCGCCGGTGGCAAACCAGCGTCGCGCCTGACGCGGACCGATGGCGGCGATGACGTAGGGGGAGATGACCGCCGGGAGCAGGCCCAGCCGGCTTTCGGTCAGCCCGAAGCGTGCGCTGTCGGCGGCAATGGCGATGTCACAGCAGGCCACCAGGCCCACGCCGCCGCCGAATGCCGCTCCGTGGACCCGTGCCAGCGTCGGTTTGGGCAGCTCGTCCAGGGTGCGCATCAACCGGGCGAGCGCCAGCGCATCCTGACGGTTTTCCGATTCGCTGGCCGCCGCCATGCCGCGCATCCAGTGCAGGTCGGCGCCGGCGGAGAACGAGGCACCTTCGCCGGCCAGCACTACCGCGCGCACCGAAGGGTCGCCTCCGGCCTGCGCCAGCTCACCGGTCAGTTGGGCGATCAGGCCGTCGTCGAAGGCATTGTGCAGCGCCGGGCGGTGCAGGCGCAGGGTAAGCAGGGCGCCAGAGCGCTCGACCAGCAGGGAATCCGTCATAAAGTCCGCAAATACTCGATACCTGTACAGATCATAGCGGTCCAAAGGTCATGGGCCATGACGCGGCGCGGCGATGTTACAATTGATAACCATTCTTATCACTGGAAAGTGCGCGAGTGACGCTGTCCGATCTGCCCTTGCAAACCAACGCCGTGGTCGAAACCGTCCATGACACGCACGCCAACGACACCATCGCCCGTCGCCTGAGGGAGCTTGGCTTCGTCAGGGGCGAGTCCGTGCGCCTGGTGGCGCGTGGTCCGGTCGGTGGCGAACCCCTGCTGGTGCAGGTCGGTTTCACCCGCTTTGCGCTGCGCCGCAGTGAAGCCGCTCGCGTCCAGGTCAGCGCTGAACAGGGAGTGCCGGCATGAGCACCGCTGCAACCCTGCCGTTGCGCGTGGCCCTGGTCGGCAATCCGAACAGCGGCAAGACCGCGCTGTTCAACCAGCTGACCGGCAGCCGGCAGAAGGTCGCCAATTACACCGGCGTCACCGTCGAACGCAAGGAGGGCCGGATGCGCGCGCCATCTGGCCGCGAGTTCGCCATCCTCGATCTGCCGGGCGCCTACAGCCTGCAGCCGGCCAGCCTGGACGAGGCGATCACCCGTGACCTGTGCCGTGGCTTCTACCCCGGCGAGGCGGCACCGGACGTACTGCTGTGCGTGATCGATGCGACCAACCTGCGCCTGCACCTGCGCTTCGCGCTGGAACTGCGTGAGCTGGGCAAGCCGATGGTGGTGGCCCTGAACATGGTCGACGCGGCCGAGCGTCGTGGCATCAAGATCGATGTGCCGGCGCTGGAACGTGCGCTCGGCGTGCCCGTGGTGGAAACCGTGGCGGTGCGCAAACATGGCGCGCAGGCGCTGGTGGAGCGGCTGGATGCGATGGTGCCGCACCTCGGCGCACCGGTGGCGGCGGTGGAAGGCCAGGGCATCGACTACCACGTGCAGGTGCGCGGGATCCTCGACGCCGCCGTCAGCATGCCCACCCGCACCGCGAAGATCGATGACACGCTGGACCGCTGGCTGCTGCATCCGGTGTTCGGCCTGGCCACCCTGGTGGTGGTGATGTTCCTGATCTTCCAGGCGGTGTTCGCCTGGGCGACGCCGATGATGGATGGTATCGAGGCGCTGTTCGGCTGGCTCGGCGAACAGGCCGGCGCGGTGCTGCCCGAAGGCCCGCTGGCCAGCCTGGTCACCGATGGCATCATCGCCGGTCTGGGCGGGGTGGTGGTGTTCCTGCCGCAGATCCTGATCCTGTTCGCCTTCATCCTGGCGCTTGAAGAATCCGGCTACCTGCCGCGTGCGGCGTTCCTGCTGGACCGCATGATGGCGTCGGCCGGGCTGTCCGGGCGTTCGTTCATTCCGCTGCTGTCCAGCTTCGCCTGCGCGGTGCCCGGCATCATGGCCACGCGCAGCATCCAGGATCCGCGCGACCGCCTGGCGACCATCCTGGTGGCCCCGCTGATGACCTGCTCGGCGCGCCTGCCCGTGTATGCGCTGCTGATCGGCGCGTTCATTCCCGATGGCAAGGTCGGCATCTTCAACCAGCAGGGACTGGTGCTGTTCGGCCTGTACGTGGCGGGCATCTTCAGTGCGCTGCTGATGTCCTGGGTGATGAAGAAGTGGCGCCGCGACAAGAGCGAGCACCCGCTGATGCTGGAGCTGCCTTCATACCGCATCCCGCACCCGCGCGACCTGGCGGTGGGCCTGTACGAACGCGGCATGATCTTCCTCAAGCGCGTCGGTGGCATCATCCTGTCGCTGACCATCCTGCTGTGGTTCCTGCTGTCCTTCCCCGGCGCGCCGGCCAATGCGACGATGCCGGCCATCGATTACAGCTACGCCGGCCAGCTCGGCCATGCGATGACGGCGATCTTCGCCCCGCTCGGCTTCAACTGGCAGATCTGCATCGCGCTCATTCCCGGCATGGGCGCCCGCGAGGTGGCGGTGTCTTCGTTGGCGACCATCTACGCGCTGTCGGCGCCAGATGACGACGCAGCGATTTCCGCATTGACCCCGATCGTCAGTGACGGCTGGTCGCTGGCCACCGGCCTGTCGCTGCTGGTGTGGTTCATCTATGCCCCGATGTGCATCTCCACGCTGGCCACGATCAAGCGCGAAACCAATTCGTGGAAGCAGGTGGGTTTTGCGACCGTGTATCTGTTCGCCGCCGCCTACATCGCAGCCCTGGTCACCTATCAGGTGACCGTGGCGCTGGGAGGCGGCTGATGGAGGCCGGCCTGCTGCTGCAGTACCTGATCGTCGCGCTGGCGGTGCTGGCCAGTGCGTGGGTGGTGCTGAAGAAGCAGTTCCCGGGGACGGTACGCAAGGCGCGTGGCGCGTTGGCGCTGGGCCTGCTGCGTTCCGGTCGGCCGGGCTGGCGGCAGTCGCTGGGTCGACGCATCGCACCGCCAGCCAGTGGCGGCGGAGCCTGCGGCGGGTGTGACAGTTGCGGGCCGACGCCGCCGAAGGCGCACTGAGCGCGGTAGCGCCGGGCCCTGCTCGGCGAGCGCAGCGGCAGAGGCATCCACCACAGGCGATGGGCGCATGCCCCCTGTGCAAATGCAGGCCCAGCCGCTAGCCTTCCCGGATGAACCAGACTCCCCTGCGATTGCTCATCCATGGCGCTTCCGGGCGCATGGGCCAGGCCCTGCTGCGGCTGGCCGCCGAACATGCCGACACGATGAAAGTAGTGGGTGCCTACACCGGCCGCGCGCCTGCGCAGCGGGTGGTGGACGGCATCCCGCATTTCGCCGCCAAGGAACTGCACGGCGCTCCGCCGTTCGATGTGGCCATCGACTTCAGCCTGCCCGAAGGCTTCGATGCGATCCTGGCGCTGTGCGTGGAACGCGGCGCGGGCCTGGTCTCCGGCACCACCGGTATCAGCCAGGCGCAGCGCGATGCGCTGGATGCGGCGGCCAAGGCGATACCGCTGGTGTGGGCGTCCAATTTCAGCCTGGGCGTGGCGGTGCTGGATGAACTGGTCGAGCGCGCCGCGCAGGCGCTGGCTGGATGGGACTGCGACATCGTCGAAGCGCACCACACTCGCAAGCTGGATGCGCCTTCGGGCACCGCGCTGACGCTGGGGGCAGCGGTCGGGCGCGGCGGGGCCACGCCGCAGTACGCCAGCCTGCGGGCCGGCGATATCGTCGGTGAGCATCTCGTTCAGTTCACCGGGCTGGGCGAGCGGATCGAGCTGGTGCACCGGGCCACCAACCGCGATATTTTCGCCCGCGGCGCCTTGTTCGCCGCGCGGCAGCTGGCTGAACGCGCACCAGGGAACTACCGGGTGCGCGATCTGCTGAACGGCTGAACGGGGTGCGCCGTGGGCTCCGCGCGAAGGGCCCGCTGCGTTCGCCGACCATGAGTCGGCGCTACCTGCAACATGGCGCTGGCGCCGGGCGCCGCATGCGTCTACAATTCGCACTCGCCGAAACACGATAGCCGGACCGGTCCTGAACCGTACGTCCGCGCTTTTTTGCAACCGGTTTTTACCGTGAGCGCAGGCGTGACCTTCGGTACCCCATCGGTAGCCAAAGTGAGATTTCCGTGACCCAAGCCGCAATCCTCGTCCTCGAAGACGGCACCGTATTCGAGGGCGAATCCGTAGGCGCGCCCGGCCTGTCTGTCGGTGAAGTGGTGTTCAACACCGCCATGACCGGTTACCAGGAAGTGCTGACTGATCCGTCCTACGCCCGGCAGATGGTCACGCTGACCTACCCGCATATCGGCAACACCGGCATGACCGACCAGGACAACGAAGCGTCTAAGGTGTGGTCGGCCGGCCTGATCGTGCGCGACGTGCCGCGTCGCCCGAGCAGCTGGCGCAGCCAGGTCTCGCTGCAGGACTGGCTGCTGCAGCGTGGCGTGGTCGCCATCTCCGGTATCGATACCCGCAAGCTGACGCGCATCCTGCGCGAGAAGGGCGCCCAGAATGGTGCGCTGATGGCGGGCGAGGGCATCAGCGTGGAGAAGGCACTGGAGGCTGCACGCAGCTTCCCCGGGCTGAAGGGCATGGACCTGGCCAAGGTCGTGTCGACCGAAACCACCTACCAGTGGAACGAAGGCCAGCTCGATCTGGATGCCAACGCGTTCGTCAGCGTGCCGTCGCAGTACAAGGTCGTGGCTTACGACTACGGTGTGAAGACCAACATCCTGCGCATGCTGGCCGAACGCGGCTGCGATGTGACCGTCGTTCCTGCGCAGACCCCTGCGGCCGACGTGCTGGCGCTGAAGCCGGACGGTGTGTTCCTGTCCAACGGCCCGGGTGACCCGGAGCCGTGCGACTACGCAATCAACGCGATCAAGACCGTGCTGGACGCCAAGGTGCCGACCTTCGGCATCTGCCTGGGCCACCAGCTGCTGGCGCTGGCCTCCGGCGCGAAGACGCTGAAGATGGGCCATGGCCATCACGGTGCCAACCATCCGGTCCAGGACCTGGACAGCGGCCGGGTGATGATCACCTCGCAGAACCACGGGTTCGCGGTGGATGAAGCGACCCTGCCGGCTACCTTGCGGGTGACCCACCGCTCGCTGTTCGACGGCACCAACCAGGGCATCGCGCGCACCGACGTGCCGGCGTTCTCCTTCCAGGGCCACCCCGAGGCTTCGCCGGGACCGACCGACGTCGGCCCGTTGTTCGATCGTTTCGTGACCCTGATGGCCGAGGCCAAGGCCTGATGCGCGTTACCGCACTGCTGGCCGGCCTGTTGTTGGCCGGTACCGCAAGCGCCCAGCCGGCCACGCCGGCCGAGGTGGCGGTGATCATGCACCAGCTCGGCATGCACGGGCTTGGCAAGAGCAGCGCCGAAGTGCTGTTCGGCATCTCCCCGACGCTGAAGGCGTTGGACCAGGGCGGGCGTGATTGTGCGTCCAGCCAGATCGGCAAGCTGCTCGATGCCCACTTCCAGCAGCAGATCGCCGGCAATCTCGGTGAAGACGGGGCGGTGCTGGTCGGCGAATGGAAGCAGTTCATGGCCACGCCTGCCGGTGCCGACATGGGCCGCACTTTCCAGGCCAGCGCGGCGGCCCAGCAGGGCATGGCCAGCGAGGGACCGGAGGTAAGTGAAGCGAACAAGGTGGAGATCGCCCGCTTCATGGCAACCCCTGCCTTCCAGCGCTTCATCGACGGCCTGGGTGCTGACGGCGGGATGCCGGAAAACATAGGCCAGACGATGTCCGCCGCGCTCAAGAGCGAATGTGGCATCGACTTCGACGCGGAACAGATTTCCTGATCGTCAGCGTGCGATCACTCCCCCTTGTCACGCTGTACCGACCTAGAGAAGAAAATGGCAAAGCGCACTGACCTGAAAACCATCCTCATCATCGGTGCTGGCCCGATCGTCATCGGCCAGGCCTGTGAGTTCGACTACTCTGGCGCGCAGGCCTGCAAGGCACTGCGCGACGAGGGGTACCGCGTGGTGCTGGTCAACAGCAATCCGGCCACCATCATGACCGACCCGGAGATGGCCGACGCCGTCTACATCGAGCCGATCAACTGGCAGACGGTCGAGAAGATCATCGCCAAGGAAAAGCCCGACGCCCTGCTGCCGACCATGGGCGGCCAGACCGCGCTGAACTGCGCGCTGGACCTGGCCGACAACGGCGTGCTGGAGAAGTACAACGTCGAGCTGATCGGCGCCAAGCGCGAAGCGATCCGCATGGCCGAAGACCGCGAGCTGTTCCGCGTGGCGATGGGTGAGATCGGCCTGGAATGCCCGTCGGCGGCGGTTGCCCACACGCTGGAAGAAGCCCTGGACATCCAGACCCGCGTCGGCTACCCGACCATCATCCGCCCCAGCTTCACCCTGGGCGGCAGTGGCGGCGGCATCGCCTACAACCGCGAAGAGCTGATCGACATCGTCACCCGCGGCCTGGAACTGTCGCCGACCACCGAAGTGCTGGTGGAAGAATCGGTGCTGGGCTGGAAGGAATTCGAGATGGAAGTGGTCCGTGACACCGCGGACAACTGCATCATCGTGTGCTCCATCGAGAACCTGGACCCGATGGGCGTGCATACCGGTGACTCGATCACCGTGGCCCCGGCGCAGACCCTGACCGACAAGGAATACCAGCGCCTGCGCGATGCCTCCATCGCCGTGCTGCGCAAGATCGGCGTGGATACCGGTGGCTCGAACGTGCAGTTCGGCATCAACCCGCACACCGGTCGCGTGGTGGTGATCGAGATGAACCCGCGCGTGTCGCGTTCCTCGGCACTGGCCTCCAAGGCCACCGGCTTCCCGATCGCCAAGGTTGCCGCCAAGCTGGCCGTGGGCTACACCCTGGACGAACTGAAGAACGAGATCACCGGCGGCCTGACCCCGGCCTCGTTCGAGCCGTCGATCGACTACGTCGTCACCAAGATCCCGCGCTTCGCCTTCGAGAAGTTCCCGGCCGCCGATGCACGCCTGACCACCCAGATGAAGTCGGTGGGCGAGGTGATGGCAATGGGTCGCACCTTCCAGGAATCGATGCAGAAGGCCCTGCGTGGCCTGGAAACCGGCAAGGTGGGCTTCGACCCGACCGAGCTGGACCTGGGCAACGAAGACGACATGCAGACCCTGCGCCGCGAGCTGAAGGCCCCGGGCCCGGAGCGCCTGTTCTACGTGGCTGACGGCTTCCGTGCCGGCATGAGCGTGGAAGAAATCCATGCGCTGTCCTTCATCGATCCGTGGTTCCTGGACCAGATCGAAGAGATCATCACCGCCGAAGGCGAAGTCGCCGCCGGTGGCATCGACGCGCTGGACGCGGCGCGCCTGCGCAAGCTCAAGCGTGCTGGTTTCTCCGATGCCCGCCTGGCCCAGCTGACCGGCACCAACGAAGCGGCCGTGCGCGCGCTGCGCCGTGCGCACAAGGTGCGCCCGGTGTACAAGCGCGTGGATTCCTGCGCCGGTGAGTTCGCCACCGGTACCGCCTACCTGTACTCGACCTACGAGGACGAGTGCGAAGCGGCACCGAGCAACCGCGACAAGATCATGATCCTCGGCGGTGGCCCGAACCGCATCGGCCAGGGCATCGAGTTCGACTACTGCTGCGTGCACGCCGCACTGGCGCTGCGCGAAGATGGCTATGAGACCATCATGGTCAACTGCAACCCGGAGACCGTGTCCACCGACTACGACACCTCCGACCGCCTGTACTTCGAGCCGCTGACGCTGGAAGACGTGCTGGAGATCGTCGAACTGGAACAGCCGAAGGGCGTGATCGTGCAGTACGGCGGGCAGACCCCGCTGAAGCTGGCGCGCGCGCTGGAAGCCAATGGCGTGCCGGTGATCGGCACCAGCCCGGACTCCATCGACCTGGCCGAAGACCGCGAGCGCTTCCAGCAGCTGGTGGACAACCTGCGCCTGAAGCAGCCGCCGAACCGCATCGCCCGCAACGACCAGGAAGCACTGCTGCTGGCGCGCGAGATCGGGTACCCGCTGGTGGTGCGCCCGAGCTACGTGCTGGGCGGCCGTGCGATGGAAATCGTCTACGGTGAGTCCGACCTCGCACGCTACGTGCGTGACGCGGTGAAGGTCTCCAACTATTCGCCGGTGCTGCTGGACCGCTTCCTCGACAACGCCGTGGAAGTGGACGTGGACATCATCGCCGACAGCCAGGGCAACGTGCTGATCGGCGGGGTGATGGAGCACATCGAGGAAGCCGGCGTGCATTCGGGCGATTCCTCCTGCTCGCTGCCGCCGTATTCGCTGTCCGCTGAAACCCAGGCCGAGCTGCGCCGGCAGGTGGTGGAGCTGGCCAAGGCGCTGAACGTGGTCGGGCTGATGAACACCCAGTTCGCCATCCAGGCCGGTGAGAACGGTGAGGACATCGTCTACCTGCTGGAAGTGAACCCGCGTGCCTCCCGCACCGTGCCGTTCGTGTCCAAGGCCACCGGCATGCCGCTGGCCAAGATCGCCGCGCGCTGCATGGCCGGCAAGACGCTGGCCGAGCAGGGCGCCACCAAGGAAATCGTGCCGGACTACTACTCGGTGAAGGAAGCGATCTTCCCGTTCGCCAAGTTCCAGGGCGTTGATCCGATCCTCGGGCCGGAGATGCGCTCCACCGGTGAAGTGATGGGCGTGGGCCGCAGCTTCAGCGCCGCCTTCGCGCGTGCGCAGGAAGCCGGTGGCATCAAGGCGCCGCCGGTCGGCAAGGCCTTCGTGTCGGTACGTGACCCGGACAAGCAGCGCGTGCTGCCGGTCGCCGAGGCGCTGCTGGCCAAGGGCTACAGCCTGGTCGCAACCCGTGGCACCGCCGCGTGGCTGCAGCAGCACGGCATGGAATGCGAGATCGTCAACAAGGTGGTCGAGGGTCGTCCGCACATCGTGGACCGCATCAAGAACGGTGAGATCGTCTACATCGTCAACACGACCGAAGGCCGTGCGGCGATCAACGACTCGTTCTCCATCCGTCGCGAAGCGCTGCAGCATCGTGTTACCTATTCGACCACCATCGCCGGTGCCAAGGCACTGGTGCATTCGCTTGAATTCCGCGGTACCGGCCCGGTCTGGTCGCTGCAGGAACTGCACAAGGAACTGAACGCATGAGAGCTCCCATCACGATGAAGGGCGCGCAGCGTCTGCGCGAAGAGCTGGAACAGCTGAAGTCGGTCAAGCGGCCGAAGGTGATCGCTGCGATCGCCGAAGCGCGTGAGCACGGCGACCTGAAGGAAAACGCCGAGTACCATGCCGCGCGCGAAGAACAGGGCTTCATCGAAGGCCGCATCAAGCAGCTGGAAGGCGAGCTGTCGCACGCCGAGATCATCGACGTGTCCAAGCTCAATGCCGGTTCCAAGGTGGTGTTCGGCGCGTCGGTGACGCTGGCCGACGTGGAAACCGATGAAGAGAAGAACTACCAGATCGTCGGTGACCTGGAAGCGGACATCAAGCTCGGCCTGATCGCCATTTCCTCGCCGGTGGCGCGGGCGATGATCGGCAAGCTGGAAGGCGACAGCATCACCATCGATGCACCGGCCGGCCAGCGCGAGTACGAGATCGTCAGCGTCAGCTACGCAGGCTGATCGATGGCAACGGCAACGCTGCTGCTGGCTGCGCGCAGTCGATTCGCGGTGGCCGCGTTGCCCGATGAAGTGGCACGTGCGCTCGGTCGCGCCGAGCGCAGCGAGCACCCGGCCGGAGAGCGCGCGCAGCTGCAGCGTCACTTCCACGTGCAGGGGGCGTCCGATGCGCTTGATGCCGCCGGCGGCGGCGCGATGCCTGCTGCGGCACTGACCCGGCAGCTGGATGCCGGCGATGCGGCCGGCCACGTCTGGCTGCGCGCCGATCCGGCGCACATGGTGCCGGACATGCACGGTGCGCGGATGATGGGATACGGCGACACGCTGCGCCCGTCACACGAGGATGCCGTCGCCCTGCTGCCGGACCTGCTGCCGGTGTTCGCCGGACACGGCCTGCACCTGGATGCCCCGGTGGCGTCGCGATGGTACCTGCGCGTACCGGACGACATGACCTTGCCCGTGTTCGCCAGCCCGGATGACGTGCTCGGCGATGATCTTTTCAGCCACCTGCCGAGCGGCGCGGAAGGCCGGCACTGGCGTGCGCTGCTTACCGAAACCCAGGTGGTGCTGCATGCACATCCGTGGAACGGACAACGGGTCGCGCAGGGGCTGAGCCCGATCAACTCGCTGTGGTTCTGGGGCGCAGGACGCCTGCCGCACAGCGTGGCGACGCCGCATGCACAGGTGCGCAGCCGGGACGCGCTGCTGCGTGCGTTGGCGACGGCCGCCGGAGTGCAGGTGGATGGCGAGCAATCGGTGGATGCGCTGGTCGATCTGCGTCCGTTGCGCTCGCTGGACCAGTTGGCGAACCAGGCGATCATCCCGCTGCTGCAGGCGCTCCAGCGCGGTGAGCTGCACCGGCTGGTGCTGGATTTCGAGGACGGCGTTCAGTTCGGCTTCCAGCGCTCGCAGCGCTGGCGGTTCTGGAAGAAACCGCGACAGTTGCACGAGGCCTGAAGCAGCCCCGCCGTAGCGGGGTGGCCCTCGGCGGTACAGCATGTGACCACTGTGGAACGGCTTAGTCCATCCTGCCAAGGTAGGTCGGCAGCTGCCAGTGCCTGTGGCTCGGACCGACGCAGTCGGCGCCGACGAACTCGGCGCTCATCACCAGGCGCGCTCCGTCCCAGGCCCAATGCCGGGTCCTGCCGCAGGTGTCCGTGCCGGTCGCCACGCCTTCCTCCACGAACACCGCGTGAGGAGGGAGCGGAAACAGCGCGGCACCGGAGACCAGGGTGGGGGAGAACGGCGGGCGGTCGCGGACCAGCCACGTCCCTGCTGGAACGATGTAGCGCTCGGTCGCGCAGCTCAACACGGCCAGGACATGGCTGGCATCCACCCGTTCGACGCGAAGTCGGCGCGAAGACGCCTGGATGCAGGCGTCCTTGGCATCGGCCACCGGTTGCAGCAGCTGGCGCAGGTCCGCGCGCTCGGCCAGCAGGCCGTCGTCTTCGCGTGTTTCGACCACCAGCGGCGGTGCTTTCAGCGAAGGGGCCGGCACGGCAGAGGGCACCTTCGATTCCGGCTGCGCGCCTTTGCGTACCAGCGCACCTGGGGTGTGCAGCCGCCCCTGTACCTCGTCCATCTTCAGCAGCAACGGGCCGGCACCGCGCTCGGACAACGGCCACGCCTGGCCCATGCCATCGACCAGCTCGACGCGATCACCAGCCGCCAATGCTTCGATCAAGGCCGGCACGTGGCGATCGGGCAACGCCAGATCCTGCCCTTGGGATTCCATCCGACCGATCTCGCCGAGGTCCTTTCCCTTTGCGCGCAGCCGCAGCGTCCCCTGCGGCCCCCCCACCGTGGCAGAGCGCGGCGGCGGCGCATCCTCTGCGCCTTCCGCCATCGCGATGCGTGCGGTGACAGCGGTCTGCGGCCCCGCCGCGCGCTCGATCAGCATGCCGAGCATCAGCGGTGCCAACGGACCGAAAGCCGCTATCCGGCAGGTGCCGGTATTGTCGCAGGCCATGAACGCGTCCTGTTCGAAGAATGCAGCACCGCTGGCCGCGGTCGCGTGTGACATCGATGCGGCGTAAAGGGCAAAGCCGAACAGGGCGGTCGAAACAGGACGGCGCATGCTGAAATCCAATGCGTGGGGCGGGCAAGCATGGCTGATCGCGCTTGCTCCGCCAATCCCGATGGTGCTGCTGCGCGGTATCATGCGCATGTCCTCCGCAACCCGGCGATGCCGATGTCCCTTGCCGCCGATGCTGCGCAGCCAACGTCCGATGTGCCGATGATCCGCCGTCGCGATACGGTGCTGCCTGGTGCCTGGCCCGATGGCACGCTGCCGCTGCTGGCGCGCCTGTATGCCGCACGCGGCGCGCATACGCCCGAATTGGCGCTGCCCAAGCTGGGCAGCCTGCATGCCCCTGAGCTGTTGAGCGGCATCGATGGCGCCGTGCAGCTGCTGGCGACGGCGATCGCCGCGGACAAGCGCATCGTGGTGGTGGGTGATTTTGACTGCGATGGCGCCACGGCCTGTGCGGTCGGCGTGCGTGGCCTGCGCATGCTCGGCGCGCGCCACGTCGCGCATGCGGTGCCCAATCGAATGGTGCACGGCTACGGCCTGTCGCCGGCGCTGGTGGAAGAACTGGCCCTGCTGCAGCCGGATCTTCTGGTCACCGTAGACCACGGCATCGCCTGCCATGCCGGGGTGGCGGCGGCCAAGGCCAAGGGCTGGCAGGTGCTGGTCACCGACCACCATCTGCCCGGTCCGCAGCTTCCGCCGGCCGATGTCATCGTTGATCCGAACCTGCATGACGATGCCTTCCCCAGCAAATCGTTGGCCGGCGTGGGCGTGATCTTCTATGTGCTGCTGGCACTGCGCCGGCACCTGCGCGAGGCAGCGGTGTTCGCCGACGGCAAGGGACCGGACCTGGCCACGCTGCTGGACCTGGTCGCGGTAGGTACCGTCGCCGACCTGGTGGCGCTGGATGCCAACAACCGGGCGCTGGTCAGTGCCGGGCTGCGGCGCCTGCGCGCAGGGCAGGGCTGCGTCGGGCTGAACGCCTTGATCGAAGCCAGCGGGCGCGACGCCGCGCGCTTGACGGCCACCGATATCGGGTTCGCGCTGGGACCACGCTTGAATGCCGCCGGCCGCCTGGAGGACATGGCGCTGGGCATCGCGCTGCTGCTGACCGAGGACCCGGCACAGGCGCGCGACATCGCGCAGACGCTGGAGCAGATCAACGCCGAGCGACGCGCCGTGCAGCAGACCATGACCGACGATGCCGAGAAGGCCGTGGCCAGGGTGGTGCTGGACGACGACGGGCAGCGGCCGATCGCCGCAGTGCTGTTCGACGCCGAGTGGCATCCGGGCGTGGTCGGGCTGGTCGCCTCCAGGATGAAAGACCGCCTGCATCGTCCGGTGGTCGCCTTCGCGCCTGCGGAGCCGGGCGGTCACGCGTTGCGCGGTTCTGCGCGGTCGATTCCCGGCCTGCACATCCGTGACGCGCTGGCGCTGGTCGATGCACAGCAGCCGGGCCTGATCGAGCGCTTCGGTGGCCACGCGATGGCCGCCGGCATGAGCCTGCCGCATGCCCACCTGGCATCGTTCCATGCCGCCTTCGCCGCAGCCGTCCAGCAGATGCTGGACCCGGTGATGCTGCAGCAGCAGATACTCAGTGACGGCGAACTCGACAGCGACGAGCTCGACCATCGGCACGCCGACGCGCTGCGGCTTGCCGGCCCGTGGGGACAGGGGTTCCCGGAACCGCTGTTCGATGGACACTTCGAGGTGACCAACTGGCGGGTGTTGAAGGAACGCCACCTCAAGCTGGAACTGCGCCGCCCCGGCGTGGCCGGTCTGATCAATGCGATCCAGTTCGGTGGCTGGACCGGCAACGCGCCGGCCCGCAATGTCCACTTGGCGTATCGGTTGGCCTGCGACGATTACCGCGGCGGCACCGCCATCCAGCTGATCGTCGAACACTGCAGCGCGGCCTGACGAATCCCGGGCTGCGGCGAGCGCTGGTAGCGCCGCGCCATGCCCGGCGGATGCGATGACCGTTCGCGGCTGACCCTCATTCCTTGACCGTGGTCACCCGCGTCGGCAAGTCCCACGCACCGCCCGCAGCGACTAGTCGACACAGGCCCGTGGTAGTGGCAGAGGTCGCCACGAAGCGTTTACCGTCCCAGCCCCAGGTGTTCATCGACCAGCAGTCACCCAGGCCTCGCCCCTTGTGCGATCCACTGATGCTGCGGCCGTCATCATCAGTGCCGAAGTGGGTGACCAGCTGCGGCTCGTAGGGTGCCTGCGCGTTGACTACCCAGTAGCCGCTGCCCGCGTTGTAGGCGCCACGCCAGCACAGGGCCGATACCAGCAGCTTGTCCGCGCTCAGGCGCTGCACCTTCAACGGCACGACAGGCTCATCCATCGACTCGGTCTGGTCGGGCTGCAAGGCCGCGCAGTCATCGGGCGGAGTGGCGGCCACCAGGGCGGCGCGCAGCGCACCGGAACCGGCCAGTGCGGCGTCGGACGGGCGCGCCGCGGCCAATTTCGCCAGCGTCACCACCGGCATCGGCAACGCTGCAGGCACCGATGATTCCGCGCGCTTGCCCTTGCGCATCACCGCGCCGGGCGTGCCCAGCCGACCCTGGAACTCATCCATTTTCAGCAAGACTGCCGAAGCGCCCCGCGCCGACAGCGTCCATTGCCGCTGATCGTCGCCGGTAAAGATGACACGGCCTGCGCCGGGACCGCTCACCGACGCCAGCAGGGCAGCTACCTGGGGCGCGCTCAACGTCGCCGTGCCCGCGCTGGCTGCGTAATCCAGTGGACCCTGGTCGCGTCCGTCGACCTGCATCCGCAGCTTCGCGGGCAGCACGGTTTCTTCGTACTGGCCCAGCATCAGGCTGGCGCTGATCGGCTGCTCGGGCCCGCCGTGGCGCGTCAGCAGCACCGATACCGGCAGCGGGTCGGCGTCTTCTTCGTTCTGGTAGCCCGCCGCGCGGCAGGTCCGCGTGTTGTCGCAGGCCACGGTCCAATCGTGATGGCTGAAGTCGATGCCGACCAGATCAGACGGCGAAGCACACAGGGCGGGCAGCGGGGCCAGCAGCAGAAGCAGCAACGAGGATAGGCGCATGGACGAGGAGCACTATGAAAGAGACCCGGGCATGGTGGCCGATGCGAGGGCGCAGGCCAAGATGGCAACACGGCAAACCCCGACGGGTGCCCCCGTCCGTTCAACGGGAGGTCACCCACGCAGGAGCGTCACATGGAAGGTCTGTCTCGCGGTCTGGTCATGCTGTGCATCACGGTGCTGGGCATGGCAGCCGGTACCGCCGCCGACGCACAGCGTCCGCTGCCACCCGCGCCACCCGCGCCACTCCCATTGGCCGTGACCGCGCCGTTGCTGCAGGTGAAGGGCGCGGAAATGCCGGTGCAGCTGCAACGCGCCATGCTGGACGGGACGGTGGCCGCCGGCCTGGCCGAGATCCGCATCGAACTGGAGTTCCACAACCCCAATGGCCGCATGCTGGAGGGACAGCTGGAGTTTCCGCTGGCCGATGGCCAGCAGGTGGCGGGCTTCGCACTCGATATCGATGGCGCACTGCGCGATGCGGTGCCGGTGCCGAAGGCGCAAGGCCGGCAGGTGTTCGAAGCCATCGAGCGGCGGCGGGTCGATCCGGGTCTGCTGGAACAGACCGCCGGGAGCCAGTTCCGCCTGCGCATCTACCCGATTCCGGCACACGGCAGCCGACGCGTGGCGTTGACCATCCACCAGACCTTGCCAGTGGACACGCAGGGCCTGCGCTGGACGTTGCCGCTGCAATTCGCGCGGGGCGCGCAGCAGGCCAGCGTGCACTTGGAGGCCAGTGGCATCGGCGCTCCGCGTGCCTCGAACGGACTGCCATGGGCGTTCGCGCTGCGCGATGGCCGCTACCAGCTGCAATGGCAGGGCCGTGGCGCGGAGCTGCCGGCGCAGGCGCAATGGTTGCTGCCGCAGGTGCGCCAACGCGACGTGGTGGCCGGCCTGCACGAGGGCCAGCGCTACCTGATGGCACAGATCCCGGTGCCGGTGCAGGCCGTGGTGCGTGCCATGCCCACCCGCATCGGACTGCTCTGGGATGCCTCCGGATCGGCGGGCCATCGCGACCGGGAAGCCGAGTTTGCCGTGCTGGATCGCTACTTCAAGGCCATCGGCGATGGCCAGGTAGAACTGACGGTGTTGCGCGACCAGCCCGAAGCAACACGCCGATTCGGCATCCGCGGTGGCGACTGGTCCGCGCTGCGCGCCCACCTGCAGGCGCTGCCGCTGGACGGCGCCAGCGCGCTGGGTGCATGGACCCCGCAGCCGGCGGTGCAGGAATACCTGCTGGTCAGTGACGGGCTTTCCAACTACGGCAACCGCAGCCAGCCGGCACTCGCCGCAGGCCAGCGCCTGTATGCCCTGAGCGGTGCAGGCGCGCGCACCGACGTGGCGCGCCTGCGGGCCTGGACCGCTGCCCACCAGGGCGAGCTGCTGGTGCTGTCCACGACCGCTGATGCGGCGTCGGCGGCGGCGCTGTTGCTGCAGCAGGGCGCGGCGGTGCTGTCGCTGGAAGGCGAGGGAATCAGCGGCCTGGTGGCCGATGCCGGTGCGGCAGCGCAGGGCTGGTTGCGGGTGATGGGCAGGATCGAAAAGCCGGGCGGCAGCGTGCAGCTGCGCGTGCGGCTGCCGGATGGGCGCATCGACACCCAACGCGTGAGTGCCGGCGAAGCGCGGCTGCTGCCTGGCGGCCTGGTGGCACATGCCTGGGCGAACGGCCAGCTGGCCGACTGGGCGGGTGATCCGGTGGCCAACGCCGCAGCGCGACGCACGCTGTCACAGGCGTTCGGGCTGGTCAGTGCGGACACTTCGCTGCTGGTGCTCGAATCGATCGAAGACTATCTGCAGCATGGCATCCGTCCGCCGTCGCCGCTGCGCGCCGAGTACGACCGTCGGCACGCGCTGGCCAGCGTCGACGTGGCACGTGAGCGCAGCCAGCGGCTCGATGACATCGCACGGCAGGTCGCTGATCGTCAGCGCTGGTGGGAAACCCGCTGGCCCAAAGGCACCCCGCCGCAGGCGAAGCAGGAAAAGTCCAGCCCCGCCGCGGTCGCGATGGCAGCGCCGGTAGCGGCGGGGGAGGCCTTCGAGGCCCGACCAAACGACAGCGTCGCTGCGCCGCCGCCGCCGCCTTCACCCGCACCCGCACCCACAGGGCCGCAGGCCATGCTGGCGCGCCAGGCCCCGGCCCCGCTCGCTGAGCGCGCTGCGTCCGCGCCAGGCGCTGCCAATGGCGGCGAGATCACCATCGCGCTCGCGCCATGGGCCGCCGATGCACCGTATGCCCAGCGGCTGCGCGCGGCTCCGGCCGATGCGCTGTATCCGCTGTACCTGTCCGAGCGCGCACAGCATGCGGACAGCAGCGCCTTCTATCTGGACGTGGCCGACCTGCTGCTGGCCAAGGGCCAGCGTGCGCTGGCGCTGCGGGTGCTGTCCAACCTGGCCGAAATGCAGATCGAAAACCGGCACGTACTGCGCGTGCTCGGGTATCGGCTGATGCAGGCCGGTGCACCCGCACTGGCGGTGCCGGTGTTCCGTGACGTCCTGGCGATGGGCGAGGAAGAGCCCCAGAGCTACCGCGACCTGGGCCTGGCGCTGGAAGCCAGCGGCCAGTACCCGCAGGCACTCACGGCGCTGTACGAAGTGGTGCTGCGCCCGTGGGACAGCCGCTTCACCGGCATCTCGCTGATCGCACTGGATGAAGCCACCAACCTGATGGCACGCGAAGGACTGGACGCCCGTGCCATCGATCCGCGCCTGCGCCGTGCCCTGCCGCTGGACCTGCGCGTGGTGCTGGGCTGGGACAGCGACAACAGTGACATGGACCTGTGGGTGACCGACCCCAACGGTGAGCGCGCTTACTACGGCAACCGGCTGACCTACCAGGGCGGCCAGATGTCGCAGGACTTCACCGGCGGCTACGGGCCGGAGCAGTTTTCGCTGCGTGATGCCAAGCCGGGCACCTACAAGGTGGAGGCCAACTTCTTCGGCAGCCGCGAGCAGCTGGTGACCGGTGCGACCACCTTGAGCCTGCGCCTGAGCACCCACTGGGGCACGCGCCAGCAGCGCGACCAGACGGTCACCCTGCGCCTGAAGGACCAGACCGAGAGCGTGCTGGTCGGGGAGTTCACGGTGAAGTAGGACGCGCCATCGACGCGCCGGCGGCGGTCGGCGCGTCACCTGGCCGCGTGGCGCGCCGCGGCGGCCGCACCCCGAACAGCGGCCGAAGCAGGGCACTGCGCCGTATCAGTCCTTCGTGCAGCAGCACGCACAGCGCGAAAGTGCCGGCGAGCACCAGCAGCGGCTCAAGCCACGGGCCCAGTGCCAGCGGGCGCAAGGCATACAGCAGCAGGATCAGCACCGTCTGGTGCAGGACGTAGATGCAGAACACCGCCTCGCGGGCATACGGCAGCCAACGAAACGGGCGGTCCAGCCAGGCGCGCGCCCAGCCGAACAGCGCCAGCAGTGCGGTCCAGGTGTACAGCGCACGTGCGAGCCGTTCGCTGGTTGCCCACGGCAGCGCCAGTACCCACGGGTCCAGCCCGTCCACGCCGGGAAGTCGCCCCAGGGCGCGGATGCCCAGTTCGACGCTCATCGCAAGCAGCGCCAGTGCCAGCGTGGTCCGGCGCCAGCGCAGTACCAGCTCCCAGCCTCGCTGCCAGCGTGCGGCGAGGAAGCCGAGGGCGAACAGCGGCAACGACTCGGCATGCACGAAGGCATCGTGCACCAGTGCATGGGTGGGCGGATGGCGCGGCAGCAGGTAGAGCACGGTCCATGCCAGCCAGGCCACCGGCACGAGCAGGCCGAGCAGGGCCACGGTGCGATCGGAGGGACTCCCGCGTGGCACAGCGAAGCGGAGGGGACGCAGCAGGGTCGCCAGCGCGATCAGCAGCAGCGAGTAGGGAATCAGGTAGGCCAGGTACCACAAGTGGTTCCAGGTGAAGCCGAATCCGGCGCCCGCGAACCCCGCGCCCGGCCACGGGCGGAACTGCCAGTAGCGCCACAGGAATGCCCACAGCCCCGGAGTGACCCCCCCGTTGTCCACCGCCTCGCAGTAGGCCTGCAGGCTGACCACGGCGACGATGCCGAACAGCAGCGGCAGCAGCAATGTCCAGCTGCGCCGCAGGGCAAAGCGCCAACGCCCCTTCGCGGGCAGGGCCAGCCCCAGCGCGATCCCGGAAATGATGAACAGCAGCGGCATGCGCCAACGGTTCAGCGCGATCATCGGCCACTGCAGCCACTCGACCGTGTGACTGCTCTTGAGGTGAAAGTCCCACTCGGCCACGTAGGCCATGGCCACGTGGTATGGGATCAGCAGCAGCAGGGCGAACACCCGAAGGGCGTCCAGGTCGTTGCGTCGTTGCATGGGCAGGTCGGGTGCGGGACAGGAGCGGCCAGCGTGCGCGCGGCAGCGGCCGCCGCCATCGCCGAAGGGCCGTCCTGCGGGTGTCCTGGGACCAATGGCGGGCAGGGCGGGACCAACGGCGCGGGCGAAACGTCACTGCCACGGCATAATGCGCGGCATGGAATCCGCACCTGCAGCGCCGGATGGCGCGATACCCGCCGACAGGCCCGAGCGCCGGGATCGGCGTCGGATCGCCGGCTTCTGGGTGGCCTTGTTCAGCGGGACGGCGGCCGCCAACGTACTGGTGCGGTATATGCGTGCCGCCCGTGACCACGAAACGTTCGACTGGTTTGCCGGCACCGTCGACGAGGGCAGCAGTGCGCTGGTGTCGTTGTTGTTGTTGGCCGTGCTGATCCGGCTGGCGACGCGCTGGCCCCTGCATGCCGACACCTGGCGCCGCCTGCTGCCGGCCTACCTGATTGGCGCGCTGGCGTGGTGGCTGCTGCACGTGAGCGGCATGGTGGCCCTGCGCCACCTCGCCCATGCGCTGGTGGGCGGACGCTATCACTACGGGCCGTGGCCGACCCAATGGCTGTACGAGCTGTTCAAGGACCTGCAGACCTACGCCACCCTGGTCAGCGCGGTGCATGCGCTGGCCTGGTTCGGGCGCCGGCGGCAGGGCGAGGCGACCCTGCTGGCGGCGCCCGATGATGCGGCGCCGGTGGAGCCGGTCGAGCGTCCGGCGCATTTCCTCGTGCGCAAGCTGGGCAAGGAGTTCCTGGTGGCCACGGCCGACGTGGAGTACGCCCAGGCCGCCAGCAACTACGTCAACCTGCACGTGCGCGGCCATGACTACCCGCTGCGTATTACGCTGGCCGCGCTGGAGTCCCGGCTGGATCCGGCGGTGTTCCTGCGCAGCCACCGCAGCTGGCTGGTGAACCGCCGCTGCCTGCGCTCGATCGAGCCGCTGGATGGCGGCGAGGCCCTGCTGCACATGGCCGATGGGGCAACAGTGCCCTGCAGCCGGCGCCAGCTGCCGCTGCTGCGCCAGGCGCTGGGCGGCGGGTGAGGGCGGGGCAGGCCCCCGGGCGGGGTAGGCAGCAGCGGCGGCTGTGCTGGTATCATTACCGGTCATATTTCGAACACGAAACCGCCGACATGCTCGAGCTGAATCCTGTCCGCCAGCGAATCACCGATCTCACCGATCGCGTGGTCTCGCTCAGGGGGTATCTTTGACTACGACGTCAAGAAAGAACGCCTGGAAGAAGTAACCCGGGAGCTGGAAAACCCGGATATCTGGAACAAGCCGGAGTACGCCCAGAACCTGGGGCGTGAACGCTCGCTGCTTGAAAAGACCGTGGGCGGCATCGCCAGCATCCTCGATGGCCTGGTGGAATCCACCGACCTGCTGGAACTGGCCGAGAGCGAACAGGACCAGGAAACCGCCGATGCGGTGGTCGCCGACCTGGACAAGTACCTCAAGCACGTGGAGCAGCTGGAGTTCCAGCGCATGTTCTCCGGCGAGATGGACAGCTGCAACGCCTTCGTCGACATCCAGGCCGGCGCCGGTGGCACCGAAGCCCAGGACTGGGCCGAAATGATGCTGCGCATGTACCTGCGCTGGTGCGAAGCGCGCGGCTGGAAGACCGAACTGATGGAAGTGTCCGGCGGCGATGTGGCCGGCATCAAATCGGCCACCTTCCGCGTGGAAGGTGAGTTCGCCTACGGCTGGCTGAAGACCGAGATCGGCGTGCACCGCCTGGTGCGCAAGTCGCCGTTCGATTCGGACAACCGCCGGCACACCAGCTTCACCTCGGTGTTCGTGTCCCCGGAGGTCGATGACAACATTGAAATCGACATCAACCCGGCCGACCTGCGCACCGACGTGTACCGCTCCTCCGGTGCCGGTGGCCAGCACGTCAACAAGACCGAGTCGGCGGTGCGCATCACGCACATCCCGACCAATACCGTGGTTGCCTGCCAGACCGGCCGCAGCCAGCACCAGAACCGCGACACCGCGATGAAGATGCTGGCCGCCAAGCTGTACGAGCTGGAAGTGCAGAAGCGCAATACCGAGCGCGATGCCCTGGAAGCGACCAAGTCCGATATCGGCTGGGGCAGCCAGATCCGCAACTACGTGCTCGACCAGAGCCGTATCAAGGACCTGCGCACCGGCATCGAGCGTACCGACACGCAGAAGGTGCTGGACGGCGACCTGGATGAGTTCATCGAGGCCAGCCTGAAATCCGGCCTGGAAGCGGGCGCCAAACGCAGCGACGCCTGAGCCTGCGGGTCGCCTGCATGGTGACCCGCCCGGTGGCTGCAGCCGCAGCCACCCCCGGTCCGTCGTATCCTCGGCGGGCGCGAATCCCTGAAGACCCCCCCACAGACAACGACCGACCGAGCCCATGAACGAGCAGACCGCCGTGCCGCAGCCCCCCGTCGACGAAAACAGCCTGATCGCCGAGCGTCGCGCCAAACTGACCGCGCTGCGGGCCCAGGGCATCGCCTACCCGAACGATTTCCGTCGCGAAGACTTCGCCGGCAGCCTGCAGGCAGACTTCGCCGACGCCGAAAGCTGGACCGCCGAAGCGCTGGAGGCCAACGAGCGCCGGGTCAGGATGGCCGGCCGGCTGATGGCCAAGCGGGTCATGGGCAAGGCCAGCTTCGCTCAGATCCAGGACGAATCCGGCCGCATCCAGGTATTCCTGCAGGGCAACGTGCTGGGCGATGCCTACACCGCCTTCAAGGGTTGGGACGTGGGTGACATCATCGCGGTGGAAGGCGGCCTGACCCGCACCCGTACCGGCGAGCTGTCGGTGAAGGCCGAAAGCATCCGCCTGCTGACCAAGTCGCTGCGACCGCTGCCGGACAAGTGGCATGGCCTGGCCGACGTGGAGCAGCGCTACCGCCAGCGCTATGTGGACCTGATCGTGACGCCGGAGTCGCGCGAGGTGTTCATCAAGCGCTCCCGGATCATCCGTGCCATGCGCGCCTGGCTGGACAACCGCGACTTCCTGGAAGTCGAAACGCCGATGATGCATTACATCCCCGGCGGTGCGACGGCCAAGCCGTTCACCACCCACCACAACGCGCTGGACCTGGACCTGTACCTGCGCGTGGCGCCGGAGCTGTACCTGAAGCGCTTGGTCGTGGGCGGGCTGGAGCGCGTCTACGAGATCAACCGCAACTTCCGCAACGAAGGCGTCAGCACCCGCCACAACCCCGAATTCACCATGATGGAGCTGTACGAGGCCTACGCCACGTACACCGAAGTGATGGACCTGACCGAAGGGGTCATCCGTGATGTCGCCCGCCAGGTGCTGGGCACCACCGAAGTGGAGTGGGACGGTGCCCGCATCGACCTGGCCCCCGCCTTCCGCCGCTGGCGCATGGACGAAGCGGTGCGCCACCACAACCCGGAAATCAGCCTGGCCGACTGCACCGACCGCGATGCGCTGGTCGCGCATTGCGAGCGCCTGAAGATCCGCATCAAGCCGTCCTACGGCTGGGGCAAGCTGCTGCTGGAAATCTTCGAGGCTACCGTCGAGCACACCCTGATCCAGCCGACCTTCATCACCGACCATCCGGTGGAGGTGTCGCCTTTGGCCCGGGCCAACGATGATGCCCCGGGTTACACCGACCGCTTCGAGCTGTTTATCAACGGCAAGGAACTGGCCAACGGCTTCTCCGAGCTGAATGACCCCGAAGACCAGGCCGCGCGCTTCCAGGCACAGGTTGCTGCGAAGGACGGGGGCGACGACGAGGCGATGCATTACGACGCCGACTACATCCGGGCGCTGGAGTACGGCATGGCGCCGACCGGCGGACTGGGCATCGGCATCGACCGCCTGGTAATGCTGCTGACCGGCAGCAGCTCGATCCGCGACGTCCTGCTGTTCCCCTACATGCGCCCGGAAGCCTGATTTGGATACGCCGGCGCCGCCTGCACGGGCGGCCCGGTGCTACCGTGCGGGCGAGCGCTGGAGTATGGTATCGGCGAGGCCGCTGAGTGGCCGGATTGACCCGATTGCCGGGGGGAGGCGATGGGTCGCGTCCTTTACGCCATCACAATGTGACGGCGATCAAGATCCGGGGAGCGCATGGCAGGTATCGGACAGATGCAGGGTGCGGGCCTACAGAATGGCAGGTTATCCTCGCCAACCCTGATCCCGGGGTGGTCGAACAAGCAGGCAGAAGCAGCGTTGAATATTGTGATCGTCGACGACCAGACGTCCGCGCGGACGATGCTGCGCCATGTCATCGAAGACATTGCGCCGGAACTGAGCGTGCACGACTTCGGCGATCCGCTGGCCGCGCTCAACTGGTGCGAATCGCAGCCGGTGGACCTGCTGCTGCTGGATTACCGCATGCCGGAGATGGATGGGCTGGAGTTCGCCCGCCGTTTTCGCCGCCTGCCCAAGCACCGCGACATCCCGGTGATCCTGATCACCGTGGTCGGCGACGAGCCGATCCGGCAGGCAGCGCTGGAGGCGGGGGTGATCGATTTCCTGGTCAAGCCGATCCGTCCGCGCGAACTGCGCGCGCGCTGTTACAACCTGCTGCAGCTGCGACAGCAATCGGAGAACGTGAAGCAGCGGGCGTTGTCGCTGGAGCAGCGGCTGCTTGCCAGCATGCACGAAGTGGAAGAGCGTGAACGCGAAACCCTGTCGCGGCTCGCACGTGCCATTGAATACCGCGATGCCGGCACCAGCGCCTACCTGGAACGCATGTCCCGCGTGGCCGGGCTGATCGCCGAACAGCTGGGGCTTCCCGAAGAGGAGGTCAAGCTGATCGAGATGGCGGCGCCGCTGCATGACATGGGCAAGATCGCCATTCCCGATGCAGTCCTGCTGAAGCCGGGCAAGCTGACCGACGAAGAGCTGGTGATCATGCGCCGCCACCCGCGCATCGGCCATGAACTGTTGAGCGGCAGCCAGAACCGCTTCATCCAGATCGGCGCGCTGATCGCGCTGCGTCACCACGAGCGCTATGACGGCAGCGGGTATCCGGACGGCCTGGTCGGCGATGCGATTCCGCTGGAAGCCCGCATCGTGGCGGTGGCCGACGTGTTCGATGCGCTGATTTCGCCGCGTCCCTACAAGGAAGCGTGGACCTTCGATGCGACCCTGGCCTACCTGTACGCGCAGCGTGGCCGGCTGTTCGATCCGCGCGTGGTCGATGCCCTGTTGCGCGGGCGCCCGCAGTTGGAGCAGATCTGCGCCGAACACTCCACCGCGTCGGCGCGACCCGGGTTGTGAGCATGAGCGCGCTGCTGCCCCGGCTGCGCAATCGTCTGGCCCAGCGCCAGGATTCCGAGCATGGGCAGCAGATCGTCCGCATCGTGCTGATCAGCCTGATCCTGGCCTATGTGCTGATGCCGGGCGTGCGCAGCGACCTGCCGCATGACCAGTACGTGGGCGTGCTGGCGATCGTGCTGGGTGGTCTGGGGCTGTCCCTGCTGGCCTTCGGCTGGCTTCTGTGGCGTCCGCAGCGCTCCGATCCGCGGCGCATCCTGGGCATGCTGGCCGACTACGGCCTGATTGCCGCCGGCATGATCCAGATGGGCGAGCCGCTGTCGTGGGTCTACATCGTGGTGATGTGGGTCACGGTGGGCAACGGCATGCGCTTCGGCAACAACTACCTCTACCTCGCCGTGGCGATGGCGATGATCAGCTTCGGCTGTACCGCGCTGTACACCGACTATTGGGTCGACAATGCGCGGCTGGCGTTCGGGCTGTGGCTGGGCCTGGCGGCGGTGCCGCTGTACTTTTCCACGCTGCTGCGCCAGCTCACCGAAGCGATGGCCGAAGCACGCCGCGCCAGCGAGGCCAAGAGCCGCTTCCTGGCCAACATGAGCCATGAATTCCGCACGCCCTTGAACGGGCTGGCGGGCATGACCGAAGTGCTGGCCACCACCGAGCTGGATGAAGAGCAGCGCGAGTGCCTCAACACCATCCAGGCCTCTTCGCGCAGCCTGCTGGCGCTGGTGGAGGAAGTGCTCGATATTTCGGCCATCGAAGCGGGCAAGCTGCGCGTGGTCGCTGAAGATTTCGCCCTCGGTGACGTGGTGCAGGCCATCGGCCTGATCCTGCTGCCGCAGGCCAAGGCCAAGCGGCTGGACTACCGCGTCCGGGTGGATGAAGCCGTGCCGCCCCGGCTGCGTGGCGATACCGGCCACCTGCGCCAGGTGCTGCTGAACCTGGCCGGCAATGCGGTGAAGTTCACCGACCACGGCAGGGTGGAGATCCGCATCGACGTGGTCAGCGCCGCTGCCGACGGTGGCGTCCGCCTGCGCTTTGAAATCATCGACACCGGCATCGGCGTGGCCGCGCCGATACGTCCGCGGCTGTTCGAAGCGTTCGAGCAGGCCGATGTCAGCATGGCGCGGCGTCACGAAGGCACTGGCCTGGGAACCACCATCGCCAAGGGACTGGTGGAAGCGATGGGCGGCGAGATCGGCTACCAGGAGAACCTGCCGCAGGGCAGCCGCTTCTGGTTCGAAGTGCCGTTCGCCCCGCCGCTGCCGGAGCGCGTGGGCATCACCCCGGCGCTGGTCGGCAACCCGCTGGACAGCAGCAACGGCAATGTCATCGCCTTCGCCGATCCGTTCCTGCGCCACCGCGCGCGGGTGCGCAGCATGAGCATCCTGGTGGCCGACGACCACGAGGCCAACCGCATGGTGCTGCAGCGCCTCCTGCAGAAAGCCGGGCACCGCGTGCTGTGCGTCAACGGCGGCGAAGCGGTGCTGGATGCCATGGCCGAGAGTGATTTCGATGCGGCCATCGTCGACCTGCACATGCCGGGCATGAGCGGGCTGGACATGCTGAAGGAACTGCGGGTGATGCAGGCCGGCGGCGCGCCGCGCACGCCGGTGCTGGTGCTCAGCGCCGACGTCACCCCCGACGCCATCCAGCGCTGCCAGCAGGCCGGTGCGCATACGTTCCTGGCCAAGCCGGTGGTGGCGGTGCGGCTGTTGGATACGCTGGCGGAGATCGCCTCCAACCGCGACCTAAAACCTTCCGCGCCGGTCGTGCGCGCGCTGGCTGGTGGCACCGACGGCGTGCTGGATCCGGGCGTGCTGGACGAACTGGCTTCACTCGGCATGGGCGACGGCTTTGAAAGAGAGTTCGTCCGCCAGTGCCTGGGCGATGCGGAAAGCTGCATGCGCAAGGCCCATGCGGAAGGCGAGGCGATGGACTGGGTGCAGTTCCGCGAGCAGGCCCACGCGATAAAGGGCGTGGCCAGCAATCTTGGACTGGTGCGGGTGTCCAACCGCGCCGGTGAGCTGATGCGGATGGCGGACTGGCAGCTCAAGGCCGAATGGCGCCAGCGCCTGGCGGTGCTGGCTGGCGCGCTCAAGGAAGGTCGGCTGGCGCTGGCTGCGCGTGCCGCACAGCGCAACCAGCCCGGCGTGGACGAGGCGGACCCGCGCTGACCCGAAGCCCGGTCGACGTTGCGGAAAACGTGCCGGCGGGCCGCCGGCACGTGTCGGTTCACTTGGTGGGGGAGGGCACAGCTCAGGCCGCGTCAAGACCGGCACGACGGGTCTGTGCCTTGATCAGCCGATCCATCGTGCGCAGCGAGCGATCGCCCAGTGCCAATGCCGAATCGACCCAGACCTTGGTGATTTCCAGCAGTTCGTCATAGCTGACGGCCTGGGCCAGGTTGCGCGCGGCATTCATCGCCAGGTAGGACTGCGGAATGCGCTGGTGCTGGCGGATCAGGTCCTGCACGGCCTTGGGGCCTTCACCCTTGCGGACCAGTACGTCGACCACGCCCATCGCATGCATTTCCTCGGCACTGTAGACGCGGCCATCCAGGATGATTTTCTCGGCCAGCTGCGGCGCCACGCGGCGGCACAGGAACGAGTAGGCGCCCATGCCCGGGAACAGGCCGAACAGCACTTCAGGCAGGCCCATGCCTGCGCCTTCTTCGGCGACGATGGTGTGGCAGGCCAGGGCCATTTCCAGCCCGCCGCCCAGCGCATCGCCCTGGATCAGCGCGATTGAACGCACGTCACCGCCAAACCCGGTATGCAGGTGATGCACGCCTTCCACGCAGCGCTGTGCATAGGCCAGCAGGCGGTCGCGATTGCCTTCGCGGATCAGCCGGGTGAACAGGTCCAGGTCGCCGCCCAGGTTGTAGGCGGTGGCGTCGGAGGCCAGCACGAAATGGCGCAGGCGGCCGTCATGGCGGCTGGCAGGCCCCCGGGTCACGGCGCTCATGTAGCTCCACATTTCATCGAGCATGTCCTTGCGGCAGCAGGGGCGGATGCCGGTGGATGCATCGGCGTGCATGAACAGCCAATGGGCGGCGCCGTCGGCGCTGTCTTCGGTGCGGATGGTGGTGTATGGGCGGTTTGCAGGCAGCTTTTCGATGGTGCTCATGGCAGGTTCCTCGGCATGGCGGGCCCGCGGGGAAATCGGTGGTCGGCGGGCCGAACGGGTCCACTCGCGGGGATGCTACACCGGCCCAGTCGCCCCAAATGCAAAAGCCCGGGGCGTTTCCACCCCGGGCTTTTCACTTTTCGCTCATCCGCGTCTCGGTAGTGACGGCCGCTGGCCGTCAGGCCTTTGCCGCTGCGCTCGCCGAGCATGGCTCGGCGCTGCCTGCATCAGGCTGGCGGTGCGTCACGCAGCTCGCGGCGCAGGATCTTGCCGACGTTGGTCTTCGGCAGCTCCTTGCGGAACTCGACGATCCTGGGATGCTTGTAACCGGTCAGGTTGGCCCGCGCGTGTTCCTTCACCTGTTCGGCGGTGAGGTTCGGGTCCTTCTTGACGATCACCACCTTGACGATCTCGCCGGACTTCTCGTCCGGTACGCCGACCGCCGCCACTTCCAGCACGCCGGGCATCATCGCGATCACGTCCTCGACCTCGTTGGGATAGACGTTGAAGCCGGACACCAGGATCATGTCCTTCTTGCGATCGACGATGTAGCAGAAACCCTGCGCGTCCATCTTCGCCATGTCGCCGGTGTGCAGCCAGCCGTCGGCATCGATCGCCGCGGCGGTGTCTTCCGGACGCTGCCAGTAGCCCTTCATGACCTGCGGGCCCTTGATGCACAGCTCGCCCACTTCATCCAAGCCCAGCAGGTTGCCGTTGTCGTCCTTGATGCAGGCATCGGTGGACGGAATCGGCAGGCCGATCGACCCGTTGTACTCAGCCAGGGTCAGCGGGTTGATGCAGGCCGCCGGCGAGGTTTCGGTCAGGCCGTAAGCCTCTACCAGGGTGACGCCGGTGGTCTTCTTCCAGCGCTCGGCGACCGATCGCTGTACCGCCATGCCACCGCCCAGGGTGACCTTCAACGTGGAGAAATCCACTTCATCGAAACCGGGCGTGTTGAGCAGGCCATTGAACAGCGTGTTGACGCCGGTGATGGCGGTGAAGCGCACGCCCTTGAGCTCCTTGACGAAGCCTTTCATGTCGCGCGGATTGGTGATCAGGTGGTTGCAGCCGCCGAACTTCATGAAGACCAGGCCGTTCGCTGTCAGCGCGAAGATGTGGTACAGCGGCAGGGCCGTGATGATCCACTCCTTGCCCGGCTCCACGCCCGACGCGCCGATCCATGCCGACGCCTGCTGCATGTTGGCGACCAGGTTGCGGTTGGTCAGCATCGCGCCCTTGGCCACGCCGGTGGTGCCACCGGTGTACTGCAGGAAGGCGATGTCGTCGTGGTCGATCTCCACCTTCGGCAGGTCGTGGCGGCGGCCCAGCTTCAACGCCTGGGTGAAGCGCACCGCGCCCTTCAGGGTGTAGTTGGGGACCATCTTCTTGATGTACTTCAGCACGAAGTTGACGATCACGCCCTTGGCGCCGAGCAGATCGCCGAGCCCGGTGGTGATGACGTGCTTGACCTGCGTGTCGGCGATGACGGCCTGCACGGTGTCACCGAAGTTGTCCACCACCACCAGGGCGGTGACCCCGGCGTCGACCAGCTGGTGCTTCAGCTCGCGCGCGGTGTACAGCGGGTTGACGTTGACCACGGTGAGGCCGGCGCGCAGCACGCCGAAGGTGGCGATCGGGTACTGCAGGCAGTTGGGCATCATCAGGGCGACGCGGTCGCCCTTCTTCAGCTGCAGTTCGCCGAGCAGGTAGGCGGCGAACTGCTCGACCAGTGCGTCGGTCTCGCCATAGGTGAGCACCTTGCCGAAGCTGGAGTAGGCGGGACGATCCCGGTACTTGGCCACCGAGGCGTCGAAGACGGAGGAGACCGAGTGGAACTCATTGATGTCGATCTCGGCGGGCACGCCTTGCGGGTAACTCTGCAACCAGGGACGTTCCAGGCTCATCTTTCCCCCTCCAGGAAACTGTGATGTTTGGGTTGGTTCTGTAGCCAGTATCGGTCAGATCCAGCCGTGGCAGCATACCGTCCCGGATGGAAAACGCGAAGAGGCCCGCCGATGGCGGGCCTCTGGACTGATGATACGTAGCGCCGAGCGATGCTCGGCGAGCGCAGCGGCCGTTCTTTAGAGCGTGACGACCAACGGTCTTCACCCACCAGGCCGGGTCTTCACCCACCAGGCCAGGTCGTCACCCACCAGGCCAAGTCTTCACCCACCAAGCCAAGTCTTCACCCACCAGGCCGGGTCGTCACTACCTTACTTTTTGCGGGCCGGGGCGCCGTTGGCCTGGAAGTACGGGGCGGTGCTGCGCGGCAGCGGGGCGCGGCCGCGCAGCACGTCGGCCAGCTTCTCGGCCATCATGATGGTCGGGGCGTTGAGGTTGCCGGTCACTACCTGCGGCATGATCGAGGCGTCGATGATGCGCAGGCCTTCCATCCCGTGCACGCGGCCGTGGCCGTCGACCACCGCCATCGGGTCGGCGGCACTGCCCATCTTGTTCGAGCACGACGGATGGTAGGCGGTTTCGGCATGTTCGCGGACGAATGCGTCAATCTCCGCATCGGTGCGCAGCTGGCTGCCCGGGGAGATCTCGCGGCCGGTGTACGGCGCCAACGCCGGCTGGCCGAAGATCTCGCGGGTAATGCGGATGCCATCGCGGAACTCGCGCCAGTCCTGTTCATGGGACATGTAGTTGAACAGGATGCTCGGATGCACGCGCGGATCGGTCGAACGCACGTGGATGCGGCCCCGGCTGGGCGAGCGCATCGACCCCACGTGCATCTGGAAGCTGTGTTCCTTGATCGGGTTGGAGCCGTTGTAATTGATCGCCACCGGCAGGAAGTGGTACTGCAGGTTGGGCCAGGCGAATTCTTCGTTGCTGCGGATGAAACCGCCGCCTTCGAACTGGTTGCTGGCGCCGGTGCCGGTGCCGTTGAACAGCCATTCCGCACCGATCGCCGGCTGGTTGTACAACTTCAGTGCCGGGGCCAGCGAAACCGGTTTCTTGCACTCGTACTGCAGGTACATTTCCAGATGGTCCTGCAGGTTGGCGCCGACGCCGGGCAGGTCATGCAGCACCTCGATGCCGAGCCCGCGCAGCAGGTCGGCCGGGCCCACGCCGGAGCGCTGCAGCACCTGCGGGGAGGCGATGGCGCCGCCGCACAGCAGGACTTCGCGACGCGCACGCGCCTTCTGCGGTTCGTCGTTGCGCAGCCACGCCACGCCCACCGCACGCTTGCCGGAGAACAGGATGCGGTCGGTCAGCGCGTGGGTGACGATGGTCAGGTTCGGTCGCGCGCGCGCCTGGTCCAGGTAGCCGCGCGCGGTGCTCGAACGACGGCCGCGCGGGGTCACGGTGCGGTCCATCGGACCGAAGCCTTCCTGCTGGTAGCCGTTGAGGTCATCGGTGCGCGGGTAGCCGGCCTGCACGCCGGCTTCGATCATCGCCGCGAACAGTTCGTTGTTGCCGGCCTTCGGCGTGGTGACCTGCAGCGGGCCATCGCTGCCGTGGTAGTCGTTGCCGCCGATGTCGCGGGTTTCGGCCTTGCGGAAGTAGGGCAGGCAGTCGGCGTAGGTCCAGTCTTCCAGGCCCGGCATGCTGGCCCAGTTGTCATAGTCCATCGCGTTGCCGCGGATGTAGCACATGCCGTTGATCAGCGAGGAGCCGCCGAGGCCCTTGCCGCGTCCGCAGTCCATCCGCCGGTTGTTCATATGCGGCTCGGGATCGGTCTTGTAGGCCCAGTTGTAGCGCTTGCCCTGCAGCGGGAAGGCCAGCGCGGCCGGCATCTGGGTGCGGAAATCCAGGCGGTAATCCGGTCCGCCGGCCTCCAGCAGCAGCACGCTGACGTCGGCATCTTCGGTGAGGCGGGTGGCCAGTACGTTGCCGGCCGAACCGGCGCCGATGATGATGTAGTCGTACTCGTTGGGGGTGCTCATGGTCTTTGCTCCTGCAGGCCGGGCGGCGCGCGGTCGCGCCAGCTGGCGGTGTGTAGGGTGGCCGGGCGTGGGGGGAGGGACACGCCCGGCCGAACGACGGCCGCAAGGCCGATGCGTTCGGATCAGAAAATGCTGGCGTAGTCGCCCAGTTCCACCTGCACCGACTTGATGCGGGTGTAGTGGGCCAGGGTGGAGATGCCGTTCTCGCGACCCACGCCGGACTGCTTGTAACCGCCCACCGGCATTTCCGCCGGCGATTCGCCCCAGGTGTTGATCCAGCAGATGCCGGCTTCCAGGCGATGGATGATGCGGTGCGCACGGGCGATGTCATTGCTGACCACGCCGGCGGCGAGGCCGAAGTGGGTATCGTTGGCGCGGGCGATGACTTCTTCCTCATCGTCGTAGGCAAGGATGCTCATCACCGGCCCGAAGATCTCTTCGCGCACGATGGTCATGTCATCGCGGCAGTCGGAGAACACGGTCGGCAGGACGTAGGCGCCCTTGGCCAGCGCACCGTCGGTGGCACGCCCGCCGCCGGTCAGCAGGCGGGCACCTTCGCGCTTGCCGGTCTCGATCAGGCGCAGCACGTTGTCCATGTGCGCAAAGCTGGTCATCGGGCCGAAGTTGGTCTGTGCATCCTGCGGATCGCCGATGCGGATGCGCTTGACGCGCTCCACGACGGCCGCTTCGAAAGCCGCCAGCATGGCGCGCGGCACGAACACGCGGGTGCCGTTGGTGCACACCTGGCCGGAGCTGAAGAAATTGGCCATCACCGCGATGTCGGCGGCGCGTTCCAGCGCGGCATCGTCACAGATCACCAGCGGCGACTTGCCGCCCAGTTCCATGGTGACTTCCTTCAGCGAGGACGAGGCAGCCGATGCCATCACCTTCTTGCCGGTTTCCACGCCGCCGGTGAAGGAGATCTTCTCGATCAGCGGATGTTCGGTCAGCCACTGGCCCACGTCGCGGCCCGGGCCCTGCACCACGTTGAATACACCGTCCGGCACGCCGGCTTCGGTGTAGATCTTCGCCAGTTCGATGACAGTCAGCGGGGTCACTTCGGACGGCTTGAACACCATCGCATTGCCAGCTGCCAGCGCCGGGGCGGACTTCCACAGCGCGATCTGCACCGGGTAGTTCCATGCGCCGATACCGGCGACCACGCCCAGCGGCTCACGGCGGGTGTAGAAGAAGCTGGATTCGCGCAGCGGCACCTGGTTGCCTTCGATGGCGGTGGCCAGGCCGGCGTAGTACTCCAGCACGTCGGCACCGGTGACGATGTCCACCGTGGTGGTCTCGCTGAGCGCCTTGCCGGTGTCCAGGGTTTCCAGCTGCGCCAGCGCGTCGTTGCGTTCGCGCAGGATGTCCACGGCGCGGCGCAGGATGCGCGAACGTTCCATCGCGGTCATCGCCGCCCACACCTTCTGGCCTTCCGCGGCGCTGGCCACGGCGCGCTCGACGTCGGCCTGGTTGGCGATCTGCACCTCGGCGATCACCTCGCCGGTGGCCGGGTTGATGCTCTGGAAGGTCTTGCCGCTGGAGGCGTCGACCAGCTTGCCGTGGATGTAGAGCTGCTGCAGGGGCAGGGTGGACATGGGAACTCCTGGAAGGGGAAGGGGGAGAGGAGGGGAGCAGGCGTTCAAGCGCTTATAGCGCGTTTGCCTGTAACTGGAAGTCGATGTACGCGTAGGCGATGCGGCGTGCGTTGTCGGCGTTGAAGTCACCGCCGACCAGGCTGCCGCGCAGCCACAGGCCATCGACCATGGCGGCCAGCCCGCGGGCGGCCAGGGTGGCCTGTTCGCCAGGCAGAACGCGTTTGAACTGGTGGCACAGGTTCGAATACAGGCGCTGGTCGTTGGCGCGCTGCAGGCGGGCCAGTTCCGGCTGGTGCATGCTCGCTGCCCAGAAGGTCAGCCACACGCGCATGGCGGTGCCGTTGGTCTGGCTGTCGTCGAAGTTGCCATCGACGATGGCACGCAGCTGCGCGCGGGGATCGTCGGCGCAGGTGTCGCGGAAGCGCGCCACGGCGCTCTTCAACTCACGCAGGATCTGCCGCATGGCCGCATTGAGCAGCCCGTCCTTGTCGCCGAAATAGTGCGCCACGATGCCGGTGGACAGGCCGGCCTTGCGCGCGATGGTGGCCACCGTCGCGTCGGCCAGGCCGATCTCGTCGATGGTCTGGAAGGTGGCGCGGATCAGCTGTTCGCGGCGGACCGGCTCGATGCCTTTCTTCGGCATTGTCTCTCCATGCACTGCGACCGGGGGGTCCCGTGATGGCGACCACTATACTTTTTATTGATTGAACGTTCAATCATTAAAGGCGTAGGATGCGCTCGCGTCCCCACGCCCTGGTCCCGGTCCCTTCGATCCGGCCGGACCCTGCGCCCCCAGGATCGATGAGACAACAGCATGTCTTCCAAGGCTTCCTCCGCGCCGTCGCCGCTGCGACTGAACGGTTTCGTGTTCTTCAGCTCGGCCCTGTCCATCGGCGTGCTGGGCCTGCTCACCGTGCTCAACCCGCAGGCCAGCGAGCACTGGCTGCAGGTCGCGCAGGCGCAGGTGTCCGCTGCGTCGGCTGGTGGTACATGCTGCTGATCGTGGCCTGCCTGGGCTTCGTGCTGTGGCTGGCGTTCTCCCGCTACGGCAGCATCCGGCTGGGCCACAACGAAGAATCGCCTGCCTTCGCCTACGTGCCCTGGGTGTCGATGCTGTTCTCGGCCGGCATCGGCATCGCGTTGTTGTATTACGGCGCCTATGAGCCGCTGGACCACTTCCTGACCCCGCCGGGACAGCAGGGCGGCACGGTCGCGGCCAGTCGCGAGGCGATGGTGCTGACCTTCCTGCATTGGGGCCTGCACGGTTGGGCGTTGTACGCGCTGGTGGGTGTCGCTTTGGGCTACTTCGCCTACCGTCGCAACCTTCCGCTGGCACTGCGTTCGGCGCTTTACCCGGTCTTCGGTGAACGTATCCATGGCCGGATCGGCGACATGGTGGACGGCTTCGGCATCCTGGCGACGCTGGTGTCGATGGTGACCAACCTGGGCATCGGGGCGCTGGTGGTGCAGTCCGGGTTGAGCTACCTGTTCAACGTGCCCGACACGCCGCAGACGCTGGTGATGATCGTGCTGGTGATGATGGTGGTGGCCACCATCGGCGTGGTGGCCGGCGTGGAGAAAGGCATCGCCTGGCTGTCCAACCTCAACGTGCGCCTGCTGTGCCTGCTGCTGCTGTTCGTGCTGGTGACCGGGCCGACGCTGCACCTGCTTGATGGGCTGGTGCAGAACACCGGAGATTACCTGGCCTCGTTCGTGCGCAAGAGTTTCGACATCTACCTCAACCAGCCGGACGGCCGCGACTGGCTGGGCAGCTGGACGCTGTTCTACTGGGCCTGGTGGATCGCCTGGGCGCCGTTCGTGGGACTTTTCGTGGCGCGCATCTCGCGTGGGCGCACCATCCGCGAGGTGATCCTGGGCGTGCTGCTGATCCCGCTGGGCTTCACCTGGCGTGGCTGTCGATCTTCGGCAACACCGCCATCGACCTGGTGCTGAACCATGGCCAGGCGGTGCTTGGGGAGGTCGCCAAGGACGACGCGGCGATGACCCTGTTCAAACTGCTGGAGTACCTGCCGTGGGCCCCGTACGTGGCCGGTGCGGCGGTGGTGATCGGCTTCGTGCTGTTCCTGACCCCGGTGGATTCGGGCACGCTGATGATCGCCAACCTGTGCACGCGCCGCGTGGACGGTGGCGTGGAAGATGGCCATGACGCGCCTGTCTGGCTGCGGGTGTTCTGGGCGGTGGTGATCACCGTGGTCAGCATCGGCCTGCTGCTGGCCGGCAATTTCGGGGCCATGCAGACCGCGGTGGTGCTGTGCGGCCTGCCGTTCTCGTTCACCCTGGCGTTCTACATGGTGGGCCTGCTGCGCGCCCTGCGCACCGACCCGGACGCGCCCCACCGGCACTGAAGCGGGACGACCATGGGTCCGGTGGGTGACGACCGTTGGTCCGGTGGGTGGGTGGCGACCGTTGGTCCGGTGGGTGACGACCGTTGGTCGTCACGTTCTGGCGGCGCCGAGCCACGCTCGGCCGCTCCTGGGGTCCGGACTCCGACCCCCTTCAGGAAGCTGATCGCAACGCCGCTTCCACCAGCGGCACGGCCCAGTGCGGCGTCTGCCGCAGTTGCGCCAGGTCTTCGGCGGGCGGCCATTCCAGCTGTCCGCCTTCCATCTGCAGCACCCGCTGTGGATCCGGCACCGCTTCGCCGGGCGCGGCCTCTGTGCTGTTGTCATACACCTGCAGCGCGGCCAGCACCGGCATCAGGCCGATCAGATTCTGCTGCGCCAATGGCCAGCGGCGCCGGATATCGGCTTCGTTGATCGGGTGGCCACCGGCCTGCACCCGCGCCTTCACCCGCGCGATGTGCTGCTCCGGACTGGACAACCCGCAGAACCACATCAGCACATCGTGCGTGCGGGTGGCTTCGTGGAGCATCGCGGTGATCGAAGTGCCGCCCAGGGTGGTTTCGAAGGCATGGTTGCTGCCCTCGGCCAGGGCGGCCTGCAGGCGGCTGACGCCTTCCTGCCAGGCCTGTCCATTGGCCTCGGCCTGGCCGACGCCCAACTGGCGCACCAGCGCGCGGGCGTAGGTGTCCGGATTGAACCAGTCCAGTCCCGCCTCACGCAGCAGGTGGCCGCCGATGGAGCTCTTGCCGGCGCCGTTGACCCCGGCCAGCACGTACAGGAACGGGCGTGCCATCAGAAGCCGGAGCCGGCCTTGACCTTGCCGCCGAGGTGGGCAGGGCGACGCAGCAGGTCGCGTGCGCGCTGGCCGGCCTGGGCCTGCTGCAGCACGGCCAGGCGTTCGTCGAAGCCCTTGCGCAGTTCGGTCAGGGCGGGGGTCTGGTTGCGCAGTTCACCCAGCGATTGTTCCAGCGCTTCGACCTTGGCCTGCAGCGCGCGGTACTGGTCGGCGGAGATGATCACCGCCTGCGGTTCGTTGTGGTTGGTGACCACGACCATGCGCTGTTCGCGGACTTCCTGCATGACCTTGCGCCAGTGTTCCTTCACCGAGGACGCGGTGGTGCGGGTGAGTTCGGTGATCGGTTCGAAGGTGATCGGGGCGTGCAGCATGGCGGACTCCACAGGATGTGCCTTGTGGCTGAGATTACTCCTGTTTCGTCCTTATTATATGAATTGTCTAAAATAAGAATTAATCATTTTTCCGGGTGGCGCCTCGTAGCTGCGAGGGAGGGCGGTTGAAGCCCTTGCGCAGGACACGTCGTAAACCCATCCATGGGGCCTGCTTTCCGCCCATCCGGGGCTCCAAGCGTCCTGCGCAACCCGGCATCGCCGCCCCAGCGGAGGGAGAGGCAGGGGCAAAAGCAAAAGCAAAAGTAAAGGCGGGTGACGGGCATCGCCCGTCACCCGCCTTTTTCTTTTCATACGCGGCTGACGGGCACCGGAAACCGTCAGGGCGACGGGTGGGTGGAGGGTGCGGGGGCGTTGAGCGCCATGGATGGCGCGAAACGAGGCCCGCAGGAGCGGTTTTTGCCGTCCCCCGGACCCTCCACCCGCCCGTCGCCACCCCCGGAAACCAGCCCACCAGCCGCGAGAGGGCCCAGCCCGTTCGACCAGGCCCTACCTCTCAGCGCCCGGCCAACTGCCGCAGCACGTACTGCAGCAACCCACCGTGGCGGAAGTACTCCACTTCCTTCGGCGTCAACAGCATCACCGAAGCCTCGAAGGTCACCACCGTGCCATCGGCCTTCTTCGCGCTGACCGTCGCACGCTTGCTGGCGCCATCCTGCAGGCCGGTGATGTCGAACACCTCCGACCCATCCAGGCCCAGCGACTGCGCGTTCTCACCGTTGCGGAACTGCAGCGGCAGCACGCCCATGCCGACCAGGTTGGAGCGATGGATGCGCTCGAAGCTTTCCGCGATGACCGCCTTCACCCCCAACAGCAGGGTGCCCTTGGCGGCCCAGTCACGCGAAGAACCGGTGCCGTATTCCTTGCCGGCCAGCACCACCAGCGGTACGCCGTCGGCCTTGTACTTGATGGCCGCGTCGTAGATCGCCAGCTTCTCCGGTTCGCCGCCGCCGGCCGGGTAGTACAGCGTGTTGCCGCCTTCTTCGCCGCCGAACATCAGGTTCTTGATGCGGATATTGGCGAAGGTGCCGCGGACCATCACGTCATCGTTGCCACGACGGCTGCCGTAGCTGTTGAAGTCGGCCGGCTGCACGCCGCGCTCCTGCAGGAAGCGGCCAGCGGGCGATTCCTTCTTGATGTTGCCGGCCGGCGAGATATGGTCGGTGGTGATCGAATCACCGAACAGGCCCATCACCCGCGCCCCGTGCACGTCCTCGATGGTGCCGACCTGCATGGTCATGCCCTCGAAGTAGGGCGGGTTCTTGATGTAGGTGGACGCATCGTCCCACTCGTACAGGTCGCCGTCGGGCGAGGCGATGGTGTTCCAGCGCGAATCACCCTTGAACACGTCGGCGTAGTTCTGCTTGAACATCTCCGGCCCCAGGGTCGCGGCGATCACATCGCCGATCTCTTTGTTGCTCGGCCAGATGTCGCGCAGGAACACCGGCTGGCCATCGCTGCCGGTACCCAGCGGTTCGGTGGTCAGGTCGATGTCGGTGGTGCCGGCGATCGCGTAGGCCACCACCAGCGGCGGGCTGGCCAGGTAGTTCATCTTCACTTCGGGATGCACGCGGCCTTCGAAGTTGCGGTTGCCCGACAGCACCGAGGTCACCACCAGGTCGCCCTGCGCGATGCCGGCGCTGACTTCTGCCGGCAGCGGGCCGGAGTTGCCGATGCAGGTGGTGCAGCCGTAGCCCACCACGTAGAAGCCGAGCTTCTCCAGTTCGGTCAGTACGCCGGCTTTCTCCAGGTAATCGGTAACCACGCGCGAGCCCGGGCCGAGCGAGGTTTTCACCCACGGCTGCCGGTTGAGCCCGCGCGCGGCCGCGTTGCGGGCCAGCAGGCCGGCACCGATCATCACTGCCGGATTGGAGGTGTTGGTGCACGAGGTGATGGCTGCGATCACCACAGCGCCGTCCTTCAGCCGGAACGCCTTGCCATCCAGTTCCACGTCGGCCTGGCCCTTGGCCAGCTGCTCGTTGCCCACCGCCGTGCCGCCGCCTTCGTTGACGAAGGTGGAGACGTCCACGCCCTTCTTGTCACGGTTGGTGGTCAGCCCGACCAGTGCTTCGCGGTAATTGGCCTGAACCTCTTCCAGCAGCACGCGGTCCTGCGGGCGCTTCGGCCCGGCGAGCGACGGCTTTACCGTGCCCATGTCCAGCTCCAGGGTGGCGCTGTACTGGGCGTGCGCGGTATCGGCGTCGTGCCACAGGCCCTGCGCCTTGGCATAGGCTTCCACCAGCGCGATCTGCTCTTCCGGGCGACCGGACAGGCGCAGGTAGTTCAGCGATTCGTTATCGATCGGGAAGATGCCGCAGGTCGCGCCGTACTCCGGTGCCATGTTGCCGATCGTCGCGCGGTCAGCCAACGGCAGGTGCTGCAGGCCGTCGCCGAAGAACTCCACGAACTTGCCGACCACGCCGTGCCTGCGCAACATCTGGGTGACGGTCAGCACCAGGTCGGTGGCGGTGGCCCCTTCGGGCATCTGGCCGGTCAGCTTGAAACCAACCACCTGCGGGATCAGCATCGAAGAGGGCTGGCCGAGCATCGCCGCCTCCGCCTCGATACCGCCCACGCCCCAGCCCAGCACGCCGATACCATTGATCATGGTGGTGTGGCTGTCGGTGCCGAACACGGTATCCGGATAGGCGAGCTGGGTGCCGTCCTTGTCCACGGCCATCACCACGCGGGCCAGGTTTTCCAGGTTCACCTGGTGGACGATGCCGGTATTGGGCGGCACCACCTTGAAGTTGTCGAACGCCTTCTGGCCCCAGCGCAGGAAGCCGTAGCGTTCCTGGTTGCGCTGGAATTCGATCTTGCCGTTGAGGTCCAGCGCGTCGGGCTTGCCGAACACATCCACCTGCACCGAATGGTCGATGACCAGCTCGGAGGGGATCTGCGGGTTGATCTGCTCCGGGCTGCCGCCGAGCTTGACCACCGCATCGCGCATCGCCGCCAGGTCGACCACGCACGGCACACCGGTGAAGTCCTGCAGCACCACGCGCGCGGGCATGAAGGCGATCTCGGTTTCCGGCTCGGCCTTCGGGTCCCAGGTCGCTACCGCTTCGATGTGGTCCTTGCCCACGGTGACGCCGCCATCCTCGTGCCGGAGCAGGTTTTCCAGCAGGATCTTCATCGAATAGGGCAGGCGGGAAATATCGAAGCGCTGGCCCAGCTTGGGCAGGCTGAAGTAATCGTAGCGCTTGCCGCCGACGTCCAGCTGGCTGCGCGTGGAGAACGAATCACTCATTGCAGATGACTCCTTTGCGAATTGGCTTGCAACGGCCGCGCACCAGGCGCGCCTGCTTGCTCAGCGTGAAATCTTACACATTCAGATGTAGCGCCGATGTCATCACGGCCCAAAAACGGGACGGAGGGGATTAAGTCGTTTTCGGCCCCGTGTGTGCCTGAAACGACTTAATCCCCTCCGTCCCCTTTTTGAAAAGTATGTATAATTCGTACATACCGAAGAGGGCCTACCCATGGAAGCCACCGTAGCTGAACGCGGCCAGATCACCTTGCCCAAGGCAGTCCGCGATGCGCTGGGCCTGACCAAGGGCACCCAGCTGACCGTAGAGCTGGAAGGCGGCCGGATCATCCTGCGCAAGAGCGTGGATGACGCCATCTCGCGCGCCCGCGGCAAGTTCGCGCTGGATGGCTTCGACTCCACCGATGCGGCTGTGAAGGCCGTCCGTGACGAGCAGTAAGCCGGCCATGATCGCCGTTGATTCCCCGGTCCTGATCGAACTGCTCAGCAATGGCCCGCAGGCCGATGCGGTGGAGGCCTGCCTGCGGCAGTGCCTGGTCGGCGGCCGCGTGGTGGTCTGCGGGGCGACCCTGGCCGAAGTCTGCGCCGCGTTGCGCGGCGGGGCCGAGGTGCTGGAGGCGCTGGAAGAAATGGGCGTGCATTTCAACGCGATGGAAGCCAAATCGGCCCTGCGCGCCGGGGAGATGCAACGCCGCCACCGCCAGCGCGGCAATGAACGCCGCAGCCTGGACGGCTTCATGGTCGGGGCCCACGCGCTGTTGCAGTGCGACGGTCTGATCACCTGGAACGACGCGTTCTATCGGGATTATTTCAAGGGCCTGAAGCTGATCGTGCCGCAGGCCTGAGCCTTACCTTTTTACCGCTTCATCCAATCGTTGTATTCACCGCATTACCCGGGAGTTGTCATGTTGGAAGCCTACCGCCACCACGTCGCCGAGCGCGCTGCGCTTGGCATCCCGCCCCTGCCGCTGACCGCGCAGCAGACGGCCGATGTCATTGAACTGCTGAAGAACCCGCCTGCCGGCGAAGCCGATTTCCTGCTGGACCTGCTGACCCACCGCGTGCCGGCCGGCGTGGATGATGCCGCCAAGGTCAAGGCCTCCTACCTGGCCGCCATCGCCTTCGGCAGCGAGCAGAACCCGCTGATCAGCCGCGAGCGCGCCACCGAACTGCTGGGCACCATGCTCGGTGGTTACAACGTCGCCCCGCTGGTCCAGCTGCTGGATGACGCCAGCGTCGGCGTGATCGCCGCCGCCGCGCTGAAGAACACCCTGTTGGTGTTCGATGCCTTCCACGATGTGCAGGAAAAGGCCAAGGCCGGCAACGCCAACGCCCAGTCCGTGCTGCAGAGCTGGGCCGACGCCGAATGGTTCACCAGCCGTCCGGAAGTGGCCCAGAGCATGACCCTGACCGTGTTCAAGGTGCCGGGCGAAACCAACACCGACGACCTGTCGCCGGCACCGGACGCCACCACCCGTCCGGACATCCCGCTGCACGCCCTGGCGATGCTGAAGAACAAGCGTCCCGACGCGGCGTTCGTGCCGGAAGAAGATGGCAAGCGCGGCCCGATCCAGGAAATCCTGTCGCTGAAGGAAAAGGGCCACCTGGTCGCCTACGTGGGCGACGTGGTCGGTACCGGTTCTTCGCGCAAGTCGGCCACCAACAGCGTGCTGTGGTTCACCGGCGAAGATATTCCGTTCATCCCGAACAAGCGTTTCGGTGGTGTCTGCCTGGGCTCGAAGATCGCCCCGATCTTCTACAACACCATGGAAGATGCCGGCGCGCTGCCGATCGAGCTGGACGTCACGCAGATGGAGCACGGTGATGTCATCGAGCTGCGTCCGTACGACGGCAAGGCGCTGAAGAACGGCGAAGTGATCGCTGAATTCCAGGTCAAGTCGGACGTGCTGTTCGACGAAGTGCGCGCCGGTGGCCGCATCCCGCTGATCGTCGGCCGTGGCCTCACCGCCAAGGCGCGCGAGGCGCTGGGCATGCCGGTCACCGACCTGTTCCGCCTGCCGGTGCAGCCGGCCGACACCGGCAAGGGCTTCTCGCTGGCGCAGAAGATGGTCGGCCGCGCCTGTGGCCTGCCGGAAGGCCAGGGCATGCGTCCGGGCACCTACTGCGAACCGAAGATGACCTCGGTCGGCTCCCAGGACACCACCGGTCCGATGACCCGTGACGAACTGAAGGACCTGGCCTGCCTGGGCTTCTCGGCCGACCTGGTGATGCAGTCGTTCTGCCACACCGCGGCCTACCCGAAGCCGGTCGACGTCAAGACCCACCACACCCTGCCGGAGTTCATCTCCACCCGTGGCGGCATCTCGCTGCGTCCGGGCGACGGCGTGATCCACAGCTGGCTCAACCGCATGCTGCTGCCGGACACGGTCGGCACCGGCGGTGACTCGCATACCCGCTTCCCGGTGGGCATTTCGTTCCCGGCCGGTTCGGGCCTGGTGGCCTTCGCTGCCGCCACCGGCGTGATGCCGCTGGACATGCCGGAATCGGTGCTGGTGCGCTTCAAGGGCAAGATGCAGCCGGGCGTGACCCTGCGCGACCTGGTCAACGCGATCCCGCTGTACGCGATCAAGGCCGGCCTGCTGACCGTGGCCAAGGCCGGCAAGAAGAACATCTTCTCCGGTCGCATCCTGGAAATCGAGGGCTTGCCGGACTTGAAGGTGGAACAGGCATTCGAACTGTCCGATGCCTCGGCCGAGCGTTCCGCTGCTGGTTGCTCGGTGCACCTGGACAAAGCGCCGATCATCGAATACCTGACCAGCAACATCACCCTGCTGCAGTGGATGATTGCCGAGGGGTACCAGGATCCGCGTTCGCTGCAGCGTCGCATCGACAAGATGAAGGAATGGCTGGCTGATCCGCAGTTGCTGGCACCGGATGCCGATGCCGAGTACGCCGCGGTGATCGAGATCGACCTGGCCGACATCCACGAGCCGATCGTGGCCTGCCCGAACGATCCGGACGACGTCAAGATGCTGTCCGAAGTCGCCGGCGCCAAGATCGACGAAGTGTTCATCGGTTCGTGCATGACCAACATCGGTCACTTCCGTGCGGCGGCCAAACTGCTGGAAGGCAAGCGTGACATCCCGACCAAGCTGTGGGTGGCTCCGCCGACCAAGATGGATGCCTCCGAGCTGACCCGCGAGGGCCACTACGGCACCTTCGGCAGCGCCGGTGCACGCATGGAGATGCCGGGCTGCTCGCTGTGCATGGGCAACCAGGCGCAGGTGCGCGAGGGCGCGACGGTGTTCTCGACCTCGACCCGCAACTTCCCGAACCGCCTGGGCCGTAATTCGAACGTGTACCTGGGGTCGGCGGAGCTGGCGGCGATCTGCTCGCGCCTGGGCCGGATTCCGACCAAGGAAGAGTACATGGCGGACGTGGGCGTGCTGGAAGCCAGCGGTGCGGAGATCTACCGTTACATGAACTTCGATCAGATCGAGGAGTATCAGGAAGCGGGCAAGCCGGTCGCCGCCTGATTCCTTCTGCTTTCGTGGTGCCGACTTTGGTCGGCACGGATTGGACAGGACCCCCTGGTGAAAACCAGGGGGTTCTTGTTTTGTGGGGTAGGGCGGGGATCGGCAACGGGTGGGGACCGGGCGGGTGCTCCTTTTCCGGTGGGTGACGACCGTTGGTCGTCACGCTTTGCGCGGTGGCGCCCGCCGCTGACGCGCATTGAGCGATTCAGTTACAACCTGGCCCATGCATGGTGCATCGTCGACTGTCCACGCTGGACGTGCAGGGGCGCCGTTTTGCGTGGTAATCCGGCACGGCAACCCGCATCGCCCGTAAAGGGAAGTCTACCGACGGATGTCCAATCAGCCGACGAACTGCTGCTGTCGACGCTGGTACGCGTGCCGCAGGCCTTCGGCCTGCAACTGCGCGTGGAAGCCCCGGTAGCGCCGAGCTGTGCTCGGCAAGCGCAGCGGATAGCAGAATCGTGACGACCAACGGTCGTCACCCACCAGATCGATGACGGCCACGCGCTGACGGCCAGCGGCCGTCACTACCGTCTGGCAGCGCGTAGCCCGGTAGCGCCGAGCCATGCTTGGCGAGCGCAGCGGAAAGCAGAACCGTGACGACCAACGGTCGTCACCCACCATATCGATGATGGCCACGCGTTGACGGCCAGCGGCCGTCACTACCGGATCAGCTACGCGACAACGCCAGCAGGCGCTCGGCGATCTTCTCCAGCGGCAGCTGTTCTTCGGCCGCGCCGAGCTTGAACGCGGCGCCCGGCATGCCCCAGACCACCGAAGTGGCTTCATCCTGCACCAGCGTCGGGGCGCCTGCCTGGCGCAGCTGCAGCAGCCCGCGTGCGCCGTCATCGCCCATGCCGGTCAGGATCACCCCGATCGCATTGGCGCCGGCGCTCTGCGCCACCGACTGGAACAGCACGTCCACCGCCGGCTTGTGCCGGTTCACCGGCGGGCCGTCGTCGATCCGGCAGCGCCAGCGCGCACCATCGCGGATCACCCGCAGGTGCTTGCCGCCCGGCGGCAGGTAGGCATGGCCAGGCAGTACCGCCTCGCCATCGCCAGCCTCGCGCACGGCCATCGCCGAATGCCGGTCCAGGCGCTCGGCGAATGCCGTGCTGAAGGTCGCCGGCAGATGCTGGGTGATCACCACGGCGGGGGCGTCGGCCGGCAGGCCTTCCAGGACCACGCGCAGTGCTTCGGTACCGCCGGCCGAAGCGCCGATGGCGATCAGGCGGTCAGTGGTGCGGAACTGCGAAGGCCGTGGCGCGCTCGCTGCGCCGGGCGATGCCAGCGTGACCTTGGGTACCACGGGCGAACGCACCAGCGCGCGCACCCGTGAGCGCGCAGCTGTTTTCACCTTCTCGATGATCTCATCGGCATAGCCCTGCAGGCCGCGGGTCACATCCAGTTTCGGCTTGGACACGAAATCCACCGCGCCCAGTGCCAGCGCCTGCAGGGTTGTGTCCGCGCCGCGCTCGGTCAGCGATGAAATCATCACCACCGGCAGCGGATGCAGGCGCATCAGGTTCTCCAGGAAGGCCAGGCCATCCATGCGCGGCATTTCCACATCCAGCGTGATCACGTCCGGTGCCAGCCGCTTGATCTTCTCGCGGGCCAGCAGCGGATCGGCGGCGGTGCCGACCACTTCGATGCCCGGATCGCTGGCCAGGATCTCGCTGAGGATCTGCCGGACCACGGCCGAATCGTCCACGATCAGTACGCGACAGGGTTGTTCCAGGCTCATTCGAACAGCTCCACGCCGCCGGTGACCGGGGCTTTGGACAGGCGGGCACGTACGGCCGATTCGGCCGCGGCCACTTCGGCTTCGTGCGCGTGCGGCAGGCGGTTGACCACCACGCGGCCGCTGTCGGCGAAGAACCAGATCTTGCGCGGATGGATCCCGCACAGGTCCTCGGCGATGATGGGAATGTGCTCGGCCTGCAGATACTGGCGCACGAACTCGGCGTTGCGCGTACCCACCGGGTTGCTGGTGAAGCCCTTCAGCACGTTGGCGCCGCCGAACACCTTGGCTTCCAGGCGCTTGCGGTTGGCGCCGCGCTTGAGCAGGTCGTTGATCAGCAGTTCCATCGCGTAGCTGCCATAGCGCGCAGGTGCACCATCGCCGACGTTGCCCTCCGGCAGCAGGAAGTGGTTCATGCCACCGATGCGCAGCACCGGATCGCGCAGGCAGGCGGCCACGCAGGAACCGAGGATGGTGGTCAGCGCGGTGTCATCGTCCACCACCAGGTACTGGGTGGGCAGCAGCTTGGCCGCAGTGACCTTGAAGCGGCTGTCGTAGTAGCGCATGACATCGTCTTCGCGCAGGGCGGCGCTCACGTCGGTGCTCCCGGCGCACGGCGGTACAGCGTCCGGCCACACGGCTGGATCAGGTCGGCGGCATGCAGGTAGTTCTCGGAGTGCCCGGTGTAGAGCATGCCGTCGTCTGCCAGGTGGCGGACCAGCCGGCCGAGGATGTCGCGCTGGGTCGGCTTGTCGAAGTAGATCATCACGTTGCGGCAGAACAGGGCAGTGAACGGGCCGCCGATGTCGAAGCGCGGTGCGAGCAGGTTGAGCGGGCGGTAATCGATCAGTTCACGCAGCGCGGGCACTACCCGGCACTGGCCGTCGTTGGGGCCGGTGCCGCGCTGGAAATAGCGACGTTTCAGATCCGTTTCCAACGAGGCCACGCGCTCCAGCGCATAGACGCCGCGCGCAGCGGTGGCCAGTACCTGCGTATCCACGTCGGTGGCCACGATCCGTACCGGCGGCTTGAGCGTGCCGAAGGCTTCGCAGGCGGTGATCGCGATGGAGTAGGGTTCCTCACCGGTGGACGCGGCGCATGACCAGAGCAGCAGCGGATTGGCGCTGGTGGCGGTGGCGGCCCGTGCCTGCAGTTCCTCGCGCAGCTTGTCGAAATGGTGCGGTTCGCGGAAGAACGCGGTGAGGTTGGTGGTCAGTGCGTTGGTGAACGCCTGCCATTCGTCATCGCCACCGTTTTCCAGATGGTCCAGGTACTGCTGGAAGCTGCGCATGCCCAGCGCACGCAGGCGCCGCGACAGGCGGCCATACACCATGTCCCGCTTGGCCGGCGCCAGGGCGATGCCGGCACGTTGGTGGATGAGTTCGCAGACGCGGCGGAAATCGCGGTCGGCGAAGTCGAATTCGCGATTGTCGGTGCGGACGAGCGGGGAGGCAGGCAGGGTCACAGGGGGTGTCCAGTGCGGGAACGATGGCGCGGGGTGCTACCAGCGCCGTTGCGGATCAGAATTCCTGCCAGTTGCCGTCGTCCGGCGTCTGCAGCACGCGCGGAGTGGGGGCTGGGCGCGCGGCGGTGCGTGCCGGGGCGCGCGCCGGGCCCGCGGGTGTGATCGTGGGTCGTTCAATGCGGGCCGCGACCGCGCGTACCGCGGCATCCACCTGGTTATCCAGGCGGAAGATCGCCACGGCATCGGCAAGCTGGGTCGCCTGTTCTTCCATGGCACGCGCGGCGGCGGTGGCTTCTTCCACCAGCGCCGCGTTCTGCTGGGTGGTTTCGTCCATCTGCACCACGGTCTGGTTGACCTGTTCGATGCCGGCCGACTGTTCCTGCGAAGCCGCCGAAATCTCGGCCATGATGTCGGTCACGCGCTGCACCGATGCGACGATTTCGCCCATGGTGGCGCCGGCCTGGTGGACCAGCGCGGAGCCATCGGACACCTTGCTGACCGACTCATCGATCAGGCTCTTGATCTCCTTGGCCGCTGCGGCCGAACGCTGCGCCAGCGTGCGCACTTCGCTGGCGACCACGGCGAAACCGCGGCCCTGTTCGCCGGCGCGCGCCGCTTCCACTGCGGCATTCAGCGCCAGGATGTTGGTCTGGAAGGCGATGCCGTCGATCACCGAGATGATGTCGGCGATCTTCCTGGAGGAGGCTTCGATCGAGGTCATGGTAGTGACCACCTGGCCGACCACCTCGCCGCCCTGCGAGGCGACGCCGGCCGCGCCGATTGCCAGCTGGTTGGCCTGGCGCGCATGCTCGGCATTCTGGCGCACGGTGGAGGTCAGTTCCTCCATCGATGCCGCGGTTTCTTCCAGGTTGGCGGCCTGCTGTTCGGTGCGGCGCGACAGGTCATTGTTGCCGCTGGCGATTTCACCGGCGGCCAGGGTGATGCTGCTGGTCGCGCCCTGGATCTGGCCGACGATCCGGGTGAGCTGGATGACCGTTGCGTTGGCATCGTCCCGCATGCGGGCGAACACGCCCTGGAACTCACCGTGCATGCGTGCGGTCAGGTTGCCTTCGGCGATGGCCGAAAGCAGCGCCGACAGCTTGCCGAGGTTGTCATCGCTGACCGTCATCATCGCGTTGAGGTTTTCCACCATCGCGCGGAAATCGTGTTCGAACGCGGCGGCGTCGCCGCGCTGGCTGAAGTCGCCGGCCGCGGCCGAGGCGGCCAGCCGCTTGATTTCGGCGTTGATGCGGCCCAGGTTGGCCTTCACCGCATCGACGGTGGTGGTGATGGCGGCCTTGTCGCCGGGGTAGCGGGCGATGTCGGCGCGCAGATCGCCGATGGCGTACTGCTGCACCACCGCCAGCACGTCGTGCAGGGTCTGCACGTGGCTGCCAACCAGCAGGTTGGTGTCACGCACCATCTGGCCGTACTCGCCCGGCACGCTGTCGGCGTCGATCCGGTAGGCCAGTTCACCGGCTTCGTGGCGGCGCGCCATTTCGCGCTGTCCGCCGATCACGGTGTGCAGCTGGTCCTGCATGCGGCCCATGCTGTGCAGCAGGCGCCCGGGTTCGTCGTGCGGCTGTTCGCCGATGGCGTTGTCCAGCTTGCCCGCGGCAATGCCTTCGGCGACCAGGGTGGCCTTGCGCAGCGGGGTGGCGATGCGGCTGCCGATCACCCAGCTCAGCGCCAGTACGACCAGCACGACGATGCCGCCGGTCAGCGCCATGATCAGCGTGAATGTCCACGCCTGGGCCTGCACGTCGTCCATGTACACGCCGCTGGTCACCACCCACTGCCATGGCGCGAACATGTGCGCATAGGTGACCTTGTCGATCGGCTCTTCGGCGCCGGGCTTGTTGGTCTGGTAGTAGGTGAAGCCACCACCGATGCGCGCCATGCCCACCTGCAGGTAGTACAGCGGCACGCCGTCAACGGAGGTGTAGTCCTTCTGCACGCTGCCCACGCGCTCGGGCTTGAACGGGTGCATCAACAGCACGTAGTTCGTGTCCAGCACGTTGTAGTAGTACGCGCTGTCCTGCGCCCGCATGGCGTCGAGCGCCTGGATGGCCGCGGCCTTTGCGGCCGCTTCGGTCAGTTCGCCACTGGCCGCCAGCTTCTGGTAGTGGCTGAGCACGCCTTCGGCCAGTTCCACCTGCACCGCCAGCGATTCCTTGCGGGTTTCGGTCAGGTCCAGGTACTGCATGCGAGAAGCGACGATGGACAGTGCGATGACGCCGATGGCGATCAGCAGGGTGAGCAGGTTGAGCTTGCGGCGAACCGGGAGGTTGTCGAAGTAGCGATGCCAGCGTTGCTTGAGCGTCATGGAGCGGGACCAGAACAGGGAAGGGGGCGCGGATCTGCCGCGTCATCCGTGTTATCGGCCGCGATGGCGGACAATTGAGTGGTGTAGAAGAGCGTGACGACCAACGGTCGTCACCCACCGGGGCGACGACCGCCGCATGACCGCCAGCGGCCGTCACTACCGAGTGGGCAAAAAAAAGACCGGGCACCAGGCCCGGCCTTATCCGAAGACGCAGTCGGATCAGAACTCCTGCCAGTCTCCATCGGCCAGCTCGGTCGCCGGCTGGCGGCTGGCCGGGCGGCGCGGGGCGGACGGGGCGGCCGTCGGTGCAGCGGCACGCGGACGTGTCGGTGCCGGGGTGTCGTGCTGCAGCTCGACCTCGTCCAGGGTGAACACCGACACCGCCTCGCTGAGGTGGCCGGCCTGTTCTTCCATGGCGCGCGCGGCGGCGGTGGCTTCTTCCACCAGTGCGGCGTTCTGCTGGGTGGTTTCGTCCATCTGCACCACGGTCTGGTTGACCTGTTCGATGCCAGCGGACTGTTCCTGCGAAGCGGCGGAGATCTCGGCCATGATGTCGGTCACGCGCTGCACCGAGGCGACGATCTCGCCCATGGTGGCGCCGGCCTTGTGCACCAGCGCCGAACCATCGGCGACCTTGCCGACCGAGTCGTCGATCAGGCCCTTGATCTCCTTGGCCGCTGCGGCCGAACGCTGTGCCAGCGTGCGTACTTCGCTGGCGACCACCGCGAAACCGCGGCCCTGTTCGCCGGCACGTGCGGCTTCCACCGCAGCATTCAGCGCCAGGATGTTGGTCTGGAAGGCGATGCCGTCGATCACCGAGATGATTTCGGCGATCTTCTTCGACGAGGTCTGGATGGCCGACATGGTGGTGACCACCTGGCCGACCACTTCGCCGCCCTGCGAGGCCACGCCGGCCGCGCCGATTGCCAGCTGGTTGGCCTGGCGGGCGTGTTCGGCGTTCTGGCGCACGGTGGAGGTCAGTTCCTCCATCGATGCTGCGGTTTCTTCCAGGTTGGCGGCCTGTTGTTCGGTACGGCGCGACAGGTCACTGTTGCCGCTGGCGATTTCACCGGCGGCCGAGTTGATGGCGCGGCTGGAATGCTTGATGCGGGTGACGATGCCGCTCAGCTGCTCGGCGGTCGCATTGGCATCGTCACGCATCTGCGCGAACACACCCTGGTAATCGCCGTGCATGCGCGCGGTGAGGTCGCCACGCGACAGTGCGTTGAGCAGCTGGGAGATCTGCTCGATGCTCGATGCGTTGGCATCCAGCAGGCCGTTGATCTGGTTGGCCAGCTGCAGGAAGAAGCCGTCCTTGCCTTCGCTGTCCACGCGGTCGGTGAGATCGCCCGCGGCGGCGCGGGCGATGACCCGGGCCACTTCGGCTTCAACGGCGGCTTCCGGGGTGCGGTCGCGCCATTCGGTCACATGGCCGACCGTTTCGCCTGCTTCGTTGCGGATGGTGGAGATGACCTGGGCGAACTGTGCCTGGCCGTACTGCACTTCGCGGCGGGCCACGCCGTTGCGCTCCAGCTCGGAGAGCACGGCCGCATCGGCCTTGCCGCCCACTTCCAGTTCGGCGACCGGGCGGCCGACCAGCGGCGCTTCCACGTCAAAGTCCGGCAGGTCCTTGCGCACTTCGGCGGCGTGCTCGACCAGCGACTGCGCCAGCGCACGGTTGGCGTAGACGATCTGCTGGTTGGCATCGCTGAGGAACACGCCGGTGGAGCTGTAATCCAGCGCGGTGCGGATACGCAGGTTCTCGCTGGCGATGGCCTGGTCGCGTTCGATGCGTTCGCGCAGATCGCGCTGCATGCGCTGCATGGCCTGCATCAGGTCGCCCACTTCATCCGAGCGCGAGGTGTCGATGTGTCCGTCCAGCTTGCCGCTGGCTACTTCGTTGGCCACGCTCACCGCGCCGCGCACGCTGCCGACCAGAGCGCGGGCAAACAGCCACACCAGCACGAAACCGAGCGCGGCGCCGCCGAGCAGGGCAACGATGATCAGCGTGGCCGAGGTGGCATAGGTGGATTCTGCCTGCTCGCGCGCCGCGCGGGCCAGGCGGTTGTCTTCGGCGATCAGCGTTTCCAGTGCGGCGGCCGAAGCACGGTGCTTGGTGCGCGTCTCACCGACGAAGGTATCGATGGCGTCGTCGGGCAGCTGCAGTTCCAGCATCTCGCTGACCGAATCGTAGGAGGCGAGCGCGCCGTTCCATTCCTTGACGAAGGTGTCGAACAGGGCTTTCTGCTGCGGATTGTCGACCAGCGCCGGGTAGGCTTTGATCGACGCATCCATCTGCTTGCGCAGCTCGGCTGCACGGGTGTGCGCCTCGGCCTTGACGTCGTCGCTGGCGCGGATCAGCTGCTGGTAGGAGGAATTGCGGTACTCACCCAGCACGCCGCGCATCTCACCGGCCATTCGGATGCTTTCCATCCGCTTGCCGGCCAGGTCGGTGGTCACGTTGTTGAGCGAGTGCAGGCCACGGTAGGCCACGATGCCCTGAAGCAGCATCACCAGCAGCAGCACCCCGAAGGTGAGCAGCAGCTTGGGCATCAGTTTGAGGTTGTTGATCCAGGGCATGGCGTTGCACTCTCCAAAGGCGGACGCGTCCGGGCCACCATGGCCCGGGTGCAGCAGCCACGCCGGCCGTGCCGGCGTGGCGGGACAGGCCGGTCTTACTTGATGTCGGCCAGCTTCAGGCCAGCCGGCGAGCTGACTTCGATTTCAGCGCGCGAGGCGTCGCGCTCGATCCTGCCGATCACACAGACGGTCTTGCCTTCCAGTGATTCCAGCGGGAAGCTGAACTTGCCGCGGTTGGCGCCAGCGATGCGGGCCGAGAAGGTGTGGCGCGGGAAGGCGCCGCCCATGTACAGGAAGGTCGGCGAACCTTCCGAACCTTCGGCGAAGCGGGCCTTTTCGACCTTGCCGCAGACCATGCCTTCCTTGCCGACCTGGCGCGGGGCCATCTCCGGCGGAATCATGGCCGACTGGGCGGAGGCGGTCAGGGCGGTGGCGGCCAGCAGGGTGGCCGATGCAAAGGCGAACAGGGACTTCATCTACAGGTACTCCAGTAATGGGGATGGGGATCGGGTGGCCGGCCTGGTGCGTTCCGTCGCGGGCGGTCCTTGAATCCCCTATCGGCTGTTGCAGATGGAACTGAAGGATTTTGTTTCGATCCGCTGCAATCAGGCAGCGGCTTCCTCGGCCACGACCGGCTGGCCCATGTCGGCGCTGTCGAGCAGGGTTTCGATGTCCAGCAGGATCAGCATGCGATCGTCCTGGGTGCCGATGCCGGAAATGAAGCGGGTATCCACTGCCGCGCCAAACTCAGGGGTCGGGCGGATCTGCTCGGCCGCCAGCGGGATCACGTCGGAGACGCTGTCCACCACGATGCCGACCACGCGGTCTTCCACGTTCAGCACGATCATCACGGTGAAGGCGTCGTAGCGCGCGTTCTCCAGGCGCAGCTTCAGGCGCAGGTCGATGACCGGCACGATGGTGCCGCGCAGGTTGATCACACCCTTGATGTAGTCCGGTGCATCCGGTACGCGGGTGACCGCATCGTAGCCGCGGATTTCCTGCACCTTGAGGATGTCCACGCCGTAGTGCTCGTCGCCGAGGGTGAAGCTGAGGAACTCGCCGCCGGTATCGGCGTGGGCCTGGTTCTTGTCGTTCATCGAGGGTGTCCTGGGTGCCGTGATTCGCGGTCTCAGGCTCGATATCGGCGGATCCGGGCGGGACTTTAGCAAAAGCGCGCGCGAGCAGGCTCGCCCCTGCGACAAAGGGGCCCTCGCGGGCACGCCGCTACAGTTCGCCGTTCTTGCGGGCGCTGCGCTGGCGGTCGATGCGGAAAATGTAGCGTTGGATGGCGCTGTCGCCGCCGCGCGGCAGGCGGTCGAAGCGCAGCCCCACGCGGGTGACTTCGCTGCCGTTGGGCAGCTTCTGCAGGCGCTCGTTGCAGGCGATCAGGCTGACCTGCAGGTCCGGTCCATCGGGTAGGCTCAGTTCGGCGTCGTAGCGCTTCTGCAGGCCGAACACGGCGTACTCCGCGGGCAGGGTGACCGCCAGTCCGCCGCCGCTGATGTCCACCACGCGCATCGCCAGCCGCTCCGGGCGTCCGTCCACCGCCGGCAGTACCAGCTGCGGGGAGTCGGTGATCGGGGTCTCCAGCCGGTACATCTCCCGGCGCTGCAGGTGCACCATCTCGTCCGGCAGGGTGGTCCGGAACGCGACGTGGCGGCCGTTGTCCAGGCGCTCGATATGGTCCACGCGGAAGCGCACCAGCACCCGGTCCAGCTGGGCAAAGCACAGCAGGTGGCCGGCTGCCTCGGCGGCGCGGTTGGATGCCTCCTGCGGGCTGCCGTCGAGCAGCAGCTCATCACGTTCCTCGTCCAGCTCCAGCACCGCGGTGGGGAAGCTCTGGTCGCGTCCGCCGATGTGGGCGTTGATCAGTGACCGCTGGTCGATCAGCTGCCTGAGCAGCTGGCGGATCTGCAGCGGGTTTTGCACCAGGAAGCGTTCATCGGCGCTGTCGTCGTGCGCGGAGGGGGGATCCTGTGCTGCATCGTGGCTGCCTGCGGACATCGGTTCTGCGTTCGAGTACGGGAAAAACCGTGACGTAGGACACGGTGGCCTTCCAGCATATCGGCATTGGTGCCATTTCCTGAACCCCATGAAAGCGCCCCGTTGCCAGGCGGGGCCAGTGGGGGCATCGGTAGCGCCGGGCCGCGCTCGGCGAGCGCAGCGGCGGGGAGCTGACGGCCAGCGGCCGTCACTACCCGACGGGTGGCGCTAGCCGGCCAGCTCGCGCAGCCGCCGCAGCACGGCGGTATCGCTGCCATCATCATGCAGGCGGAAGCGCGCCACGGCCTCGGCAAGCCCTGCGGCCTGCGATCCCATGGCATGGGTCGCCTCGGTCGAGGCTTCGACCAAGGCCGCGTTCTGGCGGGTGTTGGCGTCCATCTGGGTGATGCTGTGGCTGACCTGTTCGATGCCCGCGCTCTGCTCCTGCGAAGCCGCGGTGATCTCGGCCATGATCTGGTTGACCTGCTGCACCGACTGCACGATCTCGCGCATGGTCGAGCCGGCGCGCTGCACCAGCGCCGAGCCGTGCGCGACCTTGTCCACCGAGTCGTCGATGAGGCCCTTGATCTGTTTGGCCGCTTCGGCCGAACGCTGGGCCAGTACGCGCACTTCGGAGGCCACCACCGCGAAGCCACGGCCCTGTTCACCGGCACGGGCCGCTTCCACGGCGGCGTTCAGGGCCAGGATGTTGGTCTGGAAAGAAATGCCGTCGATCACCGAAATGATCTCTGCGATGCGACGCGAGGCGTGTTCGATGTCGCTCATGGTGGAGACCACGCTGCCGACCACCTCGCCCCCGGAGGCCGCCACCTCGGCCGCACCGCTGGCCACGCGGTTGGCAGTGCGGGCATGTTCGGCGTTCTGCCGCACGGTGGCGGTCAGTTCTTCCATGGTGGCGGCGGTTTCTTCCAGGCTCGCCGCCTGTTGTTCGGTGCGGCTGGCAAGGTGCCCGTTGCCCTGGGCCAGGCCGGCGGCGGTGCCGTTGATGTGGGTGGACGCGTCCTGGATGTTGCCGACGATGCGGGTCAGCTGGGCGATGGTGGCGTTGGCATCGTCGCGGATGCGGCCGAACACGCCGTGGAAATCGCCTTCCATGCGTGCGGTGAGATCGCCCTGCGAGAGCGCCGACAAGAGGGCGGAGATCTGGTCCAGGCTGGTGGCGTTGGCATCCATCAGGCCGTTGAGGTGCTGGGCCAGCTGCAGCAGGAATCCCTCCTTGCCTTCGCAGGCGACACGGCCACTGAAGTCGCCGTTGGCGGCAGCCTGCACGATGCGTTCAAGCTCGGCTTCCACCTCCGCTTCGAGCGTACGATCGGCCCACTCCACCACGAAGCCCTGGCGCTCACCCTGGGTGCTGACGATGGGATTGACGATCAGGCGCAGCAGGCGGCCGCCGACGCGGATGTGCGCACGGTAGGTCGTGCTCAGGGTGTCCAGCAGCCTGGCCTGGTGGGCCGGGTTGCGGTGGAAGATGTCGATGTTGCGGCCGATCAGGTCGCGTGCATCGAACTGTGGCAGGTCGCGGCGCAGGTCGGCTTCGGCAGCGGCCAGCATCTGCTGCAGGGGGCGGTTGACGAATACGATGTTGCGCTCGCGGTCGGCGATCATCACGTTGGTGGTGACATCGTCCAGCGCCGTGCGGATGCGCAGCGTGTCCGCCAATGCCGCCTGTTCGTGTTCGCGCCGCTGCAGCAGCAGCTGGGTACTGGTCTGCACCAGGGTGCGCGCCAGCGATTCGGCCGGGAACTGTTCGGCATGGATGCCGGCCGGCAGCGGCTGGTCGGCGGCCACGCCGCGCGCCAATGCGGCCAGCTGCCGGGGATCATGTCCGAGCAGCAGCAGCTGGCGGCGCATCTGCACGGCCATGACCGAAAGCAGCGCGGTTTCCACCACCACGTAGCTGGCGTGCAGGGCGAGGATGCCGATGCCGCTGCCTGCACTGAACACCGGGTAGGGCAGGCCGCGCTGCTGCAGCCAGAAGAACAGCACGTGGTGCACGGCGATCGCCGCGGCGGCCACCACCAGCGGCAGCCAGTCGCGGTAGTACAGCAGCAGGGCGATCAGCACGATCACGGTGAAATGGGTTTCCAGCAGGCCGCCGGTCTGGTGGATCAGCGTGGCGGCCTGCACCATCCAGGCCAGCGCGACGGTGCAGCGCGACAGCCGCGTGCCGGGCAGCAGATGGACCTGCGCGGCGACCACCAGCAGGGTGGGCAGGCTGAGGGCGAGGAACGGGGTCCAGGCACCGGCGCGCAGCGCAAGCCCCATCGACACCAGTGCCAGCAGGGCGCTGACCCCCAGGAACAGGCGATCGGCTTCTGCCGTGAGGGCCTGCAGAAAAGGAAGTCTTTCGTGACCTGCGAACGAATCAACAGTGCGTGGCGTGGCGGACATGCGCAATGCTCCTTCTGGCATGAACAGCGGCGTGGCGATTCAACGGCGGTCGGTGGGGGCGACGCACAGGGAAATGGGAGAGTCGGCCTTCTGGTACCACAGCGCCGGTGCTGCCCAGCCCATCCAAAGGCCGAGCAGCAGCAGGCCGGCCAGCGCGCGGGCAAAGCGCTGTCGGGTTACGACGACGTCGGCGGAAGCGTCCATCAGCAGACCGGGCGATGTGGTGAGAGCAGTAACGGCCCTGCGCGGACGAACTTGACGGGCGCGTGATGAGAGTGTGACGGCGCGCACGGATTGTCCCGAAATCACGGCGTTCGGCTGGCCGGCCCCTGACAGGTTTCGGGGGCCGCAGACGCAAAGCGGTAGCGCCGACCCATGGTCGGCGGATATCCATCAGCGCAGCTGACAAATTCCGCCGACCATGGGTCGGCGCTACCAGAGCCGCATGTTCCCAGGCCGCCATGGACCTGACGAAGGCGGGGCGGGGTGGGTTGGCGGCGGCGTCGAGCGCCATGGATGGCGCGAAACGAGGCCCGCAGGAGCGGGTTGTGCCGTCCCCCGCGAACCTGCGCCGCCCCGCCAGGCAGTGAATCGCTGTAGCGCTTAGAACTCCTGCCAGTCGCCGTCACCGGCGATGACCGGCTGCCGCACTGTTGCGCGGCGGGTGGTGGGGCGTGCGGTGGCCGCAGGCGCCTTGGCGGCCGAGGAAGCGCTGATGCGTGCGGCGGGCGCCGCGGTGTTCGCCGGCGCGTTGTCGATCAGGCGGAACTGGGCCACTGCATCGGTCAGCTGCATCGCTTGTTCTTCCATCGAACGTGCCGCCGCGGTGGCTTCTTCCACCAGCGCCGCGTTCTGCTGGGTGGTTTCGTCCATCTGCACCACGGTCTGGTTGACCTGTTCGATGCCGGCCGACTGTTCCTGCGAAGCCGCCGAAATATCGGCCATGATGTCGGTCACGCGCTGCACCGAGGCGACGATTTCGCCCATGGTGGCGCCGGCCTGGTGGACCAGCGCAGAGCCGTCGGACACCTTGCTGACCGACTCATCGATCAACCCCTTGATCTCCTTGGCCGCTGCGGCCGAACGCTGCGCCAGGGTGCGCACTTCGCTGGCGACCACGGCGAAACCGCGTCCCTGGTCGCCCGCGCGCGCCGCTTCGACGGCGGCATTCAACGCCAGGATATTGGTCTGGAAGGCGATGCCGTCGATCACCGAGATGATCTCGGCAATCTTCTTCGAGGATGCTTCGATCGCCGACATGGTGGTGACCACTTCGCTGACCACCGCGCCTCCCTGGCTGGCAACGCCGGCTGCGCCGATCGCCAACTGGTTGGCTTGGCGCGCATGCTCGGCATTCTGGCGCACGGTGGAGGTCAGTTCCTCCATCGATGCTGCGGTTTCTTCCAGGTTGGCGGCCTGCTGTTCGGTACGGCGCGACAGGTCGTTGTTGCCGGCGGCGATCTCACTGGCGGCGCCGCGGATGCTCTGCGCCGATACCTGGATGCTGGACACGATGCTGGTCAACTGGCCGACGGTGGTGTTGGCATCGTCGCGCATCAGCGCGAACACGCCGTGGAATTCCCCGTCCATGCGTGCGGTCAGGTCACCGGCGGCGATGGCCCGCAGCAGCTGTGACAGCTGCGACAGGTTGCCGTCGGCCACATGCATCATGGTGTTGAGCTGTTCGATCATCACCTTGAAGTCATGCTGGAAACGCGCGGCATCGCCACGCTGGCTGAAATCACCGACCGCCGCGGCCGATGCCAGTTGCTGGATCTGCGTATTGATCGCCAGCAGGCTGGCCTTGGCCGCATCCATGGACTCATGCAGGAAGGCGCGGCTGGCCGGCAGGCGGCGTGCGTCCGGTTCCAGGTTGCCGATGGCGTACTGGTTCAGCACATCCACCGCATCGCGTAGTGCGTCGAGGTGTTCGAAGATGACCGTATTGATGCCATGCGCCAGCTCGCCATACACGCCGGGGAAGTCTTCCGGGATACGGTGGCTGATGTCCGGGCCGGCGTGCATTTCCACCATCTGCTGGGTCTGGCTGGAGAAGCGGCGAAGCGTGGCGGTCATCTCCGCGGTGGCGGCCAGCATGCGCCCGGCTTCATCGTTGCTGGTGGCCTGGGTGGTGACGCTCAGGTCGCCGCGTGCCACGGCCTGGATGGCCTGCACGGCCTTGCCCAGCGGTACGGTGATGGCGCGCGAGATGATCACCGCCAGCGTGGCCGCAACCAGCGACAACAGCAGCATCGCGGCGATGATGGCGACCAGGCTGGTGTGGTGGGTGGCGTTGGCGTTGGCGATGCCCTGGTCCATCAGCTTGCCGCTGTAAGCGCTGAGGGCCTTGAGGTCTTCGAACAGGGCGCGCCGCAGTGGTCGCGACTGCTCATCGGAAATCTGCTGCGCCAGTACCGCATCGCCGCTGCCGCCGGCCGCGCGCAGCTGTTCGTTGGCCGCCAGATACGCAGCGACTGCTGTCTTGACCTTCGCATACAGGGCGCGCTCGGTGGCATCGGCCGGCAGTGCAGCGTAGGCATCGAGCTCCTGGTGCACCACCTTGGCGGCGGCGTCCATGCGCTTGTTGTAATCAGCCACCTTTTCCGGCTTGTCCAGCATGGTCAGCTGGGCCATCTCATAGGTGCGGAACTCACCCAGCTGCGAGCGTACTTCGCCCAGGTGCTGCACCGAGGGAATGGCATTGCTGGCCATGCCGCGCAACTGCTGGTTGGCCTCGGACAGGCGCAGCAGGGCGAAGCCGCCCAGCACGAGGGTCATCAAGGTGGTCAAGGTGAATCCCACCGCCAGCTTGCGGGCGATGGGAAGATCGGCGAACCACTTCATGCAGGTGCTCCAGGGCAGGGCAGGGCGCAGCGGCCACGCCGCTGGGCGATGTTGGAAAGGACTCGGGACGCGGCGGTGTGGGGGGTCATCACGCCGTCTTTACAGATAGCGGCGCGGCTGCGCGGATCTGTAGCGCCGAGCACTGCTCGGCGACGTTTTTTTATTACGCCGGGCATGCCTCGGCGCTACCGTGCAGGTTGTTGCGTCAGGCGGCCTGCGGCACGCGCAGCGAGCGTACCAGCCCGCCGATGTCCACGATGAGCGCGACACGGCCATCCCCGAGGATGGTGGCGCCGGACACACCGCCGATGCGGCGGTAGTTGTTCTCGATGTTCTTCACCACGACCTGCTGCTGGCCGACCAGTTCGTCCACTTCCAGCGCGATCTTCTGGCCATCGCCTTCCACCACCACCACCAGCGATTCATCGCTGTGGCGCTGGCCATAGCCGTAATACTCGCTCAGCGACAGGATCGGCAGGTACTCACCGCGTACGCGCAGCACGCGGCCTTCGCCGGCCATGGTGCGGATGTCGCTGGCCTGCGGCTGCAGCGCTTCCAGCACGTACGCCAAGGGCAGGATCAGGGTTTCGCCGGCCACCGAAACGGTCATGCCGTCGAGGATCGCCAGCGTCAGCGGCAGGCGGATCAGCGTGCGCGTGCCGATGCCGGCGCGGCTTTCGATCTGCACTTCGCCGCCCAGCGCCTGGATGTTGCGGCGGACCACGTCCATGCCCACGCCGCGGCCGGACAGGTCGGTCACCGCATCGGCAGTGGAGAAGCCCGGCTGGAAGATCAGGTCCCAGACCTGCGCATCGGTGGGGTTCTCCGGCACGGCCAGGCCGCGTTCGGCCGCCTTGGCCAGGATGCGCTCGCGGTTCAGCCCGTGGCCGTCGTCGCTCACTTCGATGACGATGTGGCCGCCCTGGTGCGAGGCCGCCAAGGTGATGGTGCCGGTTTCGTCCTTGCCCGCGTTGCGGCGGAACTCCGGCATTTCCAGGCCGTGGTCGATGGAGTTGCGCACCAGGTGGACCAGCGGGTCGGCGATCTTTTCGATCAGGCCCTTGTCCAGTTCGGTCCCTTCGCCGATGGTCTTCAGGCGCACCTGCTTGCCGAGCCGGGTGGACAGGTCGCGGACCAGGCGCGGGAAGCGGCGGAACACTGCATCAACCGGCAGCATGCGCACGCCGATCACCGCTTCCTGCAGGTCACGCGTGTTGCGTTCCAGCAGGTCCAGGCCGGCGAACAGGCGTTCGGCATGGGCCGGGTCGATATGGTTGGACACCTGCTTGAGCATGGCCTGGGTGATGACCAGCTCGCCGACCAGGTTGATCAGCGCATCGACCTTGTCCACGCTGACGCGGATCGAGGATTCGGCTTCCTGCGCCGGCGTCGCAGCGGCCGTGGCCGGCGCTGCGATGGCAGGCGCTGCAGCCACCGCCGGCGCGGCCTCTACCTGGGCCGGTGCGGTGGTGGCCAGGCTGGGCGGTGCGACCGGACGGATGTCCAGCTCGCAGTCGTCGACCACCCAGGCGAAGGTATCTTCGATCTGGCTGCGCTTGATCTTGCCGATCAGCCCGAGATCCCATGCCAGGTGGGCTTCGAACGGATCGAGCTGCTCAAAGCCGGGCAGCCGCTCAAGGCGTGCCTGCACCTGCAGCGGGCCGAGGTGTTCCAGTTCGCGGATGATGCGCAGCGGATCATTGCCGCTCATGAACATCGACGGTGCCGGGGTGAAGCCGATCTGCCAGGCTTCCGGCTCCGCTTCGGCCGCGACCGGGGCGGCTGCGCTTGCTGCCGCCGGGGCCTGGCCGGACAGGATCGATTCCAGTCGTGCCTTCATCGCCGCGACCGTGGCCGGGTCGGCCTGCACGCCGTGTTCGGCTTCGCGGAGCAGGGCGCGCAGCACGTCCACCGAGGCCAGCATGGCATCCACCGCATTGGCTTCCAGCGCGCGTTTTCCGGCGCGTAGTTCGTCCAGCAGCGTTTCCAGTACGTGGGTCAGCGCGGCGATGGCATCAAAGCCGAAGGTACCGGCGCCGCCCTTGATCGAATGCGCCGCACGGAACACCGAATTGATGATCTCTGCATCGTGCTGGCCGGATTCCAGGGTCAGCAGTCCAGCTTCCATGGCGTCCAGCCCTTCGCGGCTTTCCTCGAAGAAGGTGGCGTGGAAACGTTGCAGGTCCATGCTCATGTCAGGTGTGTTCCAAGGGCGGGCGCGGGGGACGGGATGGCGTGGGCGATCAGCCCAGGACCTTCTGCACGGTGGCGATGAGCTGTTCGGGATTGAACGGTTTGACCAGCCAGCCGGTAGCGCCGGCGGCCTTGCCTTCGGACTTCTTGTCGGCGGCCGATTCGGTGGTCAGCATCAGCATCGGGGTGAACTTGTATTCGGCCAGCTGGCGCAGTTCGCGGATCAGCGAGATGCCATCCATGTTCGGCATGTTGACGTCGGTGACCACCGCGTTGAAGCGTTGGCCCTTGGCCCGGCCCAGCGCGACGGCGCCGTCCTCGGCTTCTTCGACGGAAAAGCCGGCCGAGGTGAGGGCGAAGGAAACCATCTGGCGCATCGACGCCGAGTCGTCCACCACCAAGATACGTGCGCTCATGCCGCGTTCTCCACAGATTTCAGGTTGTCATGGGATACAGCCAGGCCCAGGGCCTGGGTGACGCCGAGCAATCGCGCGGCGTCGGTGAAGGTTGCGGTGCTGCCGCTGAATTCCGTCTGCAATCCGGCACCGCGCCGGGCCTGTACGAAGGCGCACAGGACCTGCATGGCGGCGGTGTGGATACGGCCCACCCGGCTGGCGTCGAGGGTCAGCGGGTCGGCCGCGGCCAGCAACGGGGCCAGGCGGTTCTTCAGCTCGGTGCTGCTCTCGATGCCGAGATCTTCACCCAGGTCCACAGTGCTCATTGTTGCTCCGGACAAACGGTTCCAGACTTCATAGCGGCAATATCCGGGGAAGCTTTAGGGTTGGGTTTTTTTTCGCGTCCCCGGGGCAGAAGCAGAAGCCGGGGGCGAGGGGGGCGGGCAGGGTCAGGCAGGACACGCTGCAAGTACGTCCGTGTAGGCTTGTGTTCGGCTCCTGCCTCACACAGTCCTGCCTGACCCTGCCCGCCCCCCTCGCTGACAGTCCGCGCTTGAGCCGCGGGTGATTGGGGGGAAGAGCAGGAGCAGGAGCAGGAGCGAAGTTCCTCGCGTCTGGGCTGCTGCCTTTCAGTTCAGGAGTTGGGTGGCGTCGAGCAGGATCATCGGTTGCTGGTGGAGGCGGGCTACGCCTCGGAAGATGTCGTTGCTGATGCGGCAGATACGGGCGGTGTCGGGGGGTTCTATCTGGGAGTCGCTGAGGTTGGTGACGTCTTCCACGGCGCTCACGCGCAGGCCCATGATCTCGCCGTTTTCTTCCAGCACCACGATGCGGGTCAGGGCGTCTTCGCCGGCGGGGGCGCCGCCGAGGTGGATGCCCAGGTCCATCACCGGAACTACCTGGCCGCGCAGGTTCATGATGCCGAGCATCGCCGGGGCGGTGCCGCGCAGGGGCAGCAGCGGGACCGGCAGCACCACTTCCTGCACCTTCAGCAGTTCCAGCGCATAGGCCTGGCTGCCGCAGCGCAGCCGCAGCCAGCGCGAGCTGCGCTCGGTGGCGCGTCGCTGCGGGGAGGAGGCGTAACCGCTCTGCCGGGCCTGTTCCTGCAGTTCCTGCCAGGTGCTGGGCGGGTTTTCATTCGGCTGCGCCAGCGCGGGGGTAGCGCGGGCCACGGTGCGCGGCGGCAACGCGGGCGCCGCAGGCGCGGCGGGCGGGGCCGGGGCGAGCAGGGCGGCGATGGGATCGGCTGCGGCAGCGAAGGCGGCTTCCAGCGAGGGGCTGTCGGCGTTGGTGAGCACCGCGCTGACGTCCTCGCCGGTTTCGAAGATCACTTCGTCCGGCAGGTCGTCCCAGGTCGGTTCCGGTTCCGCTCCAGCAGCAGGCAGCGGCGCGTCGGCGGCGGCATCAAAGGCGGCCTGCAGGCTGGCTTCGTCCATCAATGCGGGGTCTTCGCTGCTGGCCGGCCCGGTTTCGTAGACCACCTCGTCGGGCAGGTCATCCCAGGTCGGCTCGCGTTCGGCGGGGGGCTCGGCTGCGGTTTGGGCAGCGGGAACCGCGACCGGCTCGGCGAGTGTCGTGGTGGCTTCGCCCAGCAGCTGTTCCAGGTAATCGTCCAGCACGGTTTCGTTGTTCATGCGGCCTGCTCCAGTGCGCGCGCATCGTCGGCCAGGATCCAGTCCAAGGCACGGCGGTAGGCGGCCAGGCCGCGGCCCGGATAGTCGTCCCCTTCCACCGGCGCCATCAGCGTGGCGGCGTTGCTCATCCGCGTGTCCACCGGGATCGCATCCTCCCAGACACGCGTGCCATGGTTGTCCTGCATCTGCCGCAGGCTCTCGTTGCCGGCGCGGGTGCGGCGGTCGAACAGGGTCGGCAGGATGGACATCGGCAGCGGGCGTCGACGCGAGCGTTCAACCATTTCACCGGTGCGGACCATGCCGTCCAGCCCGTGCAGCGCCAGCGGTTCGGCCTGGGTGGGAATGATCAGGCGATCCGCCGCAGCCAGTGCGTTGATCATCAGCAGCCCGAGCGTGGGCGCGCAGTCGAGCAGGATGTAATCGTGACGGCCGGCGTGGCGTGCCAGCGCATTCTGCAGCGACAGTCCCAGTCCAGGCTGGTTGGCGCTGCGCCGTTCCAGCGTGGCCAGCGCCGACTGCGCGCAGACGTGGTCCAGCCCCGGGATGCGGCTGGCGTGGCACAGCGTGGCCAGTTCGGCCGGCGGTGCGGCGAACAGTTCCAGCACGCCGGCCGGCGGCGGATCCAGCGGGATGCCAAACGAGCGGGTCAGTGAAGCATGCGGGTCAAGATCGATCAGCAGCACGCGGTGGCCCAGGGCGGCCAGTTGCCGGCCCAGCGCCAGGGTGGTGGTCGTCTTGCCGACGCCGCCCTTCTGGTTGGCGATTGCCCAGATGCGCATCGGTCTACTCCTTCATGGCGGGGGTGACGGCGGCGCCGATCGGGCTGCCGGCCGCTGCAGGCGCACGTGGCGCCTGCGGGGTGGGGGGTAAGGAAATCGGGGTGATCGGCGCGGGCGCAGCGCTGCCGGCGGAGGCGTTGAGCCGTTCGCTGATCGGGTCCACGCCGTGCGTGGTGTCGGCCAGGATGATCACCATCACGCGCCGGTTGCGGTTGCGTCCGCCGGCGCTGGTGTTGTCCTCGCGCGGGCGGAATTCGCCGTAGCCGACCATCGCCAGGCGGGCCGGCTGCAGGCCCTGGTCGGCGAACAGGTGCACCACGCTGGCGGCACGCGCGGCCGACAGTTCCCAGTTGGAAGGGAACTGCGCGGTGGCGATCGGCACGTTGTCGGTGTGGCCTTCCACGCGCACGCTGTTGGGCACATCGCGCAGCACCCCGGCCAGCGTGGACAGGGTGTCACGCGCCTGCACGTCCAGCACCGAGGCACCGGTCGGGAACAGGATATCGCTGTTGATCTCCACCTCGATCCACAGCTCGGTACGGCGCACGGTGATCATGCCGCGGTCGATCAGCGGCGCCAGCGTGGCGGTGAGCCGGTCGGCGATCGCATTGAGCTGGCGCTCGGCCTGCTTCAGCTGTTCCTGGTCACGGAAGGACACCGGCGAGCGCATCTGTGATGCCATCGCCGGCAGCAAGGAGGGATCGTTGGCCGGCGCCGGTGCTGATGGACCGACGCGGCTGCCTGCGTTGATCACCGAGGGCGCATCCCAGCCACCGCCCTTGACCTGGTTGCTGCCGACCTGCACGGGGTTGAGGGTGCGCGGGGCCGAACCGAAGGCCGTGCTCAGCGCGGCGGCGACCACGCGGTATTTGCCTTCGTTGACCGATGAGATCGCATACATCACCACGAAGAAGGCAAGCAGCAGCGTCATCAGGTCGGCGTACGGAATCGCCCAGGCCTCATGGTTGGCATGCTCTTCGTGGTGCTTGCGGCGGGCCATGTCAGTGCAGGAACCCGCTCAGGTTGGATTCGATGTTGCGCGGATTCTCGCCCAGCGCGATCGAGATCAGGCCTTCGATGGCCATTTCCCGGTCTCGGGTGTTGTGCGCGATGACGCTCTTGAGCTTGGCCGATACCGGCAGGAACAGCAGGTTCGCCGAGGCGATGCCGTAGATGGTGGCGGTGAACGCCGCGGCGATGCCATGGCCGAGCTTGCTGGGGTCGGCCAGGTTCTTCATCACCGCGATCAGGCCCAGCACCGCGCCGATGATGCCCAGCGTCGGCGCATAGATGCCCATGGCCTCGAACACCTTGGAGGCGGCGAGGTCCTTGTGCTCCTGGCTGCTCAGTTCGATCTCCAGCATGTGCCGGATGGTTTCCGGCTCCACGCCGTCCACCAGCAGTTGCAGCCCCTTGCGCAGGAACGGATCGGACTGCGCTTCGACCTGTGCCTCCAGGCCGAGCAGGCCCTGGCGGCGGGCGATGTTGCTCCATTCCACGATCTGGGTGATCAGCTGGCGGCGATCGCTCTGCGGCGGGCGGATCACCCAGCGCACGATGGTGAAGGCATGCTTGAACACCGCCGGGGCGGTATGCAGCAGGATCGATGCGAGGGTTCCCACGATCACGATCACGAACGCAGCCGGCGACCACAGCGACGCCAGGCCAGCGCCCTTGAGGATGCTGCCCCCGACCAGTGATGCCAAGGCGAGGAAGAGTCCTATGAGGCTGAGTCTGTCCATGGATCGGTTATCGGCCCGTAGCGGTGTGACTTGAGCTGGCGGCCGGCAGCGTGCCGACCGACGTCACAGTTTTTAATCAGTCGTGCGGGCTGCGAAGCCCGTCGACATCGAGGATCAGCGCCATCCGACCGTCGCCGATCAGGGTGGCGCCGGCATAGCCGCGCAGTCCGCGCAGCGCCTTCGGCAAGGGCTTGATGACCACTTCTTCGCGGCCGCGCACCTGGTCCACCACCAGCCCGAAGCGTGCTTCGCCCGCCTGCAGCACCACGATGGTGAGAAGATTGGACTGCATCGGCTCCACGTCCAGCCATTGGCGCAGGTCCACCAGGGCCAGGGTGTGCGAGCGACGGTCGAGCACCGCGCGGCCATCGAACCAGCCCAGCGAGGTGGCCGGTGCATGCAGCACCTCCAGCACGCGAGCCAGCGGCAAGGCGTAGACATCCTCGCCGGCCTGCACCAGCAGGGTCGGCAGGATCGCCAGGGTGAGCGGTACGCGGATCATGAAGCGGCTGCCACGGCCCAGCTCGGACTGGATCTGGATCTGTCCACTCAGTTCGCGGATGCGCGACTGCACCACGTCCATGCCAACGCCGCGACCGGAAATGTCGGTGACCTGGGCCTTGGTGGAAAAGCCGGGGAGGAACACCAGATGCAGGCATTCTTCGCTGCTCAGGCGGGCGGCGGCTTCAGGATCGATCAGGCCCTTCTCGCGGGCCTTGGCCCGCAGCTTTTCCGGATCGATGCCGGCGCCGTCATCCTGCACTTCGATGCTGACATAGTCGCCTTCCTGCTGCGCTGAAAGCCGCACGTGGCCACTGCGCGGCTTGCCCTGGGCTTCGCGCAGGTCAGGCATTTCCACGCCGTGGTCGATGGCATTGCGCACCAGGTGCACCAGCGGATCGGCCAGCGCTTCCACCAGGTTCCGGTCCAGCTCGGTTTCCGCCCCTACCAGCTCCAGTTCGACTTCCTTGCTCAGCGAGCGGGCGACATCGCGGGCGACCTTGGGGAAGCGTGAGAACACCTTGCCCACCGGCTGCATGCGGGTACGCATCACCGCCGACTGCAGCCGCGCGGTGGCGATGTCCAGGGTGGAGACCGCGCGGTCGAGTTCTTCATCGCGCAGGCGCGCGCGCAGCGTCTTGAGCCGGTTGCGTGAGAGCACCAGTTCGCCGATCAGGTTGACGATGGCGTCCAGCCGCTTGGTGTCCACGCGCACGGTCTGCTCGGCTTCGGCCAGCGGCTTGGCCGGCTTGGGCGGGGCGGCGGCATTGGCCGCCGGTGCACGGGCGGCGGGCGGGGCGGGCTTGGCGGGAACGGGCGCAGGGGCCACCGGGGCAACGGCCTGGGCGCCGGGCACGGCACCGCCGTGCAGCTGGTCGAGCAGGGCTTCGAACTCGTCTTCGCTGATCATCGCATCTGCTGCCTTGGGTGCCACCGCGGTCGGTGCGCCGCCACCATGCAGCTGGTCAAGCAGGGCTTCGAATTCGTCATCGCTGATCAGCGATGGATCGCCGCTTGCAGCCGCGGCCGTGCTGGCCGGAGCCGCACCGACATCGAACTGGGCGATCAGCTCCGGTGGCGCATGGCCGGGCTCTTCGCCGGCCGAAACCGAATCCAGCATCGACTGCAGGTAGTCCAGCGACTGCTGGCCGGCATCGAAATGGTGCGGCTGCAGCGTGGCCTGGCCGGCACGCACCAGGCCGAGGGTCTCTTCCGCGGCGTGGCACAGTTCGACCATGGCGGTGATGCCAAGGAAACCGGCGCCGCCTTTCAGCGTGTGGTAACCGCGGAACACCGCATTGAGCTGCGGGCTGTCCTGCGGGTCCTGTTCCAGGGTGACCAGCTGCTCGCCGAGACGATCAAGGATTTCCTGCGCCTCGATGATGAAGTCGGCAGCGATGTCGTCGGCGATTCCACTCATCTTCAGAGCCCCAGGTCGGACAGCAGGTCGTCGGCATCGTGCTGGGACACCGCATGGCGGTCCACGCCGTGCACCGCAGGACCGGCCAGTGCCGGTTCGTGACGACCCTGCTGGCGCTGCGCCTGCAGTTCCGGCGGCAGGCCCAGCGCACCAAAGCCTTCATGCACGCGGCGCACGATGCCGACCACGCGGCGGATGATCTGCCCGGTCAGGTCCTGGTAGCTCTGGGTCAGGGCGATCTCGGTCAGGTTGTGGCGGATGCGCTCCAGCGCCTGCTGCTGCTCCAGCAGCGGCAACGCCTCTTCACCCAGGCGTGCGGTGAGTGCACGGCATTCTTCGGTCAGGTCCAGGGTGCGGTGGGTGGCCTGTTCGGTCATCGTCACCACGTGGTCCAGGCGGGCGCAGGCGTCGTCCAGCTCACCGGCATCGGTGGTGACGGTGGGCAGTTCGCCCAGAGCCTGGCCAAGCTCGCGCGCCAGCCGTGACAGGCCAGCCATCATCGGCTGGGTACGCGCGGCGGCGAGGGCATCGATCTGCACGCGCCAGCCGGTTTCATCGCCCGCTTCCAGCGCGGCAAGCGCTTCCTGCAGCCGCTGCACCAGCCAGGCCTTGTCCATCGCTGCATCCATGACAACGGCCATCAGGCGCTCGCCGCCAGGCGTTCGAAGATCTTGCCCAGCTTTTCCTGCAGGGTCAGGGCGGTGAACGGCTTGATGATGTAGCCGTTGACGCCGGCCTGGGCCGCTTCGATGATCTGTTCGCGCTTGGCTTCGGCGGTGACCATCAGCACCGGCAGGGTCTTCAGGCGTGCATCGGCCCGGATCGCCTTGAGCAGCTCGATACCGGTCATCACCGGCATGTTCCAGTCGGTGACCACGAAATCGAAAGACTGGCTCTGCAGCATCGCCAGTGCGGCATGCCCATCTTCAGCTTCGGCGGTGTTGGTGAAGCCGAGGTCGCCGAGCAGGTTCTTGACGATGCGACGCATGGTCGAAAAGTCGTCGACGATCAGGATGCGCATGTTCTTGTTCAAAGCTTGATTCCTCTTGGGTACTTACGCTTCCAGGCCCGCGTCAACGGCCTCGAAGGTTTTCAGTCGGCCACGCAGGCGCAATACCGCCTGGCCATGGATCTGGCAGACCCGCGACTCGCTCACGCCGAGCACTGCGCCGATCTCTTTAAGGTTGAGTTCCTGTTCGTAATACAGCGACAGCACCAGCTGCTCGCGCTCGGGCAGGTGGCCGATCGCCTTGCCCAGTTCGCTGCCGAACTGGCTGCGTTCGAGTACCTGCTGCGGGGTCGGACCGCCCTGGGCAATGGTGTCCAGCTCGCCCTGGTCTTCGATCCGTGACTCCAGGCTCAGCACCTGGCCGCGCGAGGCATCTTCCATCAGCCGCAGGTAGTCCGGCAGCGGGATGTCCATCGCCGCCGCAACCTCGGTGGCCGATGCCGCGCGGCCGCTGGCCTGTTCCAGCCGGCGGATGGTGGCGGCGGCGTCACGCGCACGGCGGTGCACCGAACGCGGCACCCAGTCGCCACGGCGGATCTCGTCGATCATCGAGCCACGGATGCGGATCGAGGCATAGGTTTCAAACGATGCGCCCTGGTCGGCGTCATAGCTGCGCGAGGCTTCGATCAGCCCCATCATGCCGGCCTGGATCAGGTCATCGACCTCCACGCTGGCGGGCAGCCGGGCGGCCAGGTGATGGGCGATGCGGCGCACCAGGTCCGAATGCTGGTTGATGCATTCGGTGGCCGCGGTGCGCTGTACTTCGCGGTACTGCGCTGCGCCTTTCATGCCACCACCCCGCGCTGCTTGAGGATGCGTTCGAGGAAGAACTCCACGCCGCCGCGCGGCTCGGTGGGGGCCTGCCAGCGTGCGGTACGGCGGGCGATCTCGTTGATCGCCAGCGCCGACGGGCTGGACGGATAGGCCTTCACCACCGGCTGCTGGCGCTGCACCGAAAGGCGCAGCCAGTCGTCCTGCGGCACGCAGCCGAGGTAGTTCAGCGAGACATCGGCGAGGAACTTCTCGCAGACCCGGCTCAGCTTTTCATACAGCACGCGGCCTTCGTTGGAGTCACGCACCATGTTGGCCACCACCTGGATCCGGTCCACGCCGCGTTCGCGCGAAAGCACCTTGATCAGGGCGTACGCATCGGTGATCGAGGCGGGCTCGTCACAGACCACCACCACGGTGTCCTGGGCAGCCTGGCAGAAGGTCAGCACGCCATCGGTGATGCCGGCGGCGGTGTCCACCACCATGACATCCAGGTCGCGCTCCAGTTCGGAGAACACATTGACCAGGCCGACATGCTCGGCCGGGGCCAGTTCGGCCATGTGCCGGCGACCGGACGCGGCCGGGACCACCAGCACGCCGTTCGGGCCTTCGATGATGACTTCTTCCAGCGTGCAGCGGCCGGCGATCAGGTCGGCCAGGGTGAACTCCGGCTTCAGGCCCAGGATCACGTCGATGTTGGCCAGGCCCAGGTCGGCGTCCAGCAGCAGCGTGCGTTTGCCCATGCCGGCGAGCGCCACGGCCATGTTGGCCGAAACGTTCGTTTTGCCCACGCCGCCCTTGCCGCCGGTGACGGCGATGGTGCGGACAGGGCCCAGCGGCTGGCTGCGGGTGGCCGACAACGGAAAGGCGGTGGTCAGCTTGGCGTACTCACGCGACGGCATGGTTCAACTCCGGGTTGCAGGGCATATCGGCCGCGCGGCGCAAATCTTCAAGGCGAAGTACGAGATTGGCTGCACTGGCCCGGTGCAGGTCCTCGGGAACGTCCTGGCCGTCGGTCACCCAGGTGATCGGCAGGCGGTGGTCGACGGCCACCGACAGGGCGGTACCGAAGCGGCCGGTCTCATCCAGCTTGCTCAGCACCACGCCCTGCAGGTTGGCGGCACTGAAGCGGCGCACCACTTCGTCCATGTCGCCGAAACTGGTGTTGGCCGGCAGCACCAGCAGGGTGCTCACCTGGGGGGCGGCGCGCAGCCACTGCAACTGCGAGGCCAGGGTGCGGTCGCGCGGGCCGACGCCGGCGGTATCGATCAGCACCAGCTTGTAGTCCTTCAAGCGTTCCAGCAACTGGTCCAGATCGGTACCACTGTTGGCCTCGTGCACGGCGATGCCGAGCTGGCGGCCGAAGCCGTACAACTGCTCGCGGGCGCCGATACGGGCGGTGTCGGTGGTGACCAGGGCGACGTCGCGCGGGGCGTGGGCTTCGGCGAAGCGCGAGGCCAGCTTGGCGATGGTGGTGGTCTTGCCGGCACCGGTGGGGCCGACCAGCGCGATCACCCCGCCGGCTTCCAGCGGGTCGACCGGGGAGATCGGCAGCTTGCGCGACAGCAGGCCCAGCATCAGCCCGCGACCCCGGTGCGCTTCGGTATCCAGCGGGATCTGCAGCACCACGTCGCGGGCGATCCCGGCGTCGAAGCCATATTCGTCCATCAGGTCCAGCGCGGTGGCACGCACCGGGTTGCCGCGCAGGCGCTCATCGGTGAAGCGGTGCATTTCGCGTTCGATGACCTGGCGCATGCCGGCCACTTCATTGCGCAGGTGGCGCATCTCTTCGTCGTCGCGGGCGATGACGGTGAGGGTGGGGGGCGCAACCACCGGCGGCGCCGGCGGCACGACTTCGGCCAGCTGGAGGGTGGGAGCGGGTGCGGATTCCGCCGGGCAGGGCTCGGCGCTGACGGCCAGGGGTAGCGCCGACCCATGGTCGGCGAGCGAAGCGGGCCGTGGACGGGCAGATTCCGCCGAGCATGGCTCGGCGCTACCGACAGCGGAGACCGCCGCCTGCTGTGGCTCGCGGTCGCTCAGCTCCGGCACCTGTGCGGCGAAGGCCATCGGCAGCGGCGGCGGCAGCACCGCCGGTGCGCGCAGGACCGGTGCCGGAACGCGCGGTTCAACGGCCTCTGCCGCTGCGGCGACCTCGAAGGTTTCGTCCTCCACCCAAGCGCGCGGCAGCGCAGCGGCAGGGCGGCTGGGCGACACCCGCGGCGCGTCGGCCGGCGGCTGCACGAAGGGGGCGAAGATCTGCTCGGGCAGCGACGGTTCGTTGACGGCCGGCGGCGACGGGAACCGGGCGAGGCCTCCGGCGGCACGCGCCAGGGTGGCGGCGAAGCCTTCGCTGCCACGACGCGGCACGCCTTCATCAGCGCTGTTGAGGGTGCGACCGGTGGCGCCGACCGCCGCACGCGCCAGCGCGGCGACGGCCGAGGTGGTGGCCGCAACCGGCTCGACGTCCTGTTCGGGCGTGCGGCGGCGGGTCATCGCCGCGATCATCGCGTCGGCCGCGGTGCGCGGGCGCGGTGCCGGCGCGGGTGCCGGTGCGCTGTCCTTGCGTGCGGTTTCCAGCGCACGCTGCACCACGCTTTCGTCGTAGTGCGCGGCAGCCACGATTTCCACGCCTTCCTCGATCCGCCGGTTGGACAGGATCACCGCATCGGGACCGTGTTCCTTGCGTACCAGGTTCATGGCCGAGCGCATGTCGGCGGCGACGAATCGTTTGATTTTCATGCTGGGGTACCGGGACGGATTCGTTTCAGGGGCAGGGGATCGCGGGTGGTCGGTGGTCAGCACGGTGCGGGGTCCCCTTCGGTAATGGGTGGATCAAGACGTTGCAATGGCGCTGCTGCCGGCTTTCCGCCACCGGGTGGAAGCGCGGCTCAGCTGATGGTGCCTATCAGCTTCAAGCGCTTGTCCTCGGGGACTTCGCTGTAGGCCAGCACCGACAGCGCAGGAACGCTGTGGCGGACCAGCCGTGCCAACGCGGCACGGACCGGGCCGGGTACCAGTACCACGGCGGGCTCGTTGCGGGCTTCCTGCTTGCTGACACAGTCGGCAAGGCTCTGGTGCAGCCGTTCGGCGAGTCCGGGTTCCAGCGCAGCGCCGTTGCCCTGCGTGGACTCCTGCAAGACGCGTTCCAATTGCGGGTTGAGGGTGAACACCGGCAGCTCGGCGGACATCCCGGCGATCTCCTGCACGATGAAGCGGCCCAGCGTGTTGCGTACCGCCGCGGTGAGCGTGGCAGGGTCCTGGCTGGACGGCGCCGTCTCCACCAGCGCTTCGGCGATCTTGCGCAGCTGGCGCACCGGGATCCGTTCGACCAGCAGGTTCTGCAGCACGCGCACCACGATCGACAGCGGCAGCGCCTTGGGGGTCAGGTCTTCCACCAGCTTGGGCGCGCTCTTGGCCAGGTTGGCCAGCAGCTGCTGCACTTCTTCGTGGCCGAGCAGTTCCGGGGCGTGTTCGCGGATCAGGTGCGAAAGATGGGTGGCGACCACGGTGGCCGGATCGACCACGGTGTAGCCCATCGTTTCAGCGTGGGCGCGCTGGTGCGGCTGGATCCAGGTGGCATCCAGCCCGAAGGCCGGATCCTTGCCGGCGATGCCGTCCAGCTGGCCCAGCGCGCTGCCCGGGTCGAGCGCAAGCTCGCGGTCGGGATGGATCTCCGCGGTGGCCACCGGCACACCGTGGATCAGCAGGCGGTAAGCGGTGGCGGGCAGTTCCAGGTTGTCGCGGATGTGGACCGAGGGGATCAGGAAGCCGATGTCCTGGGTCAGCTTGCGGCGCACGCCCTTGATGCGTGCCATCAGCTCGCCCCCTTGGGCGGCGTCCACCAGCGGGATCAGCCGGTAACCGACTTCCAGTCCCAGTGGATCCACCGGACGCAGTTCGTCCCAGGTCAGTTCGGCCGTCGGTGCCGGGGCCGCCGGACGACCGAGCGCATCCATCGGCGGGGCAGCCGGTGCAGTGCTCGCCGGGTCCAGTGCCGCCTGGCTTTTCTTCCAGGCTTTCCAGGCCAGGAAGCCGAGGATCGCGGCCAGCGTCAGGAAGGCGACGTTGGGCATGCCCGGTACCAGGCCAACCACGCCGATGATGCCGGCGGTGATGGCCAGGGCGCGGTACTGGCCGAACACCTGGCCCATCATCGCCTGGCTCATGTCCTGCGAGCGCGAGGCGCGGGTGACCAGCATCGCCACCGCGCTGGACACCAGCAGGGCCGGCAGCTGCGCCACCAGACCGTCACCGATGGACAGCAGGGTGTAGGTGGCGGCGGCATCGCCGAAGGCCATGCTGTGCTGCAGCATGCCCACGGCCAGCCCGCCGATCAGGTTGATGAAGAGGATCAGGATGCCGGCGATCGCATCGCCGCGGATGAACTTGCTGGCACCGTCCATCGCGCCGTAGAAATCCGCTTCCTCGCGCACTTCCTCGCGGCGCAGCTTGGCTTCCTCGCGCGTCAACAATCCGGCATTCAGGTCGGCATCGATGGCCATCTGCTTGCCCGGCATCGCATCGAGGATGAAGCGCGCGGTCACTTCGGAAACCCGTCCGGCACCCTTGGTGATCACCACGAAGTTGATGATGGTCAGGATCGCGAACACCACGATGCCGACCGCGTAGTTGCCGCCGATGACGAACTCACCGAAGGCGGCGATCACCTTGCCGGCTGCTTCGTGGCCGTTCTGGCCGTTGAGCAGGATCACTCGGGTGGAGGCCACGTTCAGCGCCAGCCGCAGCATGGTGGTGACCAGCAGCACGATCGGGAAGATGGTGAAGTCCAGCGGTCGCTTCACGTACACCACCGCCAGCAGCACCATCATCGAAATGGCGATGTTGAAGGTGAACAGCGCATCCAGCACCGGCGCGGCCAGCGGCACCACGACCATCGCCAGCAGGGCCATGATGATCAACGGCGCGCCAAGGCCCTGGCGGATCATCGCCAGCACGTTGCGGGTGTTGAGGCCGCCGGCCTGCGCGCTCATCGGCCCGCTCCGTCAAGCGGCGTGCCGGGCGGATGTTCGGCCACGTCCACGTAGGGCTGGGCCGGCATCGGGCCGCTGCGCCAGTTGCGCAGCTGGTAGACATAGGACAGCACCTGGGCAACGGCCGAATACAGTCTCACGGGGATTTCCTTTCCGAGTTCCCCTTCCCTATACAAGGCGCGTGCCAACGGCGGCGCCGAGACAATCGCCACCTTGTTGCCTTCGGCGATCTTGCGGATGTGCAGGGCGGTTTCATCCACGCCCAGCGCGACCACCGTGGGCGCGCCCATCTTGCCGCCTTCGTACTTCAGCGCCACCGCGTAGTGGGTTGGATTGACCAGCACCACGTCGGCGGTCGGCACCGCTTCCATCATCCGGCGGTTGGCCATCTGGTGCTGCATCTGGCGGATGCGTCCCTTCACTTCCGGGCTGCCCTCGCTCTCCTTCATTTCGCGGCGCAGCTCTTCGCGGGTCATCTTCAGCTTGCGCATCCAGTTCCAGCGCTGGTACGGCGCATCGATGGCGGCCAGCAGCAGCATCGCCACCGCCGTGCCCAGCAGCAGCTTCAGGGTGAAGCCCAGCCCGCGCACGATCGCGCTTTCCAGCGGCAGGTGCAGCAGGCCGCGCAGCAGGTCCATGCCCCCCCACATCACGATGCCGGCGCCCACGCCGACGAAGGCCACGCGCAGCAGCGACTTGGTGAACTCGGCGATGGCTTCCGGCCCGTACAGCCGCTTGAGTCCGGAGGCCGGATTCATCCGGGTGAAGTCCGGCATCATCGCCTTGGCCGACCAGCGCAGGCCGCCCATCGCCACCGGGGCGAGGAAACTGGCCAGCAGGCAGACGATCAGCAGCGGGGCGGTCACCAGCAGCAGCCGCAGGAACAGGTCGCCGACATGCCCGAACAGCTCCATCGGGTGCTGGCGCAGGGCCAGGTCCGGCTTCAGCGCCTGCTTCATCCAGTCGATCGCGCCGGCCGCCAGGCTGCCGCCGGTCGCCATCACCGCCAGCACGCCGCCACCGAACACCGCAGCGGTGGCCAGCTCGCGCGAGCGCGGCGTGTTGCCTTGTTCGCGGGCCTCGCGCAGGCGTTTTTCTGTCGGTTGTTCGGTCTTTTCGCCGCCGTCTTCGTTCTCGGACATCGCGCGCAGGTCTCAGGGGATCACCGCCTGGCTGCAAGATCCATGCCTGCAGGAGCCGGACCCGGGCTCAGCGCACCACCGCGCCAGCGGCCTCGAAGGCAGCGTCGAACAGGCGCTGCACCGGCGGACCCATCTCACCGGCGAGCACCGCAAGCAAGGCCAGACCGAGCAGCAGGGACACCGGCAGGCCGAGCTGGATCGGGTTGAGCGCCGGTGCGGCACGGGCCAGTGCACCGAAGGCCAGGTTCACCGCCAGCATCGCCACGATCAGCGGCAGCGCCAGGCCCACGCCGCCGCGCAGCACGGTCAGCAGGAAGGTGGGCGCGATGCCGACCGAGGCCGCGGGGTCGGGCAGGGTGGTGCCGATGGGAAGCGCGCGATAGCTGTCCACCAGCAGCGAGATCAGCGCCAGATGGCCATTGGCGGTGAAGAACAGCAGGCCGAACATCAGGTAGAACCACTGCCCGATGACGCCCGAGCTGCCGCCGCGCATGGGGTCGGCCATCTGCGCGAAAGACAGTCCGGTGCCCTGGGCGATGAGCTCGCCGGCCAGCGCGCCGGCTTCGAACACCAGCCGCAGCATGAAGCCGATGGTGATGCCGATGACCAGCTCGCGGAAGATGGTCAGCACGGTGGCGGCATCGAAGCCGACCCAGCTGGGGACCGGCGGCAGGATCGGCGCCAGCGCGATCGCCAGCGTGGCCGACAGCAGCAGCTTGATCCGTGACGGTACCGCACGCGTGCCGATCAACGGCATCGCCATGATCATCGCGCCCAGCCGCAGCAGGGTCCACAGCGTGTCGCCGATCATCCCGAACGCCTGCAGGCCGTCCGATGCCATCTGGGTAGCCGGATCCATCGCCGCGTGCCTAGCCGATCAGGTGCGGGATGCGCTGGAACAGCAGGATGGTGAACTCCACCATGTGCCCCAGCAACAGGCTGCCCAGCGCGAACAGCACCGCGGTCAGCGCGGCCGCCTTGGCCACGAAGGCGATGGTGGGTTCATTGAGCTGGGTGGCGGCCTGCACCACGCCAACCACCACGCCGACCACCAGCACGGTCAACAGCAGCGGGCCGGCTACCCACAAGGTAGCGATCAGGCCGCCACGCAGTTCGGTCAAGGCAAGTTCGGGAGACATCGCGGTTCCGTTGTGTGACGTTCTATGTAGCCTCGAGCTTGCTCGAGGGCTTTCTGCTTCAGGCAGGATTGAAGCTGGCCGCCAGCGTGCCGACGGTCAGCACCCAACCATCCACCAGCACGAACAGCAGGATCTTGAACGGGGCCGACACCAGCATCGGCGACAGCATCATCATGCCCATCGACATCAGGACGCTGGCTACGACCAGGTCGATGATCACGAACGGGATGAAGATCAGGAAGCCGATCTCGAAGGCGGTCTTCAGCTCGCTGGTGACGAATGAAGCGACCAGCACCGGGAACGGCACGGCATCCGGGCTGGCATACGTGCCATGCCCGGCGATGCCGGCGAAGGTCATCAGGTCGGTCTCGCGGATCTGCGCCAGCATGAAGCCGCGCAGGGGCTGGGTGGTCAGCGTCCAGGCGGTCTGGAAATCGATCTGGCCATCCAGGTAGGGCGCCATGCCGGCGCTCCATGCCTTGTCCCAGGTGGGCAGCATGATCATCGCGGTGAGGAACAGCGCCAGCCCCAGCAGCACCTGGTTGGACGGGGTCTGGCCGGTGCCCAGCGCCTGCCGCAGCAGGGCCAGTACGACGATGATGCGGGTGAAGGCAGTCAGCACCAGCAGCATCGACGGGATCAGGGTGATCGCGGTCATCAGCAACAGGGTCTGCAACGGCAGGCTGACCGGCTGGCCGCCGATGCGGCCGACGTTGACGTCCGGCAGCGGGGTGCCCGGCGCGCCCGGCGCGGCGAACGCCAGTGCCGGCAGCAGCATCAGCAACAGGGTCAGCCAGGGCAGCCAACGGGCGGTGGCCCGGTTCGGCAGGGCGGGCGTCTTCGACATCAGGCGCATCTCAGGAATCCTTGCGCAGCCGCTGCTGCAGCAACTGGGCGAAATTGGGCAGGTTCTTCAGGTCCGGCACGCGCATCGGCGTCGGCGGTGGCAGCGGTTCGTCCAGCGTGTCCAGCTTGCTGATGCCGCCGGCGGTGACCCCGAGCAGGATCTGTTCGCCGTTGACTTCCAACACCACCACGCGCTCCTTGGCGCCGACGGCGATGCTGGCGACCAGCTTCAGCCCTTCGGCCTGGCGGAAGCTGCTGCCGGGCATGCGCTTGAGCAACCAGCCCAGCCCGACCACCAACGCCAGCACCAGCAGCAGCGCCAGCACCGCGCCGAACAGGCCCGGGGTGGAGGGTGCATGCTGGCCGACCACCGGGGCCGCAGCCTTGCTGGCGGCCTGGCCGATGGCAATGAGCAGGGACAGGCTCAACGCAGTCTCCGGATCCGTTCGCTGGGGCTGACCACGTCGGTCAGGCGCACACCGAAGCGATCGTTGATCACCACCACTTCGCCATGCGCGATCAGGGTGCCGTTGACGAACACATCCAGCGATTCGCCCGCGCCGCGCTCCAGTTCCACCACCGAGCCCTGGTTGAGCTGCAGCAGGTTGCGGATCGGCAGGCGTGCGCGGCCGACTTCCAGCGACAACGTCACCGGCACGTCCAGGATCACGTCCAGGTTGAGGTCGGCACCGGTCGCCTCTTCGGCCTGCAGGGCTTCGAACTGGGCGGCGATGGCTTCTTGGCGCTCGGTTTCATTCATTTCGGTTCTTCCTGGATGACCGGGACGCGTGGACGCGTGCCCGGCGGATGGGTAGCGGTGATCTTCACCGCGTTCATGCCGTTGGCCACGCCGAAGGTGCCGGTGAACACCGGGATCTCTTCGACGCAGATCGGCACGTGCTGCGGCAGCTCGATCGGCAGGATGTCGCCGACCTTCATGCGGGTCAGCTCGCGCAGGCTCATGCGCTTGGTGGCCAGCACGCTGGACAGGGTGACTTCGGCCACGTTGAGCTGTTCGCGCAGGGTCTGGCCCCAGCTTTCGTCACGGTCGTTGCGGTCACTCTGGATGCCGGCATCGAGCAGTTCGCGGATCGGCTCGAGCATCGAATAGGGCAGGGTGACGTGGATGTCGCCGCCACCGCCATCGAGCTCCACGTGAAGCCGGCACACCACCACGTACTCGCGCGGGGTGACGATGTTGGCGAAGTGCGGGTTGATTTCCGAATTGATGTATTCGAACTCCACGTCCATCACCGGCGCCCACGCTTCACGCAGGTCGGCGAAGGTCTGCTTCAGCAGCAGGTGGATCACCCGCATTTCAGTGGCGGTGAACTCACGGCCTTCGATGCGGGTCGGGTAGCGCCCGTCGCCGCCGAAGAAGTTGTCGACGATGGCGAACACCAGGGTGGGTTCGAACACGATCAGCCCGGTGCCGCGCAGCGGCTTGAAGCGGATCAGGTTGAGGTTGGTCGGCACGTACAGCGTGTGCATGTAATCGTTGAACTTGACCAGTTCGATGCCGCGCACGGACAGCTCGGCCGAGCGCCGGATCAGGTTGAACAGCCCGATCCGCCACAGGCGGGCGAAGCGCTCGTGGACCATTTCCAGGGTCGGCATGCGACCGCGGATGATGCGGTCCTGGCTGGCGAAGTCGTAGTTGCGGGCTTCGCCCGGAACCGCGCCGTCGTCGTCGGTCTCCACCGCGCCGCTGTCCACGCCATGCAGCAGGGCATCGATTTCATCCTGTGACAGCAAGTCGTTCATCAGGCGCCCTTACTGGGTCACGAAACTGGTGAACAGCAGGTCGTCGGCGCACTTCTTGCCGGTCTCGGCGAGCAGCACCTTCTGCACTTCTGCCAGCGAGGCGGCCTGCAGTTTCTCCTTGCCGGCACGGTCGGCGATCTGGTCCGGAGTGACCTGCGAGAACAGCATCAGCAGGCGCGCGCGCAGGGCGGGGGAATGAGTCTTGATCGATTCCAGCGCGGAGCTGTCGCGGGTCATCAGCTGTACTTCCACCTGCAGGTAGCGCGGGCCGTCGACCGGGCCGTTGAGGTTGACCACGAACGGTGGTTCCAGGCCGAAGTACTGGGCCGGGGCCGGCGGCGCCTTCGGCTTGGCCTGGGTGGCGGGGGCGCCATCGGCGGCATGCGGGGCCTGGGTGAAGTACCACACGCCGCCACCGGCGGCGGCAGCGGCGACGACCGCGATCAGGGCGATCACAAGCACGGGACGGCGCGAGGGAGCGGCCTTGTCCTTGTCGGCGGATTTCTTGGTTTTATCTGCGGCTGCGGCCACGTGTGGAGCTCCTGGAGGTTGCCTCCGGGCACATGCAAGTGGCGTGCCGCAATGGTTGGCGGCGAACGGCTGAGCCCCTCGTGGTGGGACGCGTAGAGCTTCGGATTCCTGGGTTGGGCCGGGCGGTGGGGCTGG